>NZ_JBGDOX010000008.1:0-223929 GCF_046558195.1 Salmonella sp. 5800 | reverse complement strand
TTCTCCATCTGGCTCTGCACCGACGGCAGCGCCAGCGCTAATGCCTCTTTAATGGCGTGCACGTCCGGCGCGCAGTTGAGCTTCGCGGCAATCACCGCCAGCTGCCCGGCGTCGTGGTGCGCCAGCAGGCTTTCCAGCGCGGTCAGCGCCATGCCCGCTTCCGGGATGTTGGAGAGCAGCCCGCCGAAGCCAATCGGCAGCAGCAGCAGCGGCTCGAACTTCTTCGCGATGGCCAGCCACAGCAGCAGCAGGCTCACCAGCAGCATGATGGCCTGGCCGGCGCCGAGGTGCATCAGGCCCATCCCCTGAATCAGGGCGTTCAGACTTTCCATTTCCGCTCCTCGTCCTTACGCCAGCGTCATCAGGGTGTCGCCCACGGAAACCGCGTCGCCGGACTTCACCGCAATACCGCGTACCGTCCCGGCCTGCGCGGCGCGGATTTCGGTTTCCATCTTCATGGCTTCCAGAATCAGCAGCACGTCGCCTTCCGCCACCGTCTGGCCCTCGGCGGCAATCACCTTCCAGATGTTGCCCGCCAGCGGGGCGGTGACCGGGGTGCCGGCGCCTGCCGGGGCGGCAGCCTGAACCGGTGCGGAAGACGGGGTGGCAGCAGTGAGCTGGCTGATATCGCCGCCGTCGCTGACCTTCACCACAAAGGCCTTGCCTTCCACTTCCACGGTGTAGATACCGGAGGCGGCAGGTTTTGCCGGGGCTGCGGCAGGCTGCGCGGCTTCCGCCTGCGGCAGTGGCTCAAACGCCGCCGGGTTGTGGCGGTTCTCAAGGAATTTGAGGCCGATTTGCGGGAACAGCGCCACGGTGAGCACGTCGTCGATGGCGTTTCCCGCCAGAGTAATGCCCTTCTCCTGCGCCTGGCGCCTGACGTCCGCTTCCAGTTCAGCCAGCTCCGGCTTCAGCAGGTCCGCCGGGCGGCAGGTCACCGGAGCGCCCCCTTCCAGCACGCGGGCCTGTAGCGCGGCGTTGACCGGCACCGGAGTGTGGCCGTATTCGCCTTTCAGAATGCCGGCGGTCTCTTTGGCGATGGTTTTGTAGCGTTCGCCGGTCAGGACGTTGAGCACCGCCTGGGTGCCGACAATCTGCGAGGTCGGGGTCACCAGCGGGATAAAGCCGAGGTCCTCGCGCACGCGGGGGATTTCCGCCAGCACCTGGTCGAGTTTGTCCGCCGCGTTCTGCTGCTTCAGCTGGCTTTCGAGGTTAGTGAGCATTCCGCCCGGCACCTGCGCCACCAGAATGCGGCTGTCGTAGCCTTTCAGCTGGCCTTCAAAGGCGTGGTATTTTTTGCGCACCTCGCGGAAGTACGCCGCGATGCTTTCCAGCTTCAGGATATCCAGCCCGGTGTCATATTTTGTGCCGGCAAGCGTGGCGACCAGCGCCTCGGTGGCCGGGTGGCCGTAGGTGGCGCTCATGGAGGAAATCGCCGTGTCCACGCCGTCAACGCCCGCCTCGATAGCCTTCAGCAGGGCCATCTCCGCCATCCCGGTGGTGGCGTGACAGTGCAGGTGCAGGCGCACCTCAAAACGTTTTTTGATTTCACTGACCAGCTCAAAGGCGGCCATCGGCGTGAGAATGCCGGACATATCCTTGATGGCAATCGAGTCAACACCGGTTTCCAGCAGTTGTTCGGTTAAGTCCAGCCAGGTCTGCAGCGTGTGTGCCGGGCTGGTGGTGTACGAGAGCGTGCCCTGGGCGTGGGCGCCGTGGCTGCGCACCGCCTGCAGGGCGGCTTTCATATTGCGCGGGTCGTTCATGGCATCGAAGACGCGGAACACGTCCATGCCGTTTTTCACCGCGCGTTCGACGAAGCGCTCCACCACGTCATCGGCGTAGTGGCGGTAGCCGAGCAGGTTCTGGCCGCGCAGCAACATCTGCAGGGGGGTTTTGGGCATGGCTTTTTTGAGTTCGCGCAGGCGCAGCCAAGGGTCTTCGCCGAGAAAGCGGATACAGGCGTCAAAGGTGGCGCCGCCCCAGCACTCCAGCGACCCGTAGCCCACGTCGTCGAGCTGAGCGGCAATCGGCAGCATATCGTCAAGGCGCAGGCGGGTGGCGAACAGAGACTGGTGGGCGTCACGCAGGACGACGTCGGTAATGGCAATAGTCATGGATCCCTCCGGGAATTAAGCGTTAAGTCGGTGATGGTGAATGGCGGCGGCAATCACCGGCTTTAAGCGGGTGAAGTCGTCCACGACGGGAACGGCGCGCGGTGCGGGCGCGGCGACGGGTTCCGGGAAGAAGCGAGTAATCACGGCAGACATGCCGCGAATGGCAAAGATGAGCAGGAACAGAAAGCTCAGTACGAACCCCATCCCTAAAAACATCAGGGTGAAACCTTCACCCAGTAGTACAGCTTCATTCATGAATCATTTTCCATAATGAGAGGCACGACGGTGGCCTTGACGACAACCTTCCTGGTGAATCCGGCTAAGGAGTAGAGTGGATTTCCCTTGGCCACCTCTGGCTTTGGCCTCTACTTTTCTCCAGGTCATTTGCGGCAAAGACACCGCCGTGCGTTTTTTTACACCATCATGCTGAACACGATGCTGGCGATAACCAGCACAATACCGCCGCCCAGACGAGAGGAAATTTGTGCATATGAAATGAGATTCATACGGTTACAGGCGGAGAGCACTTCCAGATCGCCGGAGCCGCCGCGGTTGGCCATACAAAGACCCGCAGTAATGGATGATTCAATCGGGTAGAAGCCAATCAACCAGCCCCCGATAGCTGCGCCAACGACTGCGCCGACCACGATGATCGCGGCGATAACGACGTTCGCGAACGTCAGGGCATCGATGATCTCTTGCAGATCGGTGTAGCAAACACCTACACCTACCATCAGCACCCACAGCAGTTGTTTGGAGAAGAAGTCAGAAAGACGTTTCGCCCCGGCTTTAATCTCCGGTGAGCAAAGACCTGATGCGTTCAGCGCAGCAACAATCAGAACCATCCAGGCGAAGTAGTGAATAGAGACGCCGCCGATGCTTGGCAGAATTTTCTTGGCAACAACATAGGCCAGCAGGAAGCAAGTGGTGGATAACACCATGCCAACCGCCGTTTCACGATGGGTAATCTGACCGGCCTTTTCATCATCTTCGGTTTTGAAGGAAGCCTTACGAACCAACTCACCTTCACCGCTAAGCCAGGTGTATTTTTTGCCTATCATATCGAGGAGGGCGGCGAAAATAATGGCGAAGATGTTTGCGATGGTCAGAATGGCGATAGCCGTTGAGTAGTACTCTTCGCGAGAACGTCCGGTAACCGAGTGATAAATTTCAGACAGAGGCACGGCGCCCGCGCCGTTACCACCGCCCATAATCGGCAGAACGTACAGCATCATGATACGGTCGACCGGGATACCGAAGCACAGACCAATGACGATACCGAAAAGGGACGCGCCGACAATCCCGGCGAGGATGGTTGGGATATAGCCCAGCAGTGATTTTAATAGCAGCTTACGGTTTACCGACAGGATAGCGCCTGTGATCAACACCGCGATAAACAGGTTAAGGAAGTTGCTTTTATCCATTACGTTGCTGATCGCATCAATTTCTTTCTGCGTAAATATGCCAGCATAGACAAAATAAGCTGCAACCAGAAATATCATAACCGGTGCGCCGCCAATATATTTATTGAAGATCGGTAAACGTTTGCCGATTTCACCAAAAATGGCCCCCATCACAAACATAAGGGCAAAACCACCGACTAAGTCAGTAGGTATAGCATTATAAAAATGAGAAAGTAATAAAGTAATTAATGCAAAAGCATAAAGCGGTAGCGGCATACCAAAGATTTTGAATCTGAGTAAATCGCTAGCCCCCTTTCTCTCCGTAGCCGAAGCCTGGGTCATGTTGGTCATAAACATTTTCCTGTGTATTGATGGGTAACAAGACCTGCGCATACTAATAAATTCAATGAACCGTGAGATGTGACTATCTTCACTGAATGGTTGTGTTTTTAATTAATTTAATTGTTTTTATTAACTCTGATTAATTAAGGAAATAAAAACTATAAAGGTCATAAAGGCAGCGGGGAAAGTGTGATGTCTATTCCAGACGAATAATATAAACACTGGCGAAATATGCGACGTTATTTGCTGACGGATGCAGAATAGAGTGAATCTAATATTTAAACGCATTTATTTGCAAAAGGATGTATTGCGTCGCGAGTCGGTCGCCATGTTTCTGGAGGGCGTGGGACTCGCCCTGGAAGATGATTGTGAAATCGCGGTATGCGCATATTGGCAGGGTGAGATAGTTGGATGCGGCTCGCTGGCCGGAAACGTACTGAAATGCATCGCCGTTTCCCCGGTTTTACAAGGGGAAGGGCTCAGCCTCAAACTGCTGACTGAGCTGCTTACATTGGCCTACGAGTTAAACCGCAGCGAGCTTTTCCTGTTCACTAAGCCGCAAAATCGGTTGCTGTTTTCTGGCGCGGGGTTTTGGCCCATTGCGCAGGCAGGTGAGCTGGCGGTGTTAATGGAGAACAGCAGTGAACGGTTAGCGCGCTTTTGTCGCCAACTGGCGCTTTATCGTCAACCGGGAAAAACGATCGGCGCCATCGTCATGAACGCCAATCCGTTTACATTGGGCCACCGTTATCTGGTGGAGCAAGCGGCTGCGGCCTGTGACTGGTTGCATCTGTTTGTAGTCAAAGAAGATGCTTCATTTTTTTCCTATACCGACCGTTGGGCGCTGATCGAACAAGGAATCGCGGGCATTGACAACGTCACGTTGCATTCCGGCTCCGCTTATATGATCTCGCGTGCGACGTTTCCCGGCTATTTCCTCAAAGAAAAAGGGGTTGTGGACGACTGCCATTGCCAGATCGATCTGCAACTCTTCCGTGAACATCTGGCTCCAGCGCTGGGGATTACCCATCGTTTTGTCGGCAGTGAGCCGTTTTGTCCTCTGACCTGTGCCTATAACCAGCGGATGCACGACATTTTACACGATCCGAAGCGCAGCGGCCCGGTTATTGAGGTCGTCGAGCTGGCGCGGGTGGAGAAAAACGGCACGGCTATTTCCGCCTCTCGCGTCAGAAAACTGTATAGCGAACGTAATTGGCCGGCAATAAGCGCGCTGGTGCCTGCTGGCACCCTGGCATATCTGCAGCGGCATGCCGCCAGACACACTGAAACCATATGACGTAACACCGTTAACAAGGAACATAACTAATGAAAATCATTAAAGATGCCCTGGCAGGCACGCTGGAATCCAGCGATGTGATGATCAGGATTGGTCCATCCAGCGAGCCAGGAATTCGGCTGGAGCTAGAGAGTCTGGTGAAGCAGCAGTTTGGCGCGGCGATTGAGCAGGTGGTTCGGGAAACGCTGGCGAAGCTGGGCGTTGAACGCGCGCTGGTTAGCGTCGATGACAAAGGCGCGCTGGAGTGTATTTTACGCGCCCGAGTGCAGGCGGCGGCGTTACGCGCTGCAGAACAAACGGAAATTCAATGGAGTGCGTTATGAGACCTCGTCGCAGTATGTTGTTTATTCCCGGCGCAAATGCGGCCATGTTGAGCACCTCGTTTGTCTACGGTGCGGACGCGGTGATGTTCGACTTAGAAGACGCCGTAGCATTACGTGAGAAAGATACCGCCCGTCTTTTAGTCCATCACGCGCTTCAACATCCGTTCTATCAGGATGTTGAAAAAGTGGTGCGCATTAATCCACTGAACACGCCGTTCGGTCTGGCCGATCTTGAGGCCGTCGTGCGTGGTGGCGCGGATATCGTGCGTCTGCCGAAAACCGACAGCAAAAACGATGTGCTGGAGCTGGAAGCGCAGGTCGAACGGATCGAACGTGAATGTGGACGTGAGGTCGGCAGTACCAGGCTGATGGCGGCGATCGAATCAGCGAAAGGCGTGGTCAATGCCGTCGATATCGCCACCTCCAGCCCGCGCATGGTGGCAATTGCGCTGGCGGCATTTGATTACGTGATGGATATGGGCACCAGCCGGGGCGATGGCACCGAGCTGTTCTACGCCCGCTGCGCAGTGCTGCATGCGGCGCGCGTTGCGGGTATTGCCGCCTATGATGTCGTTTGGTCGGATATCAATAATGAAGAAGGCTTCCTGAAGGAAGTGCAGTTGGCGAAAGGGCTTGGTTTTAACGGTAAGTCCTTAGTGAACCCACGTCAGATTGAGCTGTTACATCAGGCTTATTCTCCGACACGTAAAGAAGTTGAGCATGCGTATGAGGTGATTGCCGCCGCTGAAGAGGCTGAGTCTCGCGGTCTGGGCGTCGTTTCACTCAACGGCAAAATGATTGACGGCCCGATTATCGACCACGCGCGCAAAGTGGTGGCGCTGTCGGCTTCCGGTATTCGTGATTAAGGAAGGAACCATGAAAGAGACTGTAACCATGCTCAACCAGCAATATGTCGTACCGGAAGGATTACAGCCCTACCAGGGGGTAACAGCGAACAGCCCGTGGCTTGCCAGTGAAACGGAAAAGCGTCGGCGTAAAATTTGTGACTCGCTTGAAGAGGCTATCCGTCGTTCCGGGCTTAAAAATGGCATGACGATATCCTTCCACCATGCGTTTCGTGGTGGCGACAAAGTTGTCAATATGGTGATGGCGAAGCTGGCGGAAATGGGATTCCGCGATCTGACGCTTGCCTCCAGCTCATTAATTGATGCCCACTGGCCGCTTATCGAACACATTAAAAATGGCGTGGTGCGGCAGATTTATACCTCCGGGCTGCGCGGCAAGTTAGGGGAAGAGATCTCCGCTGGCCTGATGGAAAACCCGGTACAGATCCACTCTCACGGCGGCCGCGTAAAACTGATTCAGAGCGGTGAGCTGAATATTGATGTCGCTTTCCTCGGCGTGCCGTGCTGCGACGAATTTGGTAATGCGAACGGCTTTAGCGGCAAGTCACGCTGCGGCTCTTTGGGGTATGCGCAGGTTGATGCGCAGTACGCTAAATGCGTGGTGCTCCTGACTGAAGAGTGGGTCGAATTCCCCAATTATCCGGCCAGTATCGCGCAGGATCAGGTTGATTTGATCGTACAGGTGGACGAAGTTGGGGATCCGGAAAAAATCACCGCGGGCGCGATTCGTCTGTCCAGCAACCCGCGTGAACTGTTGATCGCCCGGCAGGCGGCCAATGTGATCGAACACTCAGGTTATTTTTGTGACGGTTTCTCGCTGCAAACCGGCACCGGTGGCGCTTCTCTGGCGGTCACCCGTTTCCTGGAAGACAAAATGCGTCGCCACAACATTACGGCGAGTTTTGGCCTGGGCGGGATCACCGGCACCATGGTGGATCTGCATGAGAAAGGGTTGATCAAAGCGCTGCTGGATACGCAATCATTCGATGGCGATGCAGCCCGTTCGCTGGCGCAGAATCCACATCATATTGAAATCTCAACCAATCAATACGCGAACCCCGCCTCTAAAGGCGCGGCATGCGAACGCCTGAATGTGGTGATGCTGAGCGCACTGGAAATTGACGTGAATTTCAACGTTAACGTGATGACCGGTTCAAACGGCGTACTGCGTGGCGCATCGGGCGGCCATAGCGATACGGCAGCAGGGGCCGATCTCACCATTATTACCGCACCGCTGGTCCGTGGCCGAATCCCATGCGTGGTGGAAAAAGTGCTGACTACCGTCACGCCTGGGGCAAGTGTTGATGTGCTGGTTACCGACCATGGTATTGCGGTGAACCCTGCGCGTCAGGATCTGCTTGATAACCTGCGTGCTGCAGGTGTGGCGCTGATGACCATCGAACAACTGCAACAGCGCGCCGAGCAACTGACCGGTAAACCGCAGCCGATTGAGTTTACCGATCGGGTGGTGGCTGTGGTGCGTTATCGCGACGGTTCAGTGATTGACGTGATTCGCCAGGTTAAAGGCTGATGAAGGGCACAGACCTGCTGTACCAGGGCCAGGCAGTTACGCTGGAGGAGATGCTACAAGCGCGCGATAAACGTGCCGCCAGGCAGCGTCAGGCGTTGAACTGCTATCGGCTACCGTTGATTTCCCTCACGCTGGTTGCACCGGGCGCCGTTAAAAACTCAGCGGTCTGGCGGCGTGTCGCCGATTACGCAATTGCCGAAATACTGGCGCTTTGCGAACAGAAGGAGTGGGTCAACGTCTGGGAAATGCAGGTAAATGAACGCAGCGGCCCGGAATGGATGGCAGCGGTCTGTGCGCCGGCAATGGCGTTGAAACAGCACATGTCGACACTAGAGATGAGCCATCCGTTAGGGCGGCTTTGGGACATTGACATTATTGATAGCGACGGTAAGTCGCTATCACGCCGTGAACTCGGGCATCCTGCCCGGCCATGTTTGATATGCCAGCAGGATGCTCATCTCTGTGCCCGGGGCAAGCATCACACCCTTGACCTTTTGTTGGATGAAATTGCACGAAGGATTGAATGTTATGAGCGTGAGCGTTGTGACTGAACGGCGTACGCCAGCGTACTCATCGCTGGCGGCTGGCGATCTTAACGGGTTGGTTGCAAGAGCGCTGCTGACGGAAGTCAGGCTGACACCAAAACCCGGTCTGGTCGATATTCGTAATTCGGGAGCGCATAGGGATATGGATCTGGCGGTATTTGAACGTAGCACTACCGCCATTGCTCCGTGGATGGAAAAGTTTTTTATCATGGGCAACAACACGGCGGCGCTGGCGGCAGAAAATGTCCTGGTGATGCTGCGTCCGCTGGGGATGGCCTGTGAGAACGATATGCTACAGGCGACCAATGGTGTGAATACCCATCGCGGGGCGATTTTCGCTTTTGGCCTGCTGAGCGCAGCGATTGGCCGACTTCTCGCGCGGGGAGAACCGTTGGAGCAAAATCGTATCTGCGACCAGGTTGCCCGCCTGAGTCGGAATATTGTTGCCCACGAGCTCTCAGCAAAAAAAGCGGGAAAACTGACAAAGAGTGAAACCCATTTCCAGTGCTATGGCCTGTCGGGCGCGCGGGGAGAAGCGGAAAGCGGTTTTCGAACCGTCAGAACGCAGGCTTTGCCGGTGTTTAACCGGGTCGTGCAGGAGCATGACGATACCCATCTTGCCCTGCTGCAAACATTGTTGCATCTGATGGCGTGGAATGATGATACCAATCTGGTGTCACGGGGAAGCCTGGAAGGGCTTTACTACGTGCAGCAGCAGGCACAAAAATTGTTGTGGCAAGGGGGCGTATTGGTTGAGGGGGGCATTGAAGCGATGCAGTCCCTCGATGATGAACTCATCCTGCGTAACTTAAGCCCTGGCGGTAGCGCGGATTTACTGGCAGTGACCTGGTTTTTAAGTCATTTTCCTGCCGGTTCCCTCTATCCTGAGTAAGTTTCTCTTCTTTCATTCTCTCCAGCAATGATTCATCCTGCGGGATGAATCATGTCTTTTACTGATATCGCTCCCTGTTTATCATTAATTTCTAATTATCGGCGATTTTAGATGGCGGCCTCCGGGCGCGCTGGTTACTCTGAAAACGGTTTACGCAATTTTTACAAAAGAGAATAGCTATGCATGAAGCACAGATCCGCGTTGCGATTGTCGGCGCCGGTGGCCGCATGGGACGGCAGTTAATCCAGGCCGCCATGGCGATGGAAGGTGTTCAGCTGGGTGCCGCGCTGGAGCGCGAAGGCTCTTCATTGCTGGGTAGCGATGCGGGCGAACTGGCAGGCGTGGGGAAAACGGACGTCATCATTCAAAGCGATCTGGCGTCGGTCAAAGATGATTTCGATGTTCTGGTCGATTTTACCCGTCCTGAAGGCACACTGGCGCATCTGGCATTCTGCCGTAAACATGGTAAAGGGATGGTGATTGGTACTACCGGCTTTGACGACGCCGGTAAACAGGCCATTCGCGAGGCGTCGCAAGAGATTGCGATCGTTTTCGCCGCAAACTTTAGCGTCGGCGTTAACGTCATGCTCAAGCTGCTGGAGAAAGCCGCGAAGGTAATGGGCGACTACACCGATATTGAAATTATTGAAGCGCACCACCGCCATAAAGTGGATGCACCGTCGGGTACGGCGCTGGCAATGGGCGAGGCAATCGCCGGGGCGCTGGATAAAGATCTGAAGGACTGCGCGGTCTACTCGCGTGAAGGTTATACCGGCGAGCGCGTACCGGGAACGATTGGCTTTGCAACCGTTCGGGCGGGCGACATCGTCGGCGAACATACCGCGATGTTTGCCGATATTGGCGAGCGCGTAGAGATTACGCATAAAGCTTCCAGCCGCATGACGTTTGCAAATGGCGCGTTGCGATCGGCATTATGGCTAAAAACGAAGAAAAATGGGCTATTTGACATGCGGGATGTGCTGGGACTGGATGTACTATAACGACTAAATACCTTCGTGATGTGGTTGTGGTAATCAAGATTAATTGATTACAAAGGGCAATATATTATTGCCCTTTTGTTTTTTGCCCCCCGGTTATTCGGTCAGATAAATAACGCCTTTCACCATTCATGTTTCGACAGTTTCTTCGCCCACGATATGTTCTGCCGTTGTTTTCGCGTTAAGAATAGTCAGTTTAAAGACATCCGGGCCAACGGCATCCATTTGCGTGACGTAATTGCCATTACGATAAATGCGGTTAATTAGTCCTTCAGGCGCATCGGTACGGGCCATTACGTTCAACGGGAAAAATACTGCCTGAACTGATGTTAGTCATATTCAGCCGCAGTGGCTTACCGTATGCAAAAGGCACCTCGACCAGACTGATAAGACTGATATCCATCGTGGGGTTAGCGCTGTTCCTCGGGGGCGTTTTATCTCTTTTGTTTCAATAGGTTAGCTTTTTTATGCTGTAGTGAGGCTGGTTGTGGTCCAATCGTATGCGCTAGTCTTAAAGAAAAAGAAGCTGGATCTTCATATCGCGATTGTAATTGTTATTACATTGTCTTAATTTGCTGTTTTTGTTGATTTTATAATGCATTTGATTTGTTTTTTTATATTTTTAACATATTGATTTTTAAAATGTTTTTGTTGTTAATTTGCTTAATTTTGAATTTTTATGCATTTAATGGTGTTGATGACTATTAAATGAATTTTTATCGTTGTTTTTTGTTGTTTTAATGTGAAATTTGACCATTTGGTCCACTTTTTATCGTTCCAGTCAGCTTTTTTCGAACTCAAGGAAGCGCAAGCGTTTTCTATCGTCACTTAGTTGATCTTTTTGACTCTTAAACAGAATAACTTCCTTATAATGTGCAAAATAACATAAAAAATACCCTCTTTAAGTTGACTTTTATCCGGCTTAACTTCAGAATGCCGCCGTTTGCCAGAAATCCACGGGTAAGCAAATTTGCATTGCTTCATACTGACTGAATGAATTAATATGCAAATAAAGTGAGTGAATATTCTCTGGAGGGTGTTTTGATTAAGTCAGCGCTATTGGTTCTGGAAGACGGAACCCAGTTTCACGGTCGGGCCATTGGGGCAACGGGTTCGGCGGTTGGGGAAGTCGTTTTCAATACTTCAATGACCGGTTATCAAGAAATCCTCACTGATCCTTCCTATTCCCGCCAAATCGTCACTCTTACTTATCCCCATATTGGTAATGTCGGCACCAATGAAGCCGATGAAGAATCTTCTCAGATTCATGCGCAAGGTTTAGTGATTCGCGATCTGCCGTTGATTGCCAGCAACTTCCGTAACACAGAAGACCTCTCTTCTTACCTCAAACGGCATAACATTGTGGCAATTGCTGATATCGATACCCGCAAGCTGACGCGTCTGCTGCGTGAGAAAGGTGCACAGAACGGCTGTATCATTGCAGGCGATAGCCCGGATGCGAAGCTGGCGCTGGAAAAAGCGAAAGCATTTCCTGGACTGAACGGTATGGATCTGGCGAAAGAAGTGACCACGGCGGAAACCTACCGCTGGACGCAGGGGAGCTGGACGCTGAAAGACGGTTTACCGGAAGCGAAATCTGAGGATGACCTGCCGTTCCACGTGGTGGCCTACGATTTTGGCGCCAAGCGCAACATCCTGCGTATGCTGGTGGATCGCGGCTGCCGCCTGACGGTGGTGCCAGCGCAGACCTCTGCTGAAGAGGTGCTGAAAATGAACCCGGACGGCATCTTCCTGTCGAACGGCCCTGGCGACCCGGCCCCGTGCGACTACGCCATCGAGGCGATTAAGAAATTCCTCCAGACCGACATTCCGCTATTTGGCATCTGCCTCGGCCATCAGCTGCTGGCGCTGGCGAGCGGTGCGAAGACCGTTAAGATGAAGTTCGGCCATCACGGCGGCAACCATCCGGTAAAAGATATGGACCGAAACGTGGTGATGATTACCGCGCAGAATCACGGCTTTGCGGTGGATGAAGACTCGCTGCCAGCCAACCTGCGCGTGACCCACAAGTCGCTGTTCGACGGCACCCTGCAGGGCATTCACCGTACCGATAAACCGGCGTTCAGCTTCCAGGGCCACCCGGAAGCCAGCCCCGGCCCGCACGATGCTGCACCGCTGTTCGACCACTTTATCGAGCTTATTGAGCAATACCGTCAGTCCGCGAAATAATCAGGAGTAATAAGAGCCATGCCAAAACGTACAGATATAAAAAGCATCCTGATTCTGGGCGCGGGCCCGATTGTTATCGGTCAGGCGTGTGAGTTTGACTACTCCGGCGCTCAGGCGTGTAAAGCGCTGCGCGAAGAGGGTTACCGCGTCATTCTGGTGAACTCCAACCCGGCCACCATCATGACCGACCCGGAAATGGCCGATGCCACCTACATCGAGCCGATTCACTGGGAAGTGGTGCGCAAAATCATTGAAAAAGAGCGTCCGGATGCGGTGCTGCCGACCATGGGCGGCCAGACAGCGCTGAACTGCGCGCTGGAGCTGGAGCGGCAGGGCGTGCTCGAAGAGTTCGGCGTCACCATGATTGGCGCCACCGCCGACGCCATTGATAAAGCCGAAGACCGTCGTCGCTTCGATATCGCGATGAAGAAAATTGGTCTCGACACCGCGCGTTCCGGTATCGCGCACACCATGGAAGAAGCGCTGGCGGTTGCCGCTGACGTGGGCTTCCCGTGCATCATCCGGCCTAGCTTTACCATGGGCGGCACCGGCGGCGGTATCGCTTACAACCGTGAAGAGTTCGAAGAAATCTGCGAACGCGGTCTGGACCTCTCGCCAACCAACGAGCTGCTGATTGATGAATCGCTGATCGGCTGGAAAGAGTACGAGATGGAAGTGGTGCGTGATAAAAACGACAACTGCATCATCGTCTGCTCCATCGAAAACTTCGATGCGATGGGCATCCATACCGGCGACTCCATCACCGTGGCCCCGGCACAGACGCTGACCGACAAAGAATATCAAATCATGCGTAACGCCTCGATGGCGGTACTGCGTGAAATCGGCGTCGAAACCGGCGGTTCTAACGTCCAGTTCGCAGTGAACCCGAAAAACGGTCGTCTGATCGTTATCGAAATGAACCCGCGCGTCTCCCGCTCCTCGGCGCTGGCGTCGAAAGCCACCGGTTTCCCGATTGCCAAAGTGGCGGCCAAACTGGCGGTGGGTTATACCCTCGACGAGCTGATGAACGATATCACCGGTGGGCGTACTCCGGCCTCCTTCGAGCCGTCCATCGACTATGTGGTTACTAAAATTCCGCGCTTTAACTTCGAGAAATTCGCCGGTGCTAATGACCGTCTGACCACCCAGATGAAATCGGTCGGGGAAGTGATGGCGATTGGTCGCACCCAGCAGGAATCCCTGCAGAAAGCGCTGCGCGGCCTGGAAGTGGGCGCCACCGGCTTCGACCCGAAAGTCAGCCTCGACGACCCGGAAGCGCTGACCAAAATCCGCCGCGAGCTGAAAGATGCGGGTGCAGATCGTATCTGGTACATCGCCGATGCTTTCCGCGCAGGCTTGTCTGTGGATGGCGTGTTCAACCTGACCAACATTGACCGCTGGTTCCTGGTGCAAATTGAAGAGCTGGTGCGTCTGGAAGAGAAAGTCGCTGAAGTCGGGATTACTGGTCTCAACGCCGACTTCCTGCGTCAGCTCAAGCGTAAAGGTTTTGCCGATGCGCGTCTGGCGAAACTGGCGGGCGTGCGTGAAGCGGAAATCCGCAAGCTGCGTGACCAGTATGACCTGCATCCGGTCTACAAGCGTGTGGATACCTGCGCGGCGGAATTCGCCACCGATACCGCCTACATGTACTCCACTTATGAAGATGAGTGCGAAGCGAACCCGTCCGTTGATCGCGACAAAATCATGGTCCTCGGCGGTGGCCCGAACCGTATCGGCCAGGGTATCGAATTTGACTACTGCTGCGTACATGCCTCGCTGGCGCTGCGCGAAGACGGTTACGAAACCATTATGGTCAACTGTAACCCGGAAACCGTCTCCACCGACTACGACACCTCCGACCGCCTGTACTTCGAGCCGGTGACGCTGGAAGACGTACTGGAAATCGTGCGTATCGAGAAGCCGAAAGGCGTTATCGTGCAGTACGGCGGCCAGACCCCACTGAAGCTGGCGCGCGCGCTGGAAGCGGCAGGCGTGCCGGTTATCGGCACCAGCCCGGACGCCATCGACCGCGCGGAAGACCGCGAGCGCTTCCAGCACGCGGTTGACCGTCTGAAACTGAAGCAACCGGCCAACGCCACCGTCACCGCCATTGAACAAGCGGTTGAGAAGGCGAAAGAGATCGGCTACCCGCTGGTGGTGCGTCCTTCTTACGTGCTGGGCGGCCGGGCGATGGAAATTGTCTATGACGAAGCCGATCTGCGTCGCTACTTCCAGACCGCGGTCAGCGTCTCTAACGATGCGCCGGTGCTGCTGGACCGCTTCCTTGATGACGCGGTTGAAGTGGACGTGGACGCTATCTGCGACGGCGAAATGGTGCTGATTGGCGGCATCATGGAACACATCGAGCAGGCTGGCGTACACTCCGGCGACTCCGCCTGTTCCCTGCCGGCCTACACGCTGAGCCAGGAAATTCAGGACGTGATGCGCCAGCAGGTGCAGAAGCTGGCTTTCGAGTTGCAGGTGCGCGGCCTGATGAACGTACAGTTTGCGGTCAAGGACAACGAAGTCTACCTGATTGAGGTCAACCCGCGCGCGGCGCGTACCGTACCGTTTGTCTCCAAAGCCACCGGCGTACCGCTGGCGAAAGTGGCGGCGCGCGTGATGGCCGGTAAATCGCTGACCGAGCAGGGCGTGACCCAAGAAATTATCCCGCCGTACTACTCGGTGAAAGAAGTGGTGCTGCCGTTCAACAAATTCCCCGGCGTTGACCCGCTGTTAGGGCCAGAAATGCGCTCCACCGGGGAAGTGATGGGCGTGGGCCGTACCTTCGCGGAAGCGTTCGCCAAGGCACAATTGGGCAGTAGCTCCACCATGAAGAAACAGGGCCGTGCGCTGCTCTCCGTTCGCGAAGGCGACAAAGAGCGCGTGGTGGATCTCGCCGCTAAGCTGCTGAAACAGGGCTTTGAGCTGGATGCCACCCACGGTACGGCGATTGTGCTGGGTGAAGCTGGTATCAACCCGCGTCTGGTGAACAAGGTGCACGAAGGTCGTCCGCACATTCAGGACCGCATCAAGAATGGCGAATACACCTATATCATCAATACCACCGCAGGCCGCCGCGCGATTGAAGACTCCAGGGTGATTCGTCGTAGCGCGCTGCAGTATAAAGTGCATTATGACACCACGCTGAACGGCGGTTTTGCCACGACGATGGCGCTCAATGCCGATGCCACTGAGAAGGTAACCTCGGTGCAGGAAATGCACGCGCAGATCAAAAAGTCGTAAACAAAGGGTTCGGTGGATATTGCTCTAACCGGACCTGTAATATAATTCTGAAAGGGTTTCTGTAAAGAAACCCTTTTTTTATCTTGCGTAAGGTCATTCCTGGAGAAGTCCGTTTCCGTAACCACATTTTCTATGTAATAAGCACGATATTGCTCACACTAATCAATATTTAAGTCGCATACTATCTTTCATATCCACAATTTTAATATGGCTTAGTTTTTATTAGTTTGGACAGGCCGTAGCCAGATTTTTAATTTGTGAAATGGTGTGCTTATGTGTGAAAAATATGTTGAAAGACCGCTTTATTTGTTAATTGCTGACTGGATGATGGCAGAGAACCGATGGATCACGGCCAGGGAGATTTCCCGTCAATTTGATATTGAACACTGCAAAGCAATTAATACGCTCTCCTATATTCTGTCAGAAGTGGGGGAAATTGTTTGTGAAGTGAAGATGATCCCTAACCAGATTGCAGGACGAGGCTGCCAGTGCCAGCGTCTGGTGAAAGTCGTGAGTATCGACTCTCATCTCTATCGCCGATTGAATCATAATTTGCAGGAAAGAAAAGTGAGCGTGGCGAAAGCGCCGCGGCTGTCTGCCGTTCCCCCCACAGAGCTAAACCGTGAGCAGAAATGGCAGATGATGCTCTCCAAGAGTATGCGTCGCTAATTGTCTGTTTACCTGCTGGCGGGGTAAACGGTAATTGACGCGTAGGCCGGATAAGCGTGAGCGCATCCGGCATCAATTACTGTGCTGATTTTGGCTTCACGTCCGTCGTGCCTTTCAGGCGCGGTCGGTTTTCTTCGACCTGCGTTAACGGCTTCGTTTCAGATAACCCCGTTCGACAACGGATCGCAAGATCCTGATATTCTTTGGTATTGAGGCGTTTCCAGTGCAGCTCCTGGTCCGTAACCTGGCGTAGTACGCGCACCGGTGAACCCACCAGCAGTTGCCTTGCCTCACCCTGAAATCCGGCTTTGATAAAACTCATGGCGGCGACAATGCTCTCTTCGCCAATCACTGCGCCGTCCATAATGACGCTGTTCATGCCGACCAGGGCGTCCCGTCCCACCACGCAGCCATGTAGAATAGCGCCGTGGCCGATATGGCCGTTTTCATGCACGATGGTATCGGTATCGCAGTAGCCATGCATAATGCAGCCATCCTGCAGATTAGAGCCGGCCTCCAGGATCAGGCGACCATAATCCCCACGCAATGACGCGAGTGGGCCAATATAAACACCGGCGCCCACGATGACATCGCCAATCAGCACGGCGCTGGGATGGACAAACGCGTCCGGATGCACCACCGGGATCAGTCCTTCAAAGGCGTAATAGCTCATAGTTGTACCTTGGTTTTTTTTTGCCGGATGGCGGCGTAAACACCTTATCCGGCCTACGGTTGCGCATGTGCTGTAGGCCGGATAAGCGAAGCGCCATCCGGCATAGTCACATTAACGACCCTTCCACACCGGATCGCGTTTTTCGGCAAATGCCTGCGGTCCTTCGAGCGCATCTTCTGAATGCAGTACCGACGGATAATGCTTCAGTACGCCGCTGCGGATGTAGCGGTAGCCTTCTTCTACCGGCATTTCGCTGGTCGCGCGATAAATCTCTTTCAGCGCCGCGATAGCCAGCGGGGCGCTATTGACCAGTTGTTGCGCCAGTTCGCGCGCGCTATCCATCAGTTCGCTCTGGCTGACAACGCGGTTCACGATCCCCCAACGCAGCGCTTCTTCGGCGCTCATTCGTCTGCCGGTCATTACCATTTCGTTGACGATAGCCGGTGGCAGCAGCTTAGGCAGACGCAATACGCCGCCGCTGTCAGGCACGATGCCGAGCTTTGCTTCCGGCAGCGCGAAGCTGGCGTTTTCGGCGCAGACAATAAAGTCCGCCGCCAGCGCCAGCTCAAAACCGCCGCCAAACGCGTAGCCGTTCACCGCGGCGATAACCGGCTTATCGAGGTCAAATATTTCGGTTAAACCAGCAAAGCCGCCGGGACCAAAATCGGCATCCGGCGCTTCACCTTCCGCTGCCGCTTTTAAGTCCCAGCCAGCAGAAAAGAATTTCTCACCGCCGCCGGTAATGATTGCTACGCGTAATTCCGGATCGTCACGGAAATTAAGAAAAGCTTCACCCATTGCAAAGCTGGTTTTGGCGTCAATGGCATTCGCTTTAGGTCGGTCGAGGGTAATTTCCAGGATCGGGCCGTTACGGGTCAGATGTAATGACTCACTCATAGTTCATCTCCAGATAAATAGTTTCCCGGCGGGAGGGATTCCTGCCGGAAGGTTTATTTCAGATTTTTTTTGATTATTTTTCCTGAACAGTTGCGCGGCAGGTCAGTTCTGATCTCCATAAAAGAGGGAACCTTGAATTTCGCCATATTGTTTTCGCAGAAGCTGAAAAACTCGGCCTCGCTTAATGTTTCACCTTCATTAAGGACGATAAACGCTTTAATGGCTTCATCACGGATCGCATCTTTAATACCGACCACCACAATGTCCTGAATTTTCGGATGTGCAGAAATAATATTTTCCAGCTCGACGCAGGAGACATTTTCCCCGCCGCGTTTAATCATGTTGCAGCGTCTGTCGACAAAATAGAAATAGCCATCCTCATCCTGGTAGCCCGAATCACCGGTATGTAACCAGCCCTCTGGCTCCAGCGCCCTGGCGGTTGCCTCCGGCTGCATGTAATACTCTTTGAAGATAGTCTTGCCGGGGATGCCTTTAATACAGATTTCGCCAATTTCTCCGGCGGGCAGCGGGCGATTTTGATCGTCGCGAATTTCAGCTTCATAGCTAAAACCCACGCGACCAATGGAAGGCCAGCGCCGTTTGTCTCCGGGACGGTCGCCAATAATTCCGACAATGGTTTCAGTCATACCATAAGAGGTCAGCAGCCTGACGCCAAAGCGTTCGGTAAAGGCGTCTTTTTCCTGCGCGGATAGATTGAGATAGAACATCACTTCGCGCAGATGATGCTGCCTGTCCGTTGGCGCGGCGGGCTGGACCATCAGCGTGCGGATCATCATCGGAATGCACTCGGTCACCGTCGCCTGATATTTACGTACCTGATCCCAGAAGGCCCTGGCGCTGTACTTCTCCAGGAGCACAAAGGTGCTGCCGGCGGAAAAGGCTGGCATTGCGGCGGTACACTGGCAGTCGATATGAAAAGCGGGCATCACCGTCATGTACACGTCATCATCGCGCAGGGCGATTTGCCAGGCAGAGTAGTAGCCTGCAAAACGCAGATTATAGTGGGTAATCACCACCCCTTTTGGACGCGAGGTGGTACCGGAGGTAAACAGAATTTCCGCCGTATCGTCAGTGGATAACGCGGGCGTATAGCACAGCGTGGCCGACTGACGTGCTTGCAGTTGGGAAAAGTGGCTCACGCCATCGTCAGCCGGAAGCTGCTCGCCAATCAGACAGATATGATTAAGCGGAGTGCTATTGTCCTGGCGTATTTCACGGTACATAGGATAAAACTGGGCGCTGGTAACCAGCAGACTCACCTGGCTGTTTTGCAGGATCCAGGCGCTTTCTTCGCCCAGTAAGCGGGCATTAATCGGCACCATAATGGCGCCGATTTTTGCCAGTCCAAACCAGCAAAAGATGAATTCCGGACAGTTATCCAGATGCAGCGCGACCCTATCACCCTTGCGGATCCCTAAGGAGTAAAAAAGGTTCGCCGTGCGGTTAATCTCTTCATTGAGCGAAGCATAGCTAAACTGCCGAACGATTCCCTCACAGGATTCGAAAATTAACGCCGTTTTATCTCCATACACCCCGGCCAGGTCGTCCCACATCTGACGTAAGTTTTGTCCGCCAACGATATCCATATTGCTTTATCCACTGAAATCAGGCGTGAGCGCTAACCGGAAAACCGATTAGCGCATCGCGTTTAATCCTCAACTTTGGCCAGGCCTTTGCCGACCAGTTCCTTAATATCTGCTTCGCTATAACCAATGTTTTTCAGAATGGCGGCGGTATCCATGCCGTGTGACGGCATGCCACGCCAGATTTTCCCCGGGTTGTTTTTAAATTTCGGCATGATGTTCGGCCCTTTACAGGTGCGACCGTCCATTGTTTGCCACTGAGTAATCGATTCGCGGGCAACGTACTGCGGATTACCTTCCAGTTCTGGAATGGTTAGCACCTTCGCACAGGCGATATTCAGCTCAGCAAAGCGCGCCTGAACGTCGGCGATAGTGTGTGTTGCCAGCCAGGCGTCCAGTTTCTCTTCGACGAGCGGGCCGTAAGGGCATTCCACGCGATGGATGAGCTGCGTGCCTTCCGGAACTTCCGGCGTACCGAGAATGTGCGCCAGGCCAATATCTTTAAAACACTCGTTGATTTGCGTGATGCCGACCAACTCCATGACGATGTAACCATCGGCGCATTTATACAGGCCGCAACCGGCGTAGTAGGGGTCTTTCCCTTTCGTCATACGTGGACAGATTTCGCCGCCGTTGAAGTAGTCCATCATGAAGTACTGACCCATGCGCAGCATCACTTCGTACATGGCGATATCGATGCTTTCACCTTTACCCGTTTCGCGTACTTTGTGCAGGGCTGCCAGCGCGGCTGTCGTCGCGGTCATCCCGGAGAAGTAATCGGCGGTATACGGGAAGGCTGGCATCGGTTGGTCAACGTCGCCGTTTTGGATCAGATAACCACTGAATGCCTGCGCGATGGTGTTATACGCCGGAAGATTGGTGTACTCCTCGGTACCATACTGGCCGAAGCCGGAAAGGTGGGCAATGACCAGTTTCGGGTTATGTTCCCACAGCACTTCATCAGTAATACCACGGCGGGCAAAGGCCGGGCCTTTACTGGCTTCAATGAAAATATCGGTGGTTTCCATCAGTTTCAGAAACGCTTCCCGACCTTCATCTTTGAAAATATTCAGCGACAGGGCGTGCAGGTTGCGGCGTGAGAGCTGCGGGTAGTTAGGCTGTACGCGAATGGTATCGGCCCATGCGACGTTTTCAATCCAGATAACCTCGGCGCCCCATTCGGCGAACATCTGTCCGGCGAATGGACCGGCGATTTCGATTCCTGAAAAAACAACGCGTACCCCAGCAAGCGGGCCAAAGGTTGGCATTGGTAAATGATTCATCATTTTTCTCCTGGCATTTTTTGCGGTATGTAGGCCGGATAAGCACAGCGCCATCCGGCATGATTGCCTGATGGCGACGCCCCGCGTCTTATCAGGCCTACAAGGGATCGATTAGCGGTATTGCTTAAGTACCGCACGACCCAACGTCAGGATCTGCATTTCGTCAGAACCACCAGAAACACGGTCAACGCGCAGGTCACGCCAGAAACGCGTGATGCGGTGGTTGCCCGCGATACCAACACCTCCCAGTACCTGCATGGCGGTGTCTACCACTTCAAACGCGGCGTTGGCGCAGAAGTATTTGCACATTGCCGCGTCGCCGGAGGTAATGGTGCCGTTATCCGCTTTCCACGCGGCTTCCAGCAGCATATTTTTCATGGAGTTCAGTTTGATCGCCATATGCGCAAACTTCTCCTGAATCAGCTGGAAACGGCCAATAGCTTCACCAAACTGCACGCGCTGATTCGCGTAACGCGCAGCGTCTTCAAAAGCGCACATTGCGGTACCGTAGTTGGTCAGCGCGACGAGGAAGCGTTCATGGTCAAACTCTTCTTTCACGCGGTTGAAGCCGTTACCTTCCCGACCGAACATGTCTTTCTCGTCCAGTTCAACGTCGTCAAAGGTGATTTCACAGCAGCTATCCATGCGCAGACCGAGTTTCTCCAGTTTGTTGACCTTGATACCTGCTTTGCTCATGTCCACAAACCACTCGGTGTAAACCGGTTTATCCGGCGATGCACCGTCTCTCGCCATGACCACGATGTACGGGGTATAGGCGCTACTGGTGATAAAGCACTTACTGCCATTGAGATAAACCTTACCATTTTTGCGCGTATAAGTGGTTTTCAGACTACCAACATCCGATCCCGCTCCTGGTTCGGTGATAGCAGAGTTCCACATCTGCTTACCGGTGCCCCGGAAGGCCATGATTTTATCAATTTGCTCCTGAGTCCCTTCACGCAGGAAAGTGTTAAAACCTCCTGGCAATTGGTACAACACGTAAGTTGGCGCGCCAAGACGTCCCAGCTCCATCCAGACGGCGGCGACGGTAACAAAACCCGCTTCCAGACCGCCGTGTTCCTCCGGGATCAGCAGGCTATCAATACCCATATCCGCCAGCGCTTTTACAAAACGCTCAGGGTAGACGCTGTCACGATCGCACTCGGCAAAATAAGCTTCCCAGTTCTCACTGGCCATCAGTTCGCGAATACCGGCGACAAACAGCTCCTGTTCGTCATTTAAGTTGAAATCCATCTTTCAGCCTCTTGATCAATTGGGTTAATAAGAATTACTTGTCTTTCCAGTGCACTTTGGCGTCTTTAATAAAGGACAGCGTCACCATAATGTTGACGAAGAACAGCGGACATCCTCCGGCGATAATCGCGGTCTGAATCGGCTTCAACCCACCCAGCGCCAGCAGAACGATACCGATGATGCCGACCAGCACTGACCAGCCGATACGCACTAACAGAGGCGGCTCTTCACCATCGCGAACTTCACGACAGGTCGACATCGCCAGGGTGTAAGAGCAGGCGTTAATCAGCGTGACGGTGGCAATAAAGCAGAGGATGAAGAAGCCCCACATGGTGGCGGTGCTGAGCGGCAAGGCGGCCCAGGTTTCGATAATGGCGCGCGCCACGCCGTGTTGTTCAATCAACTGCGGAATGTTGAGGATGTTTTTATCCATCAGCAGCAGCGTGTTGCTGCCCAGCACTGTCCACAGGATCCAGGTAGACGCGGTCAGACCCATCACCATCCCGAAGCACAGTTCACGTACGGTACGACCACGGGAAATACGGGCCAGGAAGATACTCATCTGGATGGCGTAAATAACCCACCACGCCCAGTAGAAAACGGTCCAGCCCTGCGGGAAGCCGCCTTTACCGATGGCGTCGGTATAGAACAGCATCCGTGGCAGGTGCATTAACAGCATCCCGACGGAGTCGGTGAAGTAGTTCATGATGAAGCTGGCGCCGCTGACGATAAACACCCAGCCGAGCATCAGGAAGCTCAGGTAACTACGCACATCGCTGGCGATTCTGACCCCTTTTTGCAGGCCGCAGGCCACGCAAATCGCGTTCAGAATGATCCAGCAGGTAATGATGATGGCATCCAATTGCAGCGTATGCGGAATACCGAACAGCCATTGCATACACTCGGTGACCAGCGGGGTAGCCAGACCGAGGCTGGTGCCCATCGCGAAGATCAGCGCCACCAGGTAGAAGTTATCGACGATGGTACCGAACAACCCTTTCGCATGCTTTTCACCGACGAGCGGTACTAGCGTGGAGCTGGGGCGGATGACATCCATCTTGCGTACAAAGAAGAAGTAGGCGAAGGCCACGGAAAGGAAGCTATAGGTTGCCCACGGTAGCGGCCCCCAGTGGAACAGGCTGTACGCCAGACCTATCTCTTTCGCGCCGGTGGAATTGGGTTCCAGGCCGAACGGCGGGGTGGAGATATAGTAGTAGATCTCAATAGAGCCCCAGAACAGAACCGCAGCGGATGTACAGGAGGCGAACATCATGAAAATCCAGCTGGCGGTGCTAAACTCCGGTTTTTCGTCACCTAATCTCTTTTTGGCATAGGGGCCAAAAACCAGCCAGAACCAGCCGAAGAGCATGACGACCATATACCATTCAAATGCCCAACCCCAGACGTTGGTGACATAACTGAATACCGCATTAATAACGACGTTAGCGGCATCAAGATCTCTGACTGTTAGCCAGCAAAGTATCCCGACAATTATTAATGGCGGAAAAAAAACCTTCGGTTCAATTCCCGATTTTTTCTTTTCATTTTTCATAAGTGAATTCCAGTGTGAAAACGAAATTTATTTAGCGTGCCAGTCCATGAACGTTTGTTTATTTATTATTAATGATTTGTTGATAAGTTTTTAACCTCTGGGACGCCTCAATGAGTAACTCATGATGGGTATTCACTTCGGGTGATTCTGTTATCTTCGTCACACTTTTTTGCGTTGATTATTTTGTGTCTAAATTTTGATTTTTTCTTTATTTATCAATTTGTTGGTTGTGGTTTTTTAACTTTTTTAAGTATCTGGCGTTCAATATTGTTGAGCCAGCAAACAATATTGAAAATTTTCATATTTGGCATATTTCTTTCAATATTGGTGAGGTGCGTAACACTATTGAAAGTTACGAATATCAATGTGTGACATTTTCAATATTGGTGATTAAGGTTTTATTTCCGAATTAAAGAGCGTGATATCTGTATTTAACACCGCCGATATAAATACGTTTCCTTCATGATTTCTGGAGATGCAATGAAGATAATTACTTGCTACAAATGCGTACCTGATGAGCAGGATATTGCGATTAATAATGCTGACGGAACACTCGATTTCAGCAAAGCGGATAGCAAAATCAGCCAATATGATCTGAATGCAATTGAAGCTGCTTGCCAGTTAAAACAGCAGTTGGGAGACGCTCAGGTTGTCGCCATGAGCGTTGGCGGCAAAGCGCTGACTAATGCAAAAGGGCGCAAAGATGTCCTCTCTCGTGGCCCTGATGAACTGATTGTGGTCATTGACGATCAATTTGAGCAGGCGCTGCCGCAACACACCGCTACCGCGCTGGCCGCTGCCGCGCAAAAATCAGGTTTCGATCTACTTATCTGCGGCGACGGTTCTTCCGATCTTTATGCTCAGCAGGTTGGTTTGCTGGTGGGCGAAGCGCTGAACATTCCGGCGATTAACGGCGTGAGTAAAATCCTCTCTCTTACCGACAGCACATTGACGGTAGAACGCGAACTGGAAGATGAAGTTGAAACGCTGAGCATCCCGCTCCCGGCGGTGATCGCGGTTTCCACCGACATTAACACCCCACAAATCCCTTCGATGAAAGCCATTCTTGGCGCGGCGAAAAAACCGGTTCAGGTCTGGTCGCCTGCGGATATCGGGCTGAACAGCGTACCCGCGTATTCCGCACAACAGGTTGCCGCACCGAAGCAGCGCGAGCGTCAGCGTGTGGTGATTGAAGGTGACGGTGAAGAACAAATCGCCGCGTTTGTCGAGAATCTGCGCAAAATCATTTAATTATCAGGGGATGTTATGAACAAATTTTCCAGTGTCTGGGTATTCAGCGATACCCCTTCTCGTCTGCCCGAACTGATGAGTGGCGCGCAGGCTGTAGGTGAAAAAGTTAACGCGTTCGTACTGAACGAAGCGGACAGCGCGACAGCATGTCATTTGGGCGCGGATCATGTCTGGCTGCTCAGCGGCAAACCAGAAGACCGCATGATCGAAGACTACGCTGCTGCGATGGCTGAGACTATTCGTCAGCATAGCGAGGGCGGCGCGGTGCTGCTGCCGAATACGCGTCGGGGCAAGCTGTTGGCGGCAAAGCTGGGCTATCGCTTGTCGGCTGCGGTTTCCAACGATGCCAGCGAAGTCGCCCTGCAGGATGGAAAAGCGGCGGTTAAACATATGGTCTACGGCGGTCTGGCGATAGGGGCAGAAACCATCGCTTCGCCGTTTGCCGTGATCACACTCAGCAGCGGAACGTTTGACGCACAACAACCGGATGCTTCCCGCAGCGGCGAGATGCATACCGTGCAGTGGCAGGCTCCGGCCATTACCGTGACCCGCACCGCAACTCAGACGCGTCAGAGCAACAGCGTTGACCTCGACAAAGCGCGTCTGGTGGTCAGCGTGGGACGCGGCATCGGCAGCAAAGAGAATATCTCGCTGGCCGAAGCGCTGTGCCAGACGATTGGCGCCGAGCTGGCCTGTTCCCGCCCGGTGGCGGAAAACGAGAAGTGGATGGAGCACGAGCGCTACGTCGGTATCTCCAACCTGATGCTTAAACCTGAACTGTATCTGGCGGTGGGGATCTCCGGGCAGATCCAACATATGGTCGGCGCCAACGGCGCGCAGACGATTTTCGCCATCAACAAAGATAAAAACGCGCCAATCTTCCAGTATGCGGATTTTGGCATCGTTGGCGATGCGCTGAAGATCCTGCCTGCGCTGACGGCTGCCTTAGCGCGATAAACCATTTCGGGCAGGATACGAAGGTATCCTGCCGCTGACAGGAGTACGTATGTCCGAAGATATCTTTGATGCCATCATCGTGGGTGCAGGTCTGGCCGGTTCGGTTGCGGCGCTGGTGCTTGCTCGCGAAGGTGCACAGGTGCTGGTTATCGAGCGCGGCAATTCTGCTGGCGCGAAGAATGTCACCGGTGGACGTTTGTATGCACATAGCCTGGAACGCATCATTCCCGGCTTTGCGGATCAGGCCCCCATTGAACGCATGATCACCCACGAAAAACTCGCCTTTATGACCGACAACGGGGCGATGACTATCGACTACTGCAATGGTGAAGATGCTTCAGCGTCGCAGGTTTCCTATTCCGTCTTACGCAGTAAATTTGACGCCTGGCTGATGGAGCAGGCCGAAGAGGCGGGGGCGCAACTGATCACCGGTATTCGCGTGGATAACGTCGTTCAGCGTGATGGCAAAGTCGTGGGCGTGGAAGCCGATGGCGATATTCTGGAAGCCAAAGTCGTAATCCTCGCCGATGGGGTGAATTCTCTGCTGGCTGAAAAGCTGGGCATGGCAAAGCGTGTTGAGGCATCGCATGTTGCTGTCGGCGTGAAGGAACTGATCGAATTGCCGAAGTCGGTCATTGAAGATCGTTTCCAGTTACAGGGCAACGAAGGTGCCGCCTGTCTGTTTGCCGGGGCGCCAACCGATGGTCTGATGGGCGGTGGCTTCCTGTATACGAATGAAACAACCCTTTCCCTGGGGCTGGTCTGCGGTCTTCATCATCTGAAAGACGCGAAAAAATCGGTCCCGCAAATGCTGGAAGATTTCAAACAGCATCCGGCCGTTGCGCCGCTGATCGCCGGTGGCAAGCTGGTGGAATATGCCGCGCACGTTGTACCCGAGGCGGGAATGAATATGCAGCCTGAACTGGTGGGCGATGGCGTACTGATTGCCGGGGATGCTGCCGGCATGTGTATGAACCTCGGCTTTACCATCCGGGGTATGGATCTCGCCATATCCGCAGGCGAAGCGGCGGCGAAGACGGTGCTTTCGGCGATGAAGCGTGACGATTTTAGCAAGCAGTCGTTGGGTGAATACCGTCAGCATCTGGACGAAGGTCCGATGCGCGATATGCGCATGTATCAGAAACTGCCGGCTTTTCTTGATAATCCCCGCATGTTTACCGCTTATCCCGAAATGGCGGTCAATATCGCGCGCGACCTGTTCACCGTGGATGGCTCCGCTCCGGTGCCAATGCATAAAAAAATCCTGCGCCATGCGAAGAAAGTGGGCTTCATCAACCTGATGAAAGATGGCCTGAAAGGAGTGACCGTATTATGACATCTCCCGTTAATGTGGACGTCAAACTGGGCGTCAATAAGTTCAATGTGGATGAAGACAGTCCGCACATCATTCTCAAAACCGATCCTGATAAACAGGCGCTGGAGGTGCTGATTAAGGCCTGTCCGGCGGGACTGTATAAAAAGCAGGACGACGGCAGTGTTCGTTTTGATTACGCCGGGTGCCTGGAGTGCGGAACGTGCCGGATCCTCGGCCTTGATACGGCGCTGGAAAAATGGGAATACCCGCGCGGGACGTTTGGCGTGGAGTTCCGCTACGGCTAATAAGTACGAAGTTGTGCCCCCGTAGGCCGGATAAGATGCGGTAGCGTCGCCATCCGGCAATCATGTGGCGCCAATGCCGGATGGCGGCGGAAACGCCTTATCCGGCCTACAGATGCGCTTTGCCCGTGTTGAAACAGGACATCACCATGCAGCAGCCCAGGAACTTTGATGACCTTAAATTCTCCTCCATTCATCGCAGAATTATGCTGTGGGGAAGCGGCGGCCCGTTCCTTGATGGCTACGTGCTGGTGATCATTGGCGTGGCGCTGGAACAACTGACGCCGCTATTGCACCTTGATGCTGAATGGATTGGCGCGCTCGGCGCGGCTACGCTTGCCGGACTGTTTATCGGCACCTCGTTGTTTGGCTATATTTGCGATAAAGTCGGGCGGCGTAAAATGTTCCTGCTTGATATTATCGCTATCGGCGTTATCTCCGTGGCGACCATGTTTGTTTCCACGCCGCTTGAATTACTGGTGATGCGCGTTTTAATTGGCATTGTTATCGGCGCGGATTACCCTATCGCTACTTCCATGATTACGGAGTTTTCCAACACCCGCCAGCGCGCGTTCTCCATCGGTTTTATCGCCGCGATGTGGTACGTCGGCGCGACCTGCGCCAACCTGGTGGGCTACTGGCTGTATGACATGGAAGGCGGCTGGCGTTGGATGCTTGGCAGCGCCTTTATCCCGTGCTTAATCATTTTGATTGGCCGCTTTGACCTGCCGGAATCGCCACGCTGGCTATTGCGAAAAGGACGGGTAAAAGAGTGCGAACAAATGATGATCAAACTGTTCGGCGAACCGGTCTGCTTTGACGATGAGCCGCCGCAGGAGACCCGCTTCCTGCAACTGTTTAATCGCCGTCATTTCCCGTTTGTACTGTTCGTTGCGGCTATCTGGACCTGTCAGGTAATCCCGATGTTCGCTATCTATACCTTTGGGCCGCAGATCGTCGGGTTACTCGGCTGGGAGCAGGGGCGCAACGCGGCGCTCGGCAATGTGGTGATTAGCCTCTTTTTTATGCTGGGCTGTATACCGGCGATGTTCTGGCTAAACAGTATTGGCCGTCGCCCTCTGCTTATTGGCAGCTTCGCCATGATGACTATCGCGCTGGCGCTGCTGGGGCTGGTGTCAAATCTGGGCATCATACTGGTCGTGGTGGCGTTTGCGGTATACGCCTTCTTTTCCGGCGGGCCGGGCATACTGCAATGGCTTTATCCTAATGAACTCTTCCCGACGGATATTCGCGCTTCGGCCGTGGGGGTCATCATGTCATTAAGCCGCATCGGAACCATTGTTTCCACCTGGGCATTACCGATTTTCATTACTCGTTACGGTATTAATAACGTCATGCTGATTGGCGCGTTGATTTCGTTAGTCGGGCTTGGCGTATCGGTGATGTTTGCCCCGGAAACCCGCGGCTTGACGCTAACACAGACCGGAAACATGACTTTGCGCGGAACGCCATCGGATAACCCTCGTTAAGAGTGTTCTGCATTTCTCCCTGCTTTTCGCCAATAACGCTACAGTTAACAGTCACATGCTAAAACAACTGAAAAGCAGGGAGAACACCATGCAAAAACGTCTTATGACCGCACTGTTTACCGCAGCAACACTATTCACCGTCGCAGGATGCTCTTCTAACCAGGCGGTTGAAACCACGGATGGCAAAACTATTGTCACCGACGGGAAACCCGAGGTCGATAACGATACCGGTATGGTGTCTTACAAAAACGCCGCCACCGGGAAAACCGAACAGATTAACCGCGATCAGCTGAAAAATATGAGCGAGCTGGATAATTAATTCAATTTTTTCTGGTTAGCCGCTCAATAATATTCTCTCTTTATGCGCATCCATTTATTCCCATGCGAATAAACGGATGCCTGAGCAGGCAGGGACGCCGGAAAACGTCGAAATACGTTCGCCCGTGTTCCCGCTTTCCCCACCGCGCTGTCCGCTTACATGAGGTTACACTCATCGACATTTCTCTGAACAGCGGCTCAACATTTCCCGGAAAAAAACATATCGCAGGGCATTTATCCTTATGATTAGGTATAAATGATGAGGTATAAGGAACAGGAGTCTGTAATGAAACTGAAACTAATACCTTTTTATTTGCTCGCGCTATTTTCTGCCGCCTCCGGGGCTACGGAGATAAACGCCTGCAAAGACCTGATCGGAACATGGAAAACCACGGCAGATAACCCGCCTTATACCATGACAATATTGCCGCCAGTAGAAGGCTGCGGGGAAAAATGTGTGAAACTGAACGTGCAGTATGAACTTGACGTGACTCACCGCAACGCGCTTTATTGCCATGAGGGACAAGAGGGAGTAAAAGGGCAGGGACCCATGGTGATAGCATTTGAAGGGGCGTATGGTGGACACGCTATTGGAACCTATAACCGACAGCTGCAATTACTGTGGGCTGGCGTAATACCGAAAAATAAAAAGGGGAAATGGATAACGAAAATGGAAAGTTACTGGTTCAGGCAGGTAAAAGCGCACTAAACATCATCTTAAAACAGCCCGCAAAACCGTCTTATTCACGAAGGGCTTACTGCCTGCGCGCATACATTCTACCGACTTGCCTGCCCCGGATGAACTGTTGATAAAAAAGAGGGCCAGCATCTGTTTCCAGACGGCCCTGAGTGGATTGTGACGTAACATGGCACCTTGCTGGCGCTCTCTTATTATTTCATGCCGGTGCCCTCGTTATGGCGCAATCAGAGCTTTATTTCGTCGCATCGTTATAAACTTCGGCAACGGCTTCAAAATTCGGACCATGCTCACGTGCAGCGATAATATGATAATATTTTCCGCCTTTCGCATCGGCTAATTCTGACAGTTTTTCGCGTAGATCAGAGGGTGAGGAAATCTGCCCGCCACTCTGGGACACATTTATGGTGCCGACCTTAACCAGTTTGAAGTGGCTGATTTCTTGTTTAGAGACCTGTTCTGCCGCAAGTGTGCTGAATGAAGCAACCGTTGCCAGTAATGCGGCGGCAATAATGCGTTTTTTCATAGTTCTGTTCCTGTTGCATTGATGATAAGGTTTGTGCAATATCAGTAATCCGTAACGAAATTATTTATCCCCTTCATACTTCAGGTTGCTTATGGGTTGGCTACGGATTACTCGGCCCACCCATGGGCCTCGCCCTGACGGGCCGTCGCACGCGACGTTCAAATCTGCTCCCGGCAAATTTGTCGCTCACCTCAGTCACATAATTATCTATGCTCCTGGGGACTCACTCCCTTGCCGCCTTTAAGCAACTCGAATTATTTTGGGTAATAACCTCGGTTGATTATCTGAAAATAGCCTTATTTGGTGTGACCGTCTTATATCTTGTTATAGTCACCTCTTTATGTTGTTGTCAATGTAAAATAATACACTGCCAGCTAAAAAGAAACTTAACCCCCTGTAAATAATAGTTTTTATATTATTTCTTTTAATGGCGTAATTTTTATTGAATCACGCGGCAATACGCTAGTTTTATTCATAAGCAACATAACAGAATTGAGTTATGTTTTAATTTCCCAGAGTGATATTACCGGTTGTATGTCTATGGTTGCGCGGCCTGTTACTGATAGTGTTTCTTTCGGGGCGATTTTATTGTAGCGGCATAGGGTAATCACCGTAGCTGAAGGGAAAAGGCACGAACACAGCACTATAGAGTATGTTTAATAATGTATTTTTTTATGAAGTAATGTCTGCAGTTGTATCTCTAAAATAAAAACAATGAACTTTTCATCTAAATAATTTTTCAGTGAATTATGGTTATTTATTAATATATTTCTAATTTGAAATACAAATCAATTTATAACACATATTCTTACCCGGAAGGCATTGATACATATCCACGCTTCCTCGTACAGTAATAAATGAATATGTGATAAAGTTACTGACTACAGGTATAATAATATGAGTAATAAAAAAAATCTGTCCGCAGAAGAGACGGATCTTACGCGTAGGAAACTGTTAACCAGCGCCGGTATTCTTGCCGCCGGCGGTATGCTATCCGGCGCGGTAAAGGCTGATGAAAAATGCGCCGTCAAGGCGAAACCGGCGTGGGATAAACCGTTTACCGGCGAAATCCCGGAAAAATTGCCAGAAGGATATAATATTCTGTTAGTCGTGACTGACCAGGAGCGTTTTTTTCCTACGTTTCCTTTCCCGGTACCCGGCAGAGAGCGGCTCATGAAAACGGGGGTGACATTCTGTAATCATCAGAATACCAGTAATGTCTGTACGCCTTCCCGCTCCGTATTGTATACCGGCTTACATATGCCCCAGACAAAGATGTTCGATAATCTGGGATTACCCTGGATGCCTTATGACCTTGACCCCGCTCTTGGAACCACAGGCCATATGATGCGGGAACTGGGATACTATACGGCCTATAAAGGTAAGTGGCATCTTACAGAAAAACTGGAGAAGCCTTTGCCTGACGAAAAAGATGAGGATATTGATGTCGGGGATATTCCTGAACCAGAATTACATAAAATTATGGAAAAATATGGTTTTGCTGACTATCACGGCATCGGCGATATTATAGGCCATAGTAAAGGCGGCTATTTTTATGATTCAACCACCACGGCTCAGACTATAAATTGGTTAAGATGCAAGGGGCAGCCCTTGAATGACCAACACAAGCCCTGGTTCTTGGCCGTTAACCTCGTTAATCCTCATGACGTCATGTTTATTGATACCGATAAAGAGGGAGAAAAGGTACAGTGGCGTGGCGAGTTGGATCAGGATGATAATACCCTGGCGCCCACGCAGCCACCGGAAAACGAACTTTATCAGGCAAGCTGGCCGAACTATCCGCTGCCGACAAACAGGCATCAATCATTCAATGAGCAGGGAAGACCGCCGGCGCATCTTGAATACCAGACGGCGCGCGCTGCGCTGGAAGGGCAGTTTCCTGATGAAGATCGTCGTTGGCGTAAACTGCTTGACTACTATTTCAACTGTATCCGCGATTGTGATACTCACCTTGACCGGATATTAAATGAACTTGATGCCCTCAAGTTAACTGATAAAACGATTGTTGTATTTACTGCCGATCATGGCGAATTAGGCGGAAGCCATCAGATGCACGGTAAAGGCGCTTCCGTTTATAAAGAACAGATCCATGTACCGATGATTATTTCCCACCCGGCGTACCCCGGTAATAAGAAATGTCAGGCGTTGACCTGTCATCTTGATATCGCGCCGACATTAGTTGGGCTGACCGGTTTGCCGGAAGAAAAACAGCACCAGGCGTTAGGCAACCGCAAAGGCGTTAATTTTAGCGGATTGCTAAAAAACCCGGAAGGCGTTGCGGTTAATGCGGTGAGAAATGCCAGCTTATATTGCTATGGCATGATCTTGTATACCGATGCCCATTATCTCCACCGCGTTATCGCGCTACAAAGAGATAAACAAAAAACGGTGGCGCAAATCAAGCAGGAAATATCCCATTTGCATCCTGATTTCAGCCATCGTTCAGGGACGCGGATGATTAACGATGGCCGTTATAAGTTTGCACGCTATTTCTCGCTAAGGGAGCATAATACGCCGGAAACCTGGGAGGATCTTATTAAGTACAACGATCTTGAACTTTACGATCTTAAAAATGATCCCGATGAGAACCATAACCTTGCTGCTGATAAACAGAAATATCAGGATCTCATTCTTACGATGAATGAAAAACTGAATAAAATTATCAAGGACGAAATTGGCGTGGATGACGGCAGTTTTATGCCGGATGCGGCCCATGAGCCGTGGGATCTTACTATTGAGCAATTTAACCGCATGGCGAAAGATTAAGTGCCTGACCCATTAGGCTATTTTATTCGCCATTTTGGGACCGGGCAGTGCTCAAAATCCTCACGTACTACGTGTACGCTCCGGTTTCTGCGCGCTGGTCGGCCCCAAACTGGCTTCAACAATTACGCCTACTGGGCCAGGCTCTAAGTGTCTGACCCATTAGGTTAATTTATGCGTCGGCGATCTGGCATCCAGCGTGTCTGGAGGTTCAGATGCTGTAGGCGCTGCGCTTATTGGGCCTGTGTTATCATGTAATGGATTGATATTACAGTCATTACAGGCAAATTTAGCGCAGCGCCGCCCGGTAAGAAGGCCTTAAACCGATTGGTCAGCGATTTAAGGCTACTATCATCACCGACCTTTCCACACCGGATCGCGCTTTTCCGCAAACGCCTGCGGCCCTTCGAGGGCATCTTCGGGGAGCAGGATGGCGTCAACTCCTGGCTGGCGTTAATTCAATTTTTTCTGATTAGCCGCTCAATAATATTCACTATTAGCCTGGCGAATTTGTCACTACACTTTGTAATAAAAAACAGATCATCACAGGCTAATCATGATCCTCATTATTTATGCGCATCCGTATCCGCATCATTCTCATGCGAATAAGCGGATGCTTGAACAGGCAGGGACGCTGGAAAACGTCGAAATACGTTCGCTTTATCACCTCTATCCCGATTTCAATATTGACGTTGCCGCCGAGCAGGAGGCGCTGTCGCGCGCGAGTCTTATCGTCTGGCAGCATCCGATGCAGTGGTACAGCGTCCCTCCTTTACTCAAATTATGGATGGATAAAGTCCTCACCCACGGCTGGGCTTACGGTCATGGCGGTACGGCATTGCATGGTAAACATCTGCTGTGGGCGGTAACGACCGGCGGTGGTGAAAACCACTTTGCTATCGGCTCCCATCCCGGATTTGACGTCCTTTCTCAGCCGCTACAGGCGACGGCGCTCTATTGCGGCCTCAAATGGCTGCCGCCGTTTGCCATGCACTGCACGTTCATTTGCGATGACGACACCTTACAGGCGCAGGCGCGTCAGTATAAACAGCGTTTACTGGCATGGCAGGAGGTGAATCATGGATAGCCATACTCTACTGCAGGCGCTGATCTATCTTGGTTCGGCGGCGTTGATTGTGCCGATTGCGGTACGTTTGGGCTTAGGATCGGTGCTGGGGTATCTGATTGCGGGTTGCATTATCGGCCCCTGGGGGCTACGGCTGGTGACGGACGCCGAATCTATTCTGCATTTTGCGGAAATCGGCGTCGTGCTGATGTTGTTTGTTATTGGGCTTGAGCTGGACCCGCAACGGTTATGGAAGCTGCGTGCCTCGGTATTTGGCGGCGGCGCGTTACAGATGGTGGTCTGCGGCGGACTGATTGGTCTGTTCTGTATGTTTCTTGGCCTGCGTTGGCAGGTGGCGGAACTGATTGGCATGACGCTGGCGCTTTCGTCCACGGCTATCGCCATGCAGGCAATGAATGAGCGTAACCTGACCGTTTCACAAGTAGGACGTAGCGCATTCGCAGTGCTCTTGTTCCAGGATATCGCGGCGATCCCGCTGGTGGCGATGATTCCGCTGCTGGCCGCCAGCGGCGCATCCACCACGCTTGGCGCGTTTGCGCTATCGGCGTTGAAAGTCGCAGGCGCGTTGGCGCTGGTGGTGTTGCTGGGACGCTACGTTACGCGCCCGGCGCTGCGCTTTGTCGCGCGTTCTGGTTTGCGGGAAGTGTTCAGCGCCGTGGCGCTATTTCTGGTGTTTGGTTTCGGCCTGTTGCTGGAAGAGGTTGGGCTGTCAATGGCGATGGGCGCGTTCCTGGCGGGCGTTCTGCTGGCGAGTTCGGAATATCGTCATGCGCTGGAAAGCGATATTGAACCCTTTAAGGGGTTGCTGCTGGGGCTGTTCTTTATTGGCGTCGGCATGTCGATTGATTTCGGCACGCTGGTGGAGAATCCGCTGCGCATTCTGCTGTTGTTGGCCGGTTTTCTGGCAATCAAAATCGTCATGCTGTGGCTGGTCGCGAGGCCGCTGGGCGTACCGGCAAAACAGCGTCGCTGGTTTGCCGTCTTATTAGGCCAGGGAAGTGAGTTTGCGTTTGTGGTTTTTGGCGCGGCGCAAATGGCGGATGTACTTGAGCCGGAATGGGCAAAAGCGCTGACGCTGGCGGTCGCGCTGTCGATGGCGGCTACGCCGATTTTTCTGGTGCTGCTGACTCGCATGGAGAAGACCGCGACGGGTGAAGCGCGCGAGGCGGATGAAATCGACGAAGAGCAGCCGCGGGTTATTGTGGCCGGGTTTGGACGATTTGGGCAGATAGCCGGGCGTCTGCTGCTGTCGAGCGGGGTGAAGATGGTGGTGCTCGATCACGACCCCGATCATATCGAAACGCTGCGTAAATTCGGCATGAAGGTTTTTTATGGCGACGCGACGCGTATGGATTTGCTGGAATCTGCCGGAGCGGCGAAGGCGGAGGTATTGATTAACGCCATTGACGATCCGCAAACCAATTTGCAACTGAGTGAACTGGTGAAGTCGCATTTCCCGCATCTGCAGATTATCGCCCGCGCCCGTGATGTCGATCATTACATTCGCCTGCGCCAGGCTGGTGTGGCGATGCCCGAACGTGAAACCTTCGAAGGCGCGCTCAAAAGCGGGCGACAGGCGCTGGAGGCGCTGGGGCTGGGGCGTTATGAAGCCCGCGAGCGCGCGGATCTGTTCCGCCATTTTAATACCCGGATGGTGGAAGAGATGGCGAAAGGGGAAAACGATCCGTTATCTCGCGCCGCCGCCTATAAACGTACCAGCGCGATGTTGAGCGAAATTATTACCGAGGACCGGGAGCATCTGTCGTTGATTCAGCGCCACGGCTGGCAGGGAACGGCTGAGGGCAAACATTCCGGGGAGGTCGCCGATGAACCCGAGGTCAAACCGTCAATCTAAAGTAAAAAATGTGATGTTCTGCAAACTTTACTGCTAATTGGCTGTTTTTGAACTACTGTAATGCTGGCGCTCCACATCAAATGAGTGGCGTCGCCAGCAGAACGAAAAATTTTCGTGCTCATCCTCTTTTCGTCAGTCGACGAAAGATTGCGCTTTACGTATAGTGGCGGCAATTTTTTTTGTATCAGGAAATAATTAATGATCAGTCTGATTGCGGCGTTAGCGGTGGATCGCGTCATCGGTATGGAAAACGCCATGCCGTGGAACCTGCCTGCCGATCTCGCCTGGTTTAAACGTAACACGTTAAATAAACCTGTCGTCATGGGACGTCACACCTGGGAGTCCATCGGACGCCCCTTACCGGGACGTAAAAATATTGTTATCAGCAGCCAGCCGGGCACCGACGATCGCGTGCAGTGGGTGAAGTCTGTCGATGAGGCGATTGCCGCTTGCGGCGATGCGCCGGAAATTATGGTCATTGGCGGCGGGCGCGTGTACGAGCAGTTCTTGCCAAAGGCGCAGAAGCTTTATCTGACGCATATTGATGCGGAAGTCGAAGGCGATACCCATTTTCCGGATTATGAACCGGATGACTGGGAATCGGTATTCAGTGAGTTTCACGATGCCGACGCGCAGAATTCTCACAGCTATTGTTTCGAGATTCTGGAACGTCGTTAATACTGTAGTGCCGGATGGCGGCGAAACGCCTTATCCGGCCTACTCTTGAGCCGGATGTAGGCCTGATAAGCGTAGCGCCATCAGGCATAAACCTATCAGGCGTTGACCGCTTCGCCTTCGCCCATATCCATCTGGCGGTTTGACGGCTGCACAAAATACTGTTTATCTTCCCAGCGTAAACAGGTCAACTCCCCGCCCCAGCAGCAGCCGGTATCCAGCGCGTAAATACCTTCCGGCGTCCCTTTCCCTTCCAGCGACGCCCAGTGCCCGAACGCAATACTGTAAGCCTCGCTCACCGGCCCCGGAATGGCGAACCACGGCTTCAGCGGCGCAGGGGCATTTTCCGGCGACGCTTTGCTGTACATATCCAGTTGACCGTTAGGAAAGCAGTAACGCATACGGGTAAAGGCATTAGTAATAAAGCGTAGCCGCGCCAGACCGCTTAACTCCGGCGACCAGTTATTCGGCATATCGCCATACATCGCGTCGAGGAAAAAGGGGTACGAGTCGCTCGACAGCACCGCTTCAACATCGCGGGCGCACTCTTTTGCCGTCTGCAAATCCCACTGCGGGGTAATACCCGCATGCGCCATGACCAGCTTTTTCTCTTCATCTACCTGCAACAGTGGCTGACGGCGTAACCAATTCAACAGCTCATCGGCGTCCGGCGCTTCAAGAAGCGGGGTCAGCCGGTCTTTAGGTTTGTTGCGGCTAATCCCGGCGAATACGGCCAACAGGTGTAAATCGTGATTCCCCAGCACCAAACGCACGCTATTGCCAAGTGATTTGACGTAGCGTAACACGTCCAGCGAACCAGGACCGCGGGCGACCAAATCGCCAGTCAGCCACAGAGTGTCTGTGTCTGGCGTAAATTCCACTTGCTGTAATAAGGCGATCAGTTCGTCGTAGCAACCGTGAACGTCGCCGATGAGATAAGTTGCCATTGTTATAATTTTAGTGAATGAGTGTAGGGACGGCGAGTCGAAACACGGGAATGTCGATGGTAAAGGCGTCGCCATTTTCATCGATCATTTCGTAATGACCCTGCATGGTGCCCAGCGGCGTTTCAATTACCGCGCCGCTGGTGTACTGATACTCTTCGCCAGGCGCAATGCGCGGCTGGACGCCAACCACACCTTCGCCCTGAACTTCGGTTTCACGGCCATGACCATTGGTAATCAGCCAGTAGCGGCCCAATAGCTGCACTGGCGCCCGGCCCAGATTGCGGATGGTTACGGTATAGGCAAAAACGTAACGTTCATCGTCAGGTGAGGATTGCGCCTCAATGTAGACGCTTTGCACCTGAATACACACTCTGGGCGAATTGATCATGTTTAACTCTCCTTCAAAGGCGCGTTTTCCGACAGATAATTGGCCATCTGGCAGTACTGCGCGACAGAGATATTTTCCGCGCGCATTGCCGGGTCAATACCCATTTCCGTCAACGTCTCAACGCTAAAAAGGTTGCCGAGACTGTTACGGATCGTTTTACGGCGCTGGTTAAAGGCCTCGGTGGTAATACGGCTCAACACGCGAATATCTTTAACCGGGTAAGGCATTGTTGCGTGTGGAACCAGACGCACCACGGCGGAGTCCACTTTGGGCGGCGGCGTGAAGGCGGATGGCGGCACTTCAAGCACCGGGATCACCTGACAGTAATATTGCGCCATCACGCTTAAACGACCATACGCTTTGCTGTTCGGCCCTGCAACCAGACGATTTACCACTTCTTTTTGCAACATAAAGTGCATGTCGGCAATGGCATCAGTATAGCTAAAGAGATGGAACATCAGCGGGGTGGAGATATTATAGGGCAGATTGCCGAACACACGCAGCGGTTGGCCCAACTGCGCAGACAGTTCGCCAAAGTTCATGGTCATGGCGTCCTGCTGATAAATAGTCAGCTTCGGCCCTAAGAACGGATGGGTTTGCAAACGCGCCGCCAGATCGCGGTCAAGTTCAATGACCGTGAGCTTATCCAGTCGTTCGCCGACCGGCTCCGTCAGCGCCGCCAGACCGGGGCCGATTTCAACCATCGCCTGGCCTTTTTGCGGATTAATAGCAGAAACAATACTGTCGATCACAAACCGATCGTTGAGAAAGTTTTGCCCGAAGCGTTTACGGGCTAAATGGCCCTGATGGACTCGATTATTCATTGGGTATTAACAATCATTTTGATGGCGAGATTAAGCGCCGTAATAAAACTGCCGACATCCGCTTTTCCACGACCTGCCAGTTCAAGCGCGGTGCCGTGGTCAACGGAGGTTCGAATAAAAGGTAGGCCGAGCGTAATATTCACTCCCCGACCGAATCCCTGGTATTTTAGCACGGGCAGGCCCTGATCGTGGTACATCGCCAGCACCGCGTCGGCATTATCGAGATATTTGGGCTGAAACAGCGTATCAGCAGGTAGCGGCCCGTTGAGTTTCATTCCCTGCGCCCGCAGCTCGTCGAGCACCGGAATGATGGTGTCTATCTCTTCCGTGCCCATATGACCGCCTTCGCCCGCGTGCGGATTCAGGCCACAGACAAGAATGCGCGGTTCGGCAATACCAAATTTGGTCCGCAAATCGTGATGCAAAATAGCAATCACTTCGTGCAAAAGCGCAGGGGTGATGGCGTCTGCAATCGCCCGTAGCGGCAGATGCGTGGTCGCCAGCGCCACGCGAAGTTCTTCGGTTGCCAGCATCATCACGACTTTTTTCGCCTGCGAACGCTCTTCGAAAAACTCGGTATGACCGGTAAACGGAATGCCTGCGTCGTTAATAACGCCTTTGTGCACGGGGCCTGTGATCAGCGCGGCAAATTCACCGTTCAGACAGCCATCACACGCTCGCGCCAGCGTCTCTACCACGTAGGGGCCATTTTCTACCGTCAACTGACCGGGGATGGCAGGCGCGCGCAGCGAGACCGGCAATAGGGTCAGCGTTCCCGCGGGCTGCGGCGCAGCGGGGACATCAGGCGAGTAAGGGAGAAGCGAGAGGGGCAGGCCGAGCATGGCGGCCCGCTCCGTCAGGAGCGCGCCGTCCGCACAGACGACCAGTTCAATCGGCCACGCGCGTTGCGCCAGTTGGACGACAAGATCGGGGCCAATCCCGGCGGGTTCGCCGGGAGTGATAACAACGCGTTGCGCACTGCTCATTAGTTACTCAAAATCTTAACGTAAGCGCTGGCGCGCTGTTCTTGCATCCAGGTCGCCGCTTCTTCTGAGAATTTACGGTTCATCAGCATACGATAAGCGCGATCTTTCTGCGCCGCATCGGTTTTGTCTACCTTACGCGTATCCAGCAATTCGATCAGATGCCAGCCGAAAGAGGAGTGTACCGGCGCGCTTATTTGGCCTTTATGCAGCTTCGTCAGCGCGTCGCGGAACGCCGGATCGAAAATATCTGGCGTAGCCCAACCCAAATCACCGCCCTGGTTAGCGGAGCCCGGGTCCTGAGAGTACTCTTTCGCCGCAGCGGCAAATGTGGTTTTACCACTCTTAATGTCAGCCGCGATTTCTTCCAGCTTCAGGCGCGCCTGCTGATCGTTCATGATCGGCGACGGCTTAAGCAGAATGTGACGAGCGTGAACTTCGGTCACGGAGATACTCTGGCTCTGACCGCGCAGGTCGTTTACTTTCAGAATGTGGAAGCCGACGCCGGAGCGAATCGGGCCGACAATGTCGCCTTTCTTCGCGGTGCTCAGCGCCTGGGCGAAAATCCCCGGCAGCTCCTGGATACGGCCCCAGCCCATCTGACCGCCTTTTAGCGCCTGCTGGTCGGCAGAGTAGGTAATCGCCAGTTTGCCGAAATCTGCGCCGTTACGCGCTTCTTCAACAATGCTTTCCGCCTGGCGCTGTGCGTCGTTAACCTGCTCGGAGGTTGGGTTTTCCGGCAGAGCAATCAGGATATGGCTCAGGTTCAGCTCGGTGCTGGCGTCGTTTTGGGTGCCAATCTGTTTTGCCAGCGCGTCAACTTCTTGCGGCAAAACGGTGATACGGCGACGAACCTCGTTGTTGCGCACTTCAGAGATAATCATCTCTTTACGAATCTGGTTACGGTAGGTTGAATAGTTCAGCCCATCGTAAGCCAGACGGCTGCGCATCTGATCCATCGTCATATTGTTTTGTTTGGCGATGTTGGCGATGGCCTGATCCAACTGCTCATCCGTGATCTTCACCCCCATCTTCTGACCCATCTGCAGGATAATTTGATCCATAATCAAACGTTCCAGGATCTGGTGACGCAGCGTGGCGTCGTCCGGAAGCTGCTGACCTGCCTGACCCGCGTTGAGTTTGACTGATTGCATTAAGCCATCAACGTCGCTTTCCAGCACGACGCCATTATTGACGACGGCTGCGACTTTATCGACTACCTGGGGGGCAGCGAAACTGGTATTCGCGATCATGGCGATACCGAGAAGCAGCGTTTTCCAGTTCTTCATACTTTTTCCATTTCAATTAACCGCAATGCGGATTACGTTGTAAATCAATCAGATTACATAGAGCTTTGGTACGGCAGAATGTTCGAACGCAACATTTCTTGCGTGCCGAGGCCGTAGTTAGAGCTCAAACCGCGCAGCTCAATGTTGAAGCCAATCGCGTTATCATAAATCGCGTGTTGTTTATCGTTATCCCAACCGTTCAGCTTACGTTCGTATCCGACGCGGATCGCATAGCAGCAAGAGTTGTACTGCAAGCCGAGCATCTGGTCTGCAGGTTTGCTCGAATTGGTATCGAAGTAGTACGCGCCGACAATCGACCAGCGATCGGCAATCGGCCAACTTGCCACCGCGCCCACCTGGTTGATGCCGTTTTTATACTGCTCTGCCGTGGAATAATACGAAGGCAACGTAGCCTGAATATATTCCGGGCTGGCATAGCGGTAGTTCAACTGTACCAGACGATCCTGATCCCGACGGTATTCGAGGCTGCTGCTGCTGGTAGCGACGCTATCCAGACGGGTATCGTACTGCACTCCGCTACGCAGCCCCCAGCGTTCTGAAATACGCCAGTAAGTGTCGCCTGCCCAAACCAGCGAACCGGTTTTGTCGTCATTCTCCCATTTAATGTTGTCATCGCCGGTGCGAGACTCCGTGAAATAGTAGATTTGACCAACAGAAACGTTAAAACGTTCAACGGCGGCATCATCATAAATGCGTGTTGTGACGCCGGTCGTGACCTGGTTGGCGGAAGCAATACGGTCGAGACCGCCATAAGTGCGGTCGCGGAACAGGCCGTTATAGTCGGATTGCAGCAAAGAAGAATCGTAGTTATAGATGCCGCTCTGGTCGCGGTACGGCACATACAGGTACTGCACGCGTGGTTCCAGCGTCTGGGTATACCCCGGCGCCAGCATCGCCATATCGCGTTCGAAGATGAGCTTACCGTCGACTTTAAACTGCGGCATGACGCGGTTAACCGAATCTTCCAGCTTATTTTTATTGTTTGGATCGCTGTTATAGCTGTCCAGATTCGTTTGCTGATAGTGCGTCGCCATCAGCTTCGCTTCGGTGTTCAGGCTGCCCCAGCGGTTGGAGAGCGGCAAATTAATGGTTGGCTCCAGGTGGACGCGGGTCGCTTCCGGCATGTTGTCTTTGGTGTTAACAAAGTGCACCGCCTGGCCGTAAATCCGGGTATCAAACGGCCCGAGATCGTTATGGTAGTAGTTAACGTCTAACTGCGGCTCCGCAGAGTAGCTGCTGGTGTTTTGATCGTTAAAGACCTGGAATTGTTTGGTCGACACCGTAGCGTCAAAGTTTTGTACGGCGTAGCCGACGCTGAATTTCTGCGTTGCGTAGCCGTCGGTACTGGAACCGTACTTACTGTCGAAATCATTAAAGTAGCTGGAGTCGCTGACTTTGGTGTAATCGACGTTAAAACGCCACACCTGATCCATCACGCCTGAGTGCTGCCAGTAGAATAACCAGCGGTGCTTATCGCCCTCTTTGGGATGATCGTCCTCGTAGACTTTATCAGAAGGCAGATAATCTAATTCCATCAACCCGGCGCCTGCCTGCGTGAGATAACGGAATTCGTTCTCCCACATAATATTGCCGCGGCGGTGCATATAGTGCGGGGTGATGGTGGCGTCCATATTGGGCGCGATGTTCCAGTAATACGGTAAGTAGAACTCGAAATAGTTCTTGGTCGTGTATTTCGCGTTCGGGATCAGGAAACCTGAGCGACGTTTGTCACCGACGGGTAGCTGTAAATAGGGGCTATAAAAGATCGGAACCGGACCTACTTTAAACCGGGCGTTCCAGATCTCCGCAACCTGTTCTTCACGGTCATGGATGACTTCACTCCCCACCACGCTCCAGGTATCGGAGCCAGGCAGACAGGAGGTAAAGCTGCCGTTTTCCAGAATGGTATAACGGTTTTCGCCGCGCTGCTTCATGAGATCGGCTTTACCGCGCCCCTGACGGCCCACCATCTGGTAATCGCCTTCCCAGACGTTCGTGTCTTTGGTGTTCAGGTTCGCCCAGCCCTTCGGCCCTTTAAGGATGACCTGATTGTCATCATAATGCACATTACCCAGCGCATCGACGGTGCGTACAGGTTCCGGCTGACCTTCCGCCTGCTTCTGATGAAGCTGCACTTCATCCGCTTGCAGGCGGCTATTCCCCTGCATAATGTCCACGTTGCCGGTAAAAACGGCATCGTCCGGGTAGTTACCTTTAGCGTTATCGGCATTGATAGTAACCGGCAGATCGTTGGTATCGCCTTTTACCAGAGGACGATCGTAGCTCGGCACGCCCAACATACACTGTGAGGCGAGATCGGCTGCCAGCCCCTGATGACTATAAAGGGCGCTGGCGATCATGGTGGCCAGAAGAGTGGGAATACGTTTTTTCATACGTTGTATTTATTGTTCCATCATCGGTAGCGTTGCGCGTGACAAACGGTCACAGCCTAACTTACTCATCTTCGCTGCGCCAGTGTTAATCCTGCCGTTTAGCGTCTGTGGTGTTAGGCACGGCATTGAATGACAGGTATGATAATGCAAATTATAGGCGATGTCCCACAATTGACCGTAGCCTTCATTCGCAGAAAAGCACCTTATTTTGTGGGAGATAGCCTCACCGATAGCGTAACGTTTTGGGGAGTCTATGCAGTACTGGGGAAAGATAATTGGCGTCGCCGTAGCCCTGATGATGGGCGGCGGCTTTTGGGGCGTGGTCCTGGGTCTGCTGGTGGGCCATATGTTCGACAAAGCCCGCAGCCGAAAAATGGCGTGGTTTGCCAACCAGCGGGAACGGCAGGCGCTGTTTTTTGCCACCACCTTTGAGGTGATGGGCCACTTAACCAAATCAAAAGGACGGGTGACGGAAGCGGATATTCATATCGCCAGTCAGTTGATGGATCGTATGAATTTACACGGCGATTCACGTACTGCCGCGCAGAACGCCTTTCGGGTCGGAAAAGCGGATAATTACCCATTACGTGAAAAGATGCGGCAGTTTCGTAGCGTCTGCTTCGGGCGTTTTGATCTGATCCGGATGTTTCTGGAAATTCAGATCCAGGCGGCGTTTGCCGATGGCTCGCTACATCCTAATGAGCGGGAAGTGCTGTATGTGATTGCGGAAGAGTTAGGTATTTCCCGCGTACAGTTCGATCAGTTTCTGCGCATGATGCAGGGCGGCGCGCAGTTTGGCGGCGGTTATCATCAACAGTCCGGCGGCGGCTGGCAGCAGGCGCAGCGCGGCCCGACGCTGGAAGATGCCTGTAATGTGCTGGGGGTTAAAACCACCGACGATGCAACCACCATTAAACGCGCTTATCGCAAACTGATGAGCGAGCATCATCCGGACAAACTGGTCGCGAAAGGTTTACCGCCGGAAATGATGGAAATGGCGAAGCAAAAAGCGCAGGAAATTCAGAAAGCGTATGAGCTAATCAAAGAACAGAAAGGCTTCAAGTGATTGAATTGCCGGATGCGGCTAGCGCCTTATCCGGCCTACGTTAATGAATGTAGGCCGGATAGGCGAAGCGCCCCGGCATAAATTGGCTCTGAATTTAAAAATCTGCCGGGACTTTAAACGTCATGCTGGTGCCGTAAGCGGGATGGGTAATGGTCAGCATTTCGGCGTGTAACTGCAAACGCGGCGCCAGCGACAACGCTTCCGGCGAAGCGTAAAACCGATCGCCTAAAATCGGGTGGCCTAACGCCAGCATATGCACACGAAGCTGATGCGAACGCCCGGTGATCGGTTTGAGCACCACGCGGGCGGTATTATCCGCCGCAAACTCCACCACGTTATATTCCGTTTGCGCCGGTTTGCCGGTTTCATAACACACTTTCTGCTTTGGCCGGTTCGGCCAGTCGCAGATAAGCGGTAAGTCAACCAGTCCTTCCGCCGGGGAGGGATGCCCCCATACGCGCGCCACATACTGCTTTTTCGGCTCACGTTCGCGGAACTGGCGTTTTAGCTCCCGTTCCGCGGCTTTGGTCAGCGCCACTACAATTACGCCGCTGGTGGCCATATCCAGACGATGCACCGATTCTGCCTGCGGGTAGTCGCGCTGGATACGCGTCATAATGCTGTCTTTGTGCGCTTCCAGACGCCCCGGCACGGACAACAGGCCGCTGGGCTTATTGACCACCATAATGTGCTCATCCTGATACAGGATAACCAGCCAGGGTTCCTGCGGCGGATTGTAGTTTCCCATCCCCATGTACGGCTCCGTTATTGGTGCGTGACGACGATAAGACGCAGCGCGTCCAGACGCCAGCCTGCCTGATTCAGGCTTTCCAGCACCTGCTGACGGTTGCTGTCGATAGCGGCAAGTTCGTCGTCGCGAATGTTCGGGTTGACGGCGCGCAGCGCTTCCAGACGCGACAGTTCCCCGGACAGTTTTTCATCCGCCTCGCGACGCGCGTTATCAATCAGCGCTCTGGCGGACTTTTCAATCTGCGTCTCGCCCAGTTGCAAAATGGCATGGACGTCCTGTTGCACGGCGTTCACCAGTTTGCTGCCGGTGTGGCGATTCACGGCGCTGAGCTGGCGGTTGAAGGTTTCAAACTCGACCTGGGCGGCCAGATTGTTGCCGTTTTTATCTAACAGCATACGTACCGGCGTCGGCGGCAGGAAGCGGTTCAGTTGTAGCTGTTTCGGCGCCTGCGCTTCCACGACGTAAACCAGTTCGACCAGCAGCGTGCCGACGGGCAGCGCTTTATTTTTCAACAGCGAAATGGTGCTGCTGCCGGTGTCGCCGGAGAGGATCAGATCCAGTCCGTTACGGATGAGCGGATGTTCCCAGGTAATAAACTGCGCATCTTCGCGAGACAGGGCTACGTCACGTTCAAACGTGATAGTACAGCCGTCTTCCGGCAGGCCGGGGAAATCCGGCACCAACATGTGGTCGGACGGCGTCAGCACGATCAGGTTGTCGCCGCGATCGTCCTGGTTAATGCCGACGATATCGAACAGGTTCATGGCGAACGCGATCAGGTTGGTGTCGTCGTCCTGTTCTTCAATGCTTTGTGCGAGCTGTTGGGCTTTTTCTCCGCCGTTGGAGTGGATCTCCAGCAGGCGGTCGCGGCCCTGTTCTAACTGGGCTTTTAGCGCTTCATGTTGCTCGCGGCAGGATTTGATCAGATCGTCAAACCCGTCGGTTTCTTCAGGCGCGGCCAGATAGTTAATCAGACTGGCGTAGGCTGAATCATAAATCGCGCGACCGGTCGGGCAGGTGTGCTCAAAGGCGTCCAGCCCTTCGTGATACCAGCGAACCAGCACCGACTGGGCGGTTTTTTCCAGGTACGGGACGTGGATCTGGATATCATGCGCCTGGCCGATACGATCCAGACGACCAATACGCTGTTCCAGCAGATCCGGGTTAAACGGCAAGTCGAACATCACCAGATTGCTGGCAAACTGGAAGTTACGTCCTTCGGAGCCGATTTCGGAACATAACAGCACCTGCGCGCCGGTATCTTCTTCGGCGAACCAGGCGGCGGCGCGGTCGCGTTCGATAATCGACATGCCCTCATGGAACACGGCGGCGCGGATGCCTTCGCGTTCGCGCAGCACCTGCTCCAGCTGTAACGCGGTGGTCGCTTTGGCGCAGATCACCAGCACTTTTTGCGAACGATGGCTGGTCAGATAGCCCATTAGCCACTCAACGCGTGGGTCGAAGTTCCACCAGGTGCCGGTATCGCCTTCGAACTCCTGATAAATTTGTTCCGGATAGAGCATATCGCGGGCGCGATCTTCCGCGCTTTTACGCGCGCCCATAATGCCGGAGACCTTAATGGCGGTCTGATACTGGGTCGGCAGCGGCAGTTTTACCGTATGCAGTTCACGTTTCGGGAACCCCTTGACGCCGTTACGGGTGTTGCGGAACAGAACGCGGCTGGTGCCGTGGCGATCCATCAGCATCGACACCAGCTCATCACGGGCGGCCTGCGCATCGTCGCGATCGCTATTAGCGGCCTGCAACAGCGGTTCAATATCCTGTTCGCCGATCAGATCGCCCAGCCTGTTCAGTTCGTCGTTGCTGAGTTTATTGCCCGCCAGCAGCATGGCCACCGCATCGGCGACAGGGCGGTAGTTTTTCTGTTCTTCGACAAACTGTTCGAAATCGTGGAAACGGTTCGGATCCAGCAGGCGCAGACGGGCGAAATGGCTTTCCATCCCCAGCTGTTCTGGCGTGGCGGTCAGCAGCAGCACGCCCGGTACGCGTTCAGCTAACTGTTCGATGGCCATATATTCACGGCTCGGCGCATCGGTACTCCACACCAGATGATGCGCTTCGTCGACCACCAGCAGATCCCACTCGGCGTCGCACAAATGTTCCAGACGCTGCTTATTACGGCGGGCGAAATCCAGCGAGCAGATCACCAGTTGTTCGGTTTCAAACGGGTTATACGCGTCGTGCTGCGCTTCGGTATAGCGTTCGTCATCGAACAGCGCGAAGCGCAGGTTGAAACGGCGCAGCATTTCTACCAGCCACTGGTGTTGCAGGGTTTCCGGAACGATGATCAATACGCGTTCCGCCGCGCCGGATAATAACTGTTGATGCAGAATCATCCCGGCTTCAATGGTTTTACCTAAGCCCACTTCATCCGCCAGCAGTACGCGCGGCGCGTGGCGGCGACCCACATCATGAGCGATATTAAGCTGATGCGGGATCAGGTTGGTCCGCTGGCCGCGCAGGCCGCTGTATGGCATCCGGTACTGCTCGCTCTGAAATTTACGGGCGCGATAGCGCAGCGCGAACCGATCCATTCGATCGATTTGACCGGCGAACAGACGATCCTGGGGCTTACTGAAAACCAACTTGCTGTCGAGCAGAACCTCGCGCAACGTCACATTGGTCTCTTCGGTATCCAGGCGGGTGCCGACATAAACAAGCAGGCCATTTTCTTCTTTTACTTCATCGATATGTAGCTGCCAGCCTTCATGGCTTGTAATCGTATCGCCAGGGTTGAACATGACGCGGGTCACGGGAGAATCACTGCGCGCATACAGGCGGTTTTCCCCCGTGGACGGGAAAAGTAAGGTGACGGTTCGCGCATCCATCGCAACAACGGTTCCAAGTCCCAGCTCGCTTTCTGTATCGCTGATCCAGCGTTGACCAAGTGTAAAAGGCATATGTGTTCGGCTCTATATCTTTAATTGCAGGCATTACTCGCCATTCCCAGGCGACAGCACTGGATAATTGCGAGTATACGACCCCGCTACCAGGCTAATGTGGTAGTGGCGTTAATTAGGTCCAGGAATGGAAAGGGCGCTATGGTACTGGAAGGCGGCGCTTTCGTCACGCGTCAAAATAGCCCCAGTTGCCCGGTCAGTAGTGTAGCAAAATTATCTTCAACGAAGGGAAGAATTCCTTCCGCCACGGGTTGTAGCTGGCGGGTAAGATAGTGTTCGTAATCCAGCGGCGACTGCTGGTAATCCACGGGCTCGGGGCCGTTAACAGTCCAGACATATTTTATGGCGCCGCGATTCTGATACTGCGCCGGACGACCCTGCTTCAGGTTTTGTTCATCCGCCAGCCGGGCGGCGCGAACGTGCGGCGGGATGTTACGTTGGTACTCATGTAAAGGGCGACGCAGACGCTTACGATAAACCAGCTGCGCGTCCAGTTCGCCCGCCATCAGTTTATCGATAGTCTCACGCACATAGTCTTGATAAGGTTCATTGCGAAAAACACGCAGATACAGCTCCTGTTGAAAGCGCTGCGCCAGCGGCGTCCAGTCGGTCCGCACCGTTTCCAGACCTTTAAATACCATGCGCTGGCTGTCGCCTTCCTGAATCAGGCCCGCGTAGCGTTTTTTACTGCCAGTATCCGCGCCGCGGATGGTCGGCATCAGAAAACGGCAAAAGTGGGTTTCAAACTCCAGTTCCAGCGCGCTGGTCAAATTTTGCTGTTGTAACGTCTGCGCCCACCATTCGTTCACGTGACGCACCAGCCTGTGCCCGATTTCCGCCGCATCGGCTTCTGAATGCGCGCGCCGGAGCCAGACGAAAGTGGAATCGGTATCGCCATAGATCACGTCATAACCCTGCGCCTCAATCAGCGCTTTGGTCTGGCGCATAATCGCATGGCCGCGCATGGTGATTGACGACGCCAGACGGGGATCGAAAAAGCGACAGGCCGTGGTGCCGAGTACGCCATAAAAGGCGTTCATAATGATTTTAAGCGCCTGCGAGAGCGGTTTATTACCCTGACGTTTGGCTTCATCGCGCCCGTGCCAGATTTGGCTAACAATTTCCGGCAGGCAGTGCTTTTCTCGTGAAAACCAGGCGTCAAGGAAACCTTCGGTACTGTGTTCCGGATCCGGCTGCGCCATGCCTTCGACCAGCCCGACGGGATCAATCAAAAACGTGCGGATAATCGACGGGTACAGGCTTTTATAATCCAGCACCAGTACTGAATCGTATAATCCGGGTTGTGAATCCATTACGTAGCCGCCGGGACTTGCCAGCGGCGGCACTTCGCCGAGATTGGGCGCGACATAGCCGGCGCGGTGCATTCGCGGAAAGTAAAGATGCCCGAATGCGGCGACCGAACCGCCGTGGCGATCGACCGGCAGGCCGTTGATCGTCGCGCGTTCCAGCAAAAACGGCATGATCTCGGTTTTATGGAAAATGCGCGTGACCAGCTCGCAGTCTTTCAGGTTGTAGGTGGCGAGGGCGGGTTTATCCTGGGCAAAGCGGCGATCGATCTCATCCATACGATCCCAGGGATTATCAATGGATTTTCCTTCGCCGAGCAGTTCCTGCGAGACGGCTTCCAGCGAAAAAGACGAAAAATTCCAGAACGCGGATTTAAGCGCGTCGATACCATCGATAATGACTCGCCCTCTGGCCTGGGCGAAAAAAACGCCGTTTTTGAAGCCATGTTCGCGCCACTCCAGTTCGCTATTGTCTCGCCCCAGCCGTAAAGGGATACGGTAGCGTTCGGCATGTTTTTGCAGCATACGCAGGTCGAACTGCACCACGTTCCAGCCGATGATGACGTCGGGATCATGTTCGGCAAACCAGGCGTTGAGTTTTTCCAGCAACTGCGGGCGGCTGGCGACATACACAAGCTCGAAGTCCAGTTGGCGGTCATCGCCATTCGCCGGACCCAGCATATAAACGGTACGCTGGCCGCAGCCTTCCAGACCAATGCAATACAGTTCGCCGTGTCGCGTGGTTTCGATATCCAGCGAGACCCATTTTAGCGGCGGTCGATAGTCGGGGTGGGGTTTAAGACGCGCATTGCGGATAACGCCGTTGCGCATCTCGCCGTCTACCCAAACGGGCGACGTAATAAAACGCTCCATCAGGTAACGTTCCGGCGGGCGTACATCCGCTTCATAAACGGTGACGCCGTTTTCGCGTAGCAGTTTCTCCATCCGCATAAGCTGGCGGTGAGTACGGCAATACAGACCGGATACCGGCTGACGATGAAAGTCTCGCAGCTGGAGCGGCGTCAGGCGATAGTCTTTTTCCGCCTGTAGCAGCGAGGCGGCGCGGGAGGTCTGGCTGGTCGGAATAAACGCCACGGATTCCTGCGGTGCCAGCGTCGCCTGCACAGGGCCGTTGTCTGTCGCCAGCCAGAAAGAGACCTCCGTTCCTTGCGGCGTATCCCGCCAGTGCCGGGTTAAAATGAAACCTGCCTGCGCCACGATGATTACCTGTCTAAAAAATTCACGCTAATTATAACCTGTTTTAGGGGGTGATACTGTTATTTTGTACAGGCATATAACGTAAAAGCCGATATCCGCTGTAATAAAAAGTTTCTCGCAGTAAGAAGCGGGTTTGCGCCCACCAGGATTTATAGCGGGTGGATCGCGTGGGTGATGAGCGGCTATCGATACCATTATCCTGAGCGATAGTTTTCAGACGCAGCATATGCAGCGGATCGCTGACAAGTAACGCTGTGCGCCATTGTTGTTGCCGCTGTATCTGTTTTGCGTAACGAATATTTTCGCGCGTCACGGTAGAGCGCTCTTCAATAAAAATCGCCTTAGCCGGAATGCCTTTTTCCAGAACGTATTGACGGGCTATCGCCGCGTCGGAAACCGTTGCGCCAGCGCCGTAGCCGCCGGTTAATACCAACGCGCGGACAATGTGTTGTTGGTAAAGCCAGATGGCATGATCCAGTCTGGCCTGAAAAACGGGAGAAGGCGTTTTTCCGCTAACGCCTGCTCCTGCGACAATCGCGCAGTCAGCTACGCGCGTCTGGTCTTGCTGACTGAACTGATAAATAGCGATAGCGTTATTGATAAACACCGTGGCCATAATGAGAATTATGCCTGCCGCGATTCTGGTGATGTAGCGATATTTCATGAATGAGTTCGTTCCCCGTGACGGGTGTAATGAATATTTTAACGATAAAAGAACTTTTAGCGTCAGATATTTTTGCTGACGTATATTTATCAATATAATGATGCCGGTATATACAGCAGATATAATTATCCTATAACTGCTAATTTTGAATCATGTTTATTTACCATTTTTACCCATGTATTAGCTGTTTTGTGTCAAGTCTGTTTTCATACATTAAGTATTTTTCAGAAAGGCGCTTGTTCGAATCTGTTACTTATTTCTCGGATTAACAAAAAAGCGATATTTTTTGTTTGTTTTACTTAATGAAAAGTGTAACAATTTCATTTGGAACATCCGCACCGTCAGGTAGAAATATAATATTCCAATTGGCCGCTATGGTTAAATAAAAATGGATTACAGTGCGAATTCGTCGGGAACTCTCTGCATAATTTAATTTTTATTTTAGAATATAATTTTATTTTGACTTTCGGGTGCGGGTGTTTTTATCAAAATTTGTGGTATTCGGGAATGATCTTTTATGAATGTGAGTATGCAGGCGCGTCTGGTAGGGAGCGACCGTTATCTTTTCGTCAATACTCAACGCGCTAACCCTTCCATAAAAACCGTGAGTCGATTTTTTGAGTATAAAACATGGACAGAACAAATTTGGCGTACCGAGATTATTGAAAACGGCAATGCTTTTTTTCACTGGCAAGGACACGACAGAAAAAACGGACATCGGGATACCATTATTAACTATCTGTTAAATGGGCAACGCTGGCAGTCAACAATCGAAGATTATATTTTCTTCCATGCGCTGGAAGGAAAAGCGTGGCAGGGACATTATGATAATATTATTGAATATGTGAGTTCTGATCATTACGTCTATCAAAGCGCATTTGCTGAATATATCACCGACCAGACTCATCAACGCGCCCCCCATGGGACGCGTTTTTAGAGGCATTACTGCCCGTAATAGGCTTTTGCGCCGTGTTTGCGTAAATAGTGTTTATCCAGCAGGGATTGCTGCATGTCGGGCAACTGCGGCGCAAGCTGGCGGCAGAAGATCCCCATATAGGCCACTTCTTCCAGCACGATGGCGTTATGCACGGCATCCTCGGCATTTTTACCCCAGGCAAACGGGCCGTGCGAATGGACAAGCACGCCGGGCATTTGAGCAGCGTCAATACCTTGTTTTTCAAAGGTTTCAACAATGACATTGCCCGTTTCCCATTCATACTCGCCATTAATTTCCGCCTCGGTCATTTTGCGAGTGCAGGGAATCGTACCGTAGAAATAGTCGGCATGGGTGGTTCCCGTCGCCGGAATCGGCTGACCCGCCTGCGCCCAGATAGTCGCGTGGCGCGAATGGGTGTGTACGATGCCGCCGATAGTCGGAAATGCCTGGTACAACAGACGGTGGGTTGGCGTATCGGACGACGGTTTCTTATGACCTTCAACGACTTCACCGCTCTCCAGGCTGACCACCACCATATCGTCAGCGGTCATGACGCTATAATCGACGCCGGACGGCTTAATCACCAGTACGCCGCGTTCGCGATCGACGGCGCTAACGTTACCCCAGGTGAGGGTGACCAGGTTGTGTTTTGGCAGCGCCAGATTGGCTTCCAGTACCTGGCGTTTGAGATCTTCTAACATTGTTTTCTCCCTGCCGGATGGCGCTTCGCTTATCCGGCCTACGAGCGACGGTGTGCCGGATGGCGACATAAATGCCTTATTCGGCCTACAGGACCGTAGGCCCGGTAAACGCAGTGCCACCGGGCAATCCGTTTCACCAATTAACGTTTGAACCCGTAATACACCTCGTTCCAGCGCAGCGCGTCCTTAAAGGTCGGCAGACGGGTATCGTTATCAATCACCGCGATTTCGATATCGTGTATTTCTGCGAACTGGCGCATATCGTTCAGATCCAGCGCGTGGCTGAAGACGGTATGGTGCGCGCCGCCAGCCAGAATCCACGCTTCGGAGGCGGTCGGCAGATCCGGCTGCGCCTTCCACAGCGCGTTAGCTACCGGCAGTTTCGGCAGGGAGTGCGGCGTTTTTACGGTGTCAATGCAGTTGACCAGCAGGCGATAACGATCGCCGAGGTCGATCAGGCTGGCGACGATCGCCGGGCCGGTTTGGGTATTGAAAATCAAACGCGCCGGATCTTCCTTGCCGCCAATGCCGAGGTGCTGGACGTCGAGGATCGGTTTCTCTTCCACCGCGATGGACGGACACACTTCCAGCATGTGCGAGCCGAGCACCAGATCGTTGCCTTTCTCGAAGTGGTAGGTGTAATCCTCCATAAATGAGGTGCCGCCCTGCAGACCGGTTGACATCACTTTCATAATGCGAAGCAGAGCGGCGGTTTTCCAGTCGCCTTCGCCCGCAAAGCCGTAGCCCTGTTGCATAAGACGCTGTACGGCCAGACCCGGGAGTTGTTTCAGGCCGTGCAAATCTTCAAATGTCGTCGTAAAGGCGTGGAATCCGCCCTGTTCCAGGAAACGCTTCATACCGAGTTCAATGCGCGCCGCTTCCCGCACGTTCTGGCGTTTATCGCCGTGGATCTGGGTGGCGGGCGTCAGGGTATAGCTGCTTTCATACTCGTCAATCAGAGCGTTGATATCGCCGTCGCCGATAGAATTCACCACCTGCACCAGATCGCCGACCGCCCAGGTATTGACCGAAAAGCCAAATTTGATTTGCGCGGCCACTTTATCACCGTCAGTCACTGCGACTTCACGCATATTGTCGCCGAAGCGGCAGACTTTTAGCTGGCGGGTATCCTGTTTAGAGACCGCCTGGCGCATCCAGGCGCCGATACGCGTATGGGCCTCTTTATCCTGCCAGTGACCAGTGACGACCGCGTGCTGCTGGCGCATCCGCGTGCCGATAAAACCGAACTCGCGGCCGCCGTGCGCAGTCTGGTTCAGGTTCATAAAGTCCATATCGATGCTGTCCCACGGCAGGGCGGCGTTAAATTGGGTATGGAATTGCAGTAGTGGTTTGTTAAGAATACTCAGCCCGTTGATCCACATTTTGGCCGGGGAGAAGGTGTGCAGCCAGACCACCAGCCCCGCGCAGCGATCGTCATAATTGGCGTCACGACAAATGGCGGTAATCTCATCCGGCGAGGTGCCCAGCGGTTTTAATACCAGTTTACATGGCAGTTTGGCTTCGGTATTCAGCGCGTTGACCACATGCTCGGCATGTTGGGTGACCTGACGCAGGGTTTCTGCGCCATACAAATGCTGGCTGCCAATCACAAACCATACTTCATAATTATCAAAAATCGTCATTGTCGTGTCCTTAATGAGTCAGGATTGCCTGATTGGCCGGGGTCGTTGGCGCCGGCGCGGCAGTCGGAAGATAATGTTGTTCTGCGCTTAGCGCCCACTGCTGGTAGCGGCGGTAAAGCTGTTCGAGGCGTTGCGCCTGTTCAGGGCGGGGACGCAGAGTGCGTTCTACCGCGCTTGCCATGCTTTGCTGGGCGGCAGGAATATCGGCATGGACTTTCGCAGCGACGGCGGCAAAGATAGCGGCGCCTAATGCGCAACACTGGTCGGAAGCGACGATCTGCAACGGACGATTCAGTACGTCGCAGCAGACCTGCATAATGACCTGATTTTTACGGGCGATGCCGCCAAGCGCCATCACGTTATTGACCGCGATACCCTGATCGGTAAAACACTCCTGAATGGCGCGCGCGCCGAAGGCGGTCGAAGCGACCAGACCGCCAAACAGCGCTGGCGCGTCGGTGGCGAGATTGAGATCGGTAATGACGCCTTTCAGACGCTGATTAGCGTTTGGCGTGCGGCGACCGTTAAACCAGTCGAGCACCACCGGCAGGTGATCCAGGGACGGATTTTTCGCCCAGGCGTTGGTGAGCGCTGGCAGTAGCTGCTTCTGGCTGGCGTTAATCTGGGTTTTCAGTTCCGGGTGCTGCGCGGCAAGTTGTTCCAGCGGCCAGCTCAACACGCGGCTAAACCAGGCGTAGATATCGCCGAAAGCGGATTGCCCCGCTTCCAGACCGATAAAGTTCGGCACCACGCTGCCGTCAACCTGACCGCAAATGCCTTTCACGGCGCGATCCCCGACGCTCTGTTTATCCGCAATCAGAATGTCGCAGGTAGACGTGCCGATGACTTTTACCAGCGTATTGGGCTGCGCGCCCGCGCCGACCGCGCCCATATGACAGTCGAACGCGCCGCCGGAAATCACTACGCTTTCCGGCAAGCCGAGGCGCTGCGCCCATTCGACGCACAGGGTGCCCACGGGCAGATCGGCGGTGAAGGTTTCGCTAAATAACGGGTAACGCAGATGACGGTTAATGCACGGATCGAGTTCATCAAAGAAGCTCGCGGGCGGCAGACCGCCCCAGCTTTCATGCCACAGCGTTTTGTGCCCGGCGCTGCAGCGGCCACGGCGGATATCCTGCGGGCGAGTGGTGCCGGAAAGCAGCGCCGGCACCCAGTCGCACAGTTCAATCCACGAGACGGCGGCCTGCGCGACGGCGCTATCCTGACGGGTGACGTGCAGAATCTTCGCCCAGAACCATTCGCTGGAGTAAATGCCGCCAATATAGCGGGAGTAGTCGACCTTGCCTGGCTTATGGCACAGACGAGTGATTTCGTCGGCCTCTTCCACGGCGGTGTGATCTTTCCACAGCACAAACATCGCATTCGGGTTCTCGGCGAACTCCGGACGCAGCGCCAGGACGTTACCGTCGGCGTCAATCGGCGCTGGCGTAGAACCGGTGCTGTCAACGCCAATGCCAACGACATTTGCGCGTTGCGCGGCGCTTAATTGTGCCAAAACGGCTTTCAGCGCGGCCTCCATTGACTCCATGTAGTCGCGCGGATGATGACGGAACTGGTTGTTCGGGCCGTCGCAATAACGGCCTTCTTGCCAGCGCGGATACCACTCTACGCTGGTGGCGATCTCGTCGCCGGTGGCGCAGTCCACTGCCAGAGCGCGCACTGAATCACTGCCAAAATCGAGGCCAATTGCAATTGCCATCGTCTTACTCCATCCAGAAAAACAGGTATGGAGAAACAGTAGAGAGTCGCGGCAAAAACCGTCAGGCAGGATCCGCTAATCTTATGGACAAAAATGCTAATGCTTTGCAAAGTGTGACGCTGTGCAAATATTCAATGTGGACATTCCAGCCATAGTTATAGACACTTCTGTTACTTAATTTTATCGCCTGAACTGTACGCTTTTGTTACAAAGCGCTTTTCACAAGCGGGGTTGATACGTGCTTTCATCACGCACAAGGTCTTGCGGAGACGTAAGCTCTGTCGTCCTGGTCAATATGGACAATTTGTTTCTTCTCTGAACATCGGGGGTAGAGAAATCATGGCTGAAACGCAAAATGATCCGCTATTGCCGGGATATTCATTTAATGCCCATCTGGTCGCCGGACTGACGCCAATTGAAGCGAATGGATATCTGGATTTTTTTATCGATCGTCCGTTGGGCATGAAGGGATATATTCTTAACCTGACCATCCGCGGAGAAGGCGTCATTAATAATAATGGCGAGCAGTTTGTCTGTCGGCCTGGCGATATATTATTGTTTCCGCCGGGCGAGATTCATCACTATGGACGGCATCCGGACGCCAGCGAGTGGTATCACCAGTGGGTTTATTTCCGGCCTCGCGCCTACTGGCAGGAGTGGCTGACCTGGCCGACAATCTTTGCCCAGACAGGATTTTTCCGCCCGGACGAGGCGCGCCAGCCGCATTTCAGCGAACTGTTCGGGCAGATCATCAGCGCCGGGCAAGGGGAAGGTCGCTATTCTGAGCTACTGGCGATCAATCTGCTGGAGCAGTTGTTGCTCAGACGTATGGCGGTAATTAATGAGTCGTTGCATCCGCCGATGGATAGCCGTGTGCGCGATGCCTGCCAGTATATCAGCGACCATCTGGCGGACAGTCATTTTGATATCGCCAGCGTCGCCCAGCATGTCTGCCTGTCGCCCTCCCGGTTATCGCATCTGTTCCGCCAGCAGTTAGGCATTAGCGTATTGAGTTGGCGCGAAGATCAGCGTATCAGCCAGGCGAAACTCCTGCTTAGCACCACGCGAATGCCGATAGCGACCGTTGGGCGCAATGTTGGATTTGACGATCAGCTCTATTTTTCGCGGGTATTTAAAAAATGCACCGGGGCAAGTCCTAGCGAGTTCAGGGCCGGATGTGAATAAAAAGTGAATGATGTGTCCACAAAGATGTCATAAGCCGTAACTATTCGGATAATTGACGGCTTGACGAAGGGGGACGGGGTAAGCAGAATCCCTGCTTCATCACGCTGACGGACACACTATGCAAGCACTGCTGGAACACTTTATCACCCAATCCACTCTGTATTCGCTTATCGCCGTGTTGCTGGTCGCCTTCCTGGAATCGCTGGCGCTGGTGGGGTTGATTTTACCCGGTACGGTACTGATGGCGGGGCTGGGCGCGCTTATCGGCAGCGGCGAGCTCAATTTTTGGCATGCCTGGCTGGTGGGTATTATCGGCTGTCTGATGGGCGACTGGATTTCGTTCTGGCTGGGGTGGCGCTTTAAAAAGCCGCTACACCGCTGGTCTTTTATGAAAAAGAACAAGTCGCTGCTGGATAAAACCGAACACGCGCTGCATCAGCACAGTATGTTCACGATCCTGGTCGGACGTTTTGTCGGTCCGACGAGGCCGCTGGTGCCGATGGTGGCAGGGATGCTGGATCTTCCCGTGGCGAAATTTATTGGGCCGAACTTGATTGGCTGTTTGCTGTGGCCGCCGTTTTATTTCCTGCCGGGCATTCTGGCGGGAGCGGCAATCGATATTCCTTCCGATATGCAGAGCGGAGATTTCAAATGGCTGCTGCTGGCGACGGCGTTGCTGCTGTGGGTCGGAGGCTGGCTATGCTGGCGGCTGTGGCGCAGCGGCAAAGCGGCAGTCGATCGTTTAACCGCGTATTTCCCCCGCAGCCGTTTGCTGTATCTGGCGCCGTTGACGCTCGGGATCGGCGTGGTCGCGCTGGTGGTGCTGGTTCGCCACCCGCTGATGCCGGTATATATCGATATTCTGCGCAAAGTTGTGGGTTACTAACGATTCCTTTGCCGGATGGCAGCTTCGCCTTATCCGGCCTACAAAATATGGGATTTGATGCCCAATAGCGCTGAGGCGCTGGCCTGACCGCTTAGTAGCTCGTCTGTTTTGCCTTGCCACGCAATGCGTCCGTCGGCGACGACGATTGACCGGGGCGCAATTCGCGCCGCATCTTCCACGCTGTGCGAGACCATCAACAGCGTGAGCTGTCGCTCGCGGCAGATATCGCTGACCAACGTCAGCATCTCCTGACGCAGCGCGGGATCGAGCGCGGAGAACGGTTCATCCAGCAGCAGTACCGGCTGTTCACGTACCAGGCAGCGCGCCAGCGCTACCCGCTGACGCTGGCCGCCGGACAGCTCGCCCGGCAAACGCGCCATCAGACTCTCAATGCCCATCTGACGTGCGATAGCGTCCCGTTTTTCCCGCTGGCTGGCGTTGAGCGTTAACCCGGGGTTTAGCCCCAGACCGATATTTTGCTGCACATTCAGGTGGCTGAATAAATTATTCTCCTGAAACAGCATTGAGACCGGACGGCGTGAGGGCGGCGTAAGCGTATGATCGTCGCCGGCAATCAGTAGCGTACCGCTGGCAGGCGCAAGAAAGCCGGCAATTAAATTCAACAACGTGCTTTTCCCCGCGCCGCTGGGGCCAAGAATCGCCACCTGCTCGCCGCGTTCTACCGCCAGCGTAAAACGCATCGGCAAATGATGGTAAAGCCAGGTGATATCAATCAGTTTTAGCATGTCGGCCCGGTAGTTTCTCTATGAGGGTAAATAACGTAAAGCAGAGCAGCAATAGTATCAGCGCGGTCACCGCGCCGTCCTGGCTGCGGTAGGAGCCGATCTGCTGATACAGATAAAACGGCAGCGTGCGGAAATTGTCATTGCCGAAAAGCGCGACGACGCCAAAATCACCGATAGAAAGTACGCAGGCAAACGCCAGCGCCTGCGCCAGCGGACGTTTCAGCGCCCGCAGTTCCACGACCTTTAACCGCGACCAGCCTTCAATTCCTAATGACTGGCACAGCATTCCATAACGGGCGGTAATATCGCGCATTGGGTTTTCCAGGACTTTTAGCGCGTAGGGGATTGCCATCAGCGCATTGGTGAAAATCACGATGCCGTCGGCGGATTCCGGTAAGCCAATGCTGTTATTGAGCAGTAAAAAGAAGCCTGTCGCCAGCACGATCCCCGGCATCGCGAGGATCAACATCCCGCTGAGTTCCAGCGTTTGTCCGGCGAATAGTTGCTGGCGTTGGCGTAGCTCGCGGCTACTCCACAGCAGCATCATGGTCAGCACCACACACAGAACGCCCGCCGCCAGCGCAATGCGTAGCGATGTCCAGACAGCCTGCCACAGAATGGGTTGCGCCAGCACCTCCGGCAGGCTGCGGTTGATGCCATCGACCACCACGGCGACCAGCGGCGGAAGCAGCAGCAGCAGCGCCAGCACGATTAATAAGGCGTCCGTCAGACGGCTGTGGAGACGATCGTCAGGATCGCGCCAGCCCTGCGTCAGCGTCATCCCCGGCGCAACCGCTTTGCTCAACCGTTGGCTTAGCAGTACCAGCGCCAGGCAGCAGACCATCTGGATTAATGCCAGCATCGCCGCGCGGGCGGGATCGTAGTCATAACTAAGCGCCTGAAAGATAGCCAGTTCGATAGTGGTGGCCTGCGGGCCGCCGCCGAGCGACAGAACCGTTGCGAAACTGGCGAAGCAGAGCATAAAAATCAGCGCCGCGACGGGCGGAATTTGGCGGCGCAGCCACGGCCATTCGACAAAACGGAAAAAATGCCAGCCGCGCATACCGAGCTGGGCGGCGAGCTGGCGCTGCTCGCCGGGAATGCTTTCCAAAGATTGCAGCAACAAACGGCTCGCCATTGGCAGGTTAAAAAAGACGTGCGCCAGTAAAATGCCCTGCAAGCCGTAGGGGGAGAATGTCCACTGAAGCCCCAGCATCTGCCACAGCGAGGCCAGCCAGCCCTGACGGCCATACACGCTAAGAATACCGAACACGGCAACCAGTACCGGCAGAATCAGCGTCATGGCGCACAGACGCAGCAGCGCCAGACGTCCAGGAAAACGGCGTCGATAAAGCGCGCGGGCGAGAAAAACCGCCGGGACCACAGACAGCACTGCGGACAGAAACGCCTGCCAGAATGAGAAGCGCACCACATGCCACAGGTAGCTATCCCGCCAGATTGTCGACCACGCGCCCGACGGCGCGTTCAGCCAAAGCGCCAGAAAGGCCGCCAGCGAGACGGTTATCATCAGCGCGGCGGCGCACAGCCCCGGAATCAGCCAGCCGGGAATTAACGGCTGACGGCGCGTTGCCATTCGCTAATCCATGCCTGGCGTTGTGCTGCCACTTGTTGCGGCGTGAATTCCAGAGTTGTGGCGGGTTTGGCCAATGATTCAAACCCTGCTGGTAGGGCGACGTCCGCTACCGGGTACATCCAGTTGCCGGTGGGTATGGCGTTCTGAAACGCCGGAGAAACCATAAATTTGAGGAATTTCTCCGCCAGTTCCGGCTGCTTACTGGCGACGGTACGCGCCGCGACCTCTACCTGTAAGTAATGGCCTTCGCTGAAGTTCGCGGCGGCGTAATTGTCCTTCTTCTCTTCAATAATGTGATACGCCGGAGAGGTGGTGTAACTGAGCACCAAATCGCTTTCACCTTTCAGAAATAAACCGTAGGCCTCGCTCCAGCCTTTCGTCACCGTCACCGTTTTGGCCGCCAGTTTTTGCCAGGCCTGCGGCGCGTTATCGCCATAGACTTTGCGCATCCACAGTAACAGCCCCAGCCCTGGCGTACTGGTACGCGGGTCCTGATAAATCACCCGCCATTTTTGATCGCTCTCGACCAGTTCTTTCAGGCTTTTCGGCGGATTTTTCAGCTTGCTTTTATCGTAGACAAAGGCGAAATAGCCGTAATCGAACGGCACAAATGTGTCGTTTTTCCAGCCGCCGGGCACCTTGACCGCCTCATTCGCCACGCCGCTTTTGGCAAAGAGTTTAGTTTGCGTGGCCGCTTCCAGCAGATTGTTGTCCAGCCCCAACACCACATCGGCTTTGCTGTTCTTCCCCTCCATCCGCAGGCGGTTGAGCAGCGAAACGCCATCCTCCAGCGCCACCAGTTTCAGCTCGCAGTTGCAATCGGCTTCAAACGCTTTTTTCACCGCCGGGCCTGGCCCCCAGTCGGCGGCGAACGAGTCGTAGGTATAGACGGTGAGAACGGGTTTGGCGAAAGCAGGCGCCGCGCACAGGAGTAAAAGCGGAAGATATTTTTTTAACACTTTGCACCTCAGTTAAAGAGTGGCAAAGGACTTGAGAGGTAGCCTCAAATCCCTTCGCCGGCATTATCCGGATCAGGTTCGACGGGTATTTTCTCAGCGCGCGCATGAGCGCGGCACCCCGTTGAGTTCGGCGTTAGTGTAGTGATTTTGTTGCCGGGCAGCAATTAAGAGCTGGCTTTTAAGGGTCCGGCGGCGCAAACCACGCCGATTTAAAATCAAACCAGCCGAGGGTATTCATGCGCAGCCCGCGCATACTGCGCTGTCCCTGGATAATCAGCCAGTGGTGGATCAGCGGCACAATCGCTTTGTTGGCCAGCAGTTGCTGGCACCAGTTCGCCAGGTTCATCTTGCCAGCGCGCCACTGCGCGGCGTCGTCCTGCCAGTCGCGCGGAATGCAGTTCTGCAAGAGCGGTACTTCGCACAGGTGCGCGAACAGCGAGAAATCCAGCGGCAGCGTAAAGTTAGCGCTATTGAGCCAGATATCGCTTTCGATCTCGCCGGCGTGCCATTGATCGTAGTCGATCTCCTGAATATGCAAATGCACCTGATGTTCAGCCAGAAGCGCGCTCATGATACGGGCGATAACCCGGTGCTCAATGTGTTCGCGATAGAAGGTCAGCGTGAGGGTTTCCAGACCGGCAGGTTTTTCGCCCGGGCCTGGACGGGCGTGATGCCAGCGCGGTAAAAGCCCATAGGCCGGGAACCAGAGCTGCTGTAGCGGTTCATCGGCATGATAGAGTAAATTGGTGGGGGAGAGGACGTGGCTTACCCATTCTCTGACCTGCGGATGCGCGCCGCGCGGCGTTCTGTCGTCGAATAGCAGGTAATAGCACCCCTCTTCCAGTCGGCTTTCTATCGCTTTTTCACCGCCTTGTATCGGCCCTTCCAGCATCAAGCCGCAGGCCGGTTCTTCACTGATATCCGGCAGTACCCAGACGTTCACTTCGTCTATCAACGCCCGATAGCCGAAGTAGTCATCAAAGGCGAGTATCTTGAGTTGGTTCGGCGTATTACGCCGCACGGCATAAGGCCCGGTGCCGATAGGGTGGCTGGCGAAATTAGCCAGCGTTTCCCACTCCCGCGGCAAAATCATCGCCGGGACCTGGCCCAGCAGCCACGGCAACCAGCGATCCGGCTGGGAAAGATGAATATCCAGCGTCCACGCGGTAGGGGAGTCTATCTTTGTGATGTGCGAGTAAAGCGGAAGCGTATTGATACGCGTCAGCGAGGCGATGACATCTTCCATCTCCAGCTCGCGGCCATGATGAAAATGAATGCCGGGGCGCAGGTAGAAGCGCCACAGTAAAGGGGAAATTTGCTGCCAGTGGTGGGCAATGTCCGCTTCCAGTTCCCCGTTTTCCTCATTTACCCGCGTGAGCGAACTGAAAATTTGCCGGGCAATATGGGTTTCCGAGCGACGTAATGCGGTTCCCGGCAGGAGATTGTGCATCGGACGATAGTAAAGAACCCGCAGAATATGCCGCCCCTGGCGGAAGCTGCGTCCCAGATGGGAAATCAGCATTTGCCTGACAGCGCTTTTATCGCCGACCAGTTGTACCAGTTGATCGATTCGATCTTGTTCCAGCAGGTCTTCCGCCCGCTGCTGTTGCAGCGCCAGTCCGGTATACAGGAACGTCAGACGCGAACGCTTTCCGCGTCCAACCTCGGCTTCCCATGTTAGCCAACCGCGCGCCTGCATCGTATTTAGCAGCGTACGCATATGGCGACGCGAACAGTTCAGCAGATCCGCCAGCTCATTAAGCGTGGTGTCTTGCGTTTTACCGTCACAGCATTGCCAGAGACGGATAAATTGTTGTTGCAGGCGACCTGAGGGCATAAAAGGGGAACTCCGATGAAAAACTCAGCAATTTTATTATCCCTATATTAGGCCAATAATATCTTTCGATGAAGCAAGAGGAAGAGGTCACTATGCACCAGTTCTGGTTGAGATATTTTGCCGCGACGGAAAAAACGTCCTGGCTGGCTTGCCTGAGCGCGCCGCAGCGCTTAAAAATGCTCGCGGAACTGATGCAGTGGGAGGCGACCGATTGAAGCCAATTGCAGACATCATGTGTGACTGAGTATTGGTGTAGGCGATAGCCTAAAATCACCCGCCAGCAGATAATACCTGCTGGCTTTTTTTATTTCGGCTGTTTCTGTGGTCACGCAGGTGGTGACCGGGCGAGTAAAAATCGTATAAAAAATGCCGGAATATCCCCGGCATGAGCGACTGATGAGTAACCCGGAGCTTGATGGCGCTACGCTTATCAGGCCTACAGAATATAATGGCAACCGGGTGATATTGCATAACCTGTAGGCCCGGTAAGGCGTGAAGGGTTACCGCATAAATGCCGGTTGTTTATTTTCGTAGGCGGCAATCGCGTCTTCGTGCTGCAGCGTCAGCCCAATGCTGTCCAGACCGTTCAACATGCAGTGGCGGCGGAAGTCGTCGATTTTAAAGCTGTAGGTCTTATCGCCTGCTTTCACCACCTGTGCTTCCAGATCCACTTCAAATTTAATGCCCGGATTGGCTTTCACCAGGGCAAACAGCTCATCGACCTGTGCGTCGCTCAGGGTTACCGGCAGCAGTTGGTTATTGAAACTGTTGCCGTAGAAGATGTCGGCGAAGCTTGGCGCGATCACTACTTTAAAGCCGTAGTCGGTCAGCGCCCACGGCGCGTGCTCGCGTGACGAGCCGCAGCCAAAGTTTTCCCGCGCCAACAGTATCGACGCGCCTTGATATTCCGGAAAGTTCAACACGAATTCCGGATTTGGTTGTTGGCCCTTTTCGTCCAGGAAGCGCCAGTCGTTAAACAGATGGGCGCCAAAACCGGTGCGCGTAACCTTCTGCAAAAACTGTTTAGGGATAATTGCATCGGTATCGACGTTGGCGGCATCCAGTGGGACAACCAGGCCGGTATGCTGGGTAAATTTCTCTGCCATGGTAGTTTCCTTATTTGATGCTGCGAATGTCGGCGAAGTGGCCGGTAACGGCGGCGGCGGCGGCCATCGCCGGGCTGACTAAATGCGTGCGACCCCCGCGGCCCTGACGGCCTTCAAAGTTACGGTTGCTGGTGGATGCGCAGCGCTCGCCCGGGTTCAGGCGGTCATTATTCATGGCCAGGCACATGGAACAGCCCGGTAAGCGCCATTCAAATCCTGCTTCGATAAAGATCTTGTCCAGACCTTCCGCTTCTGCCTGCGCTTTCACCGGACCTGAACCCGGTACCACCAGCGCCTGCACGCCAGGCGCAACTTTGCGCCCTTTGGCGACTTCCGCCGCCGCGCGCAAATCTTCAATACGCGAATTGGTACAAGAGCCGATAAAGACTTTATCAATAGCAACGTCCGTTAACGGTACGCCCGGCTGTAAGCCCATATAAGCCAGCGCTTTTTCGGCGCTGGCGCGCTCAACCGGATCGCTAAAAGAGGCGGGATCGGGGATGATGTCGGTGACGGAAATCACCTGGCCCGGATTCGTGCCCCAGGTCACCTGCGGCGCGATCTCTTCTGCTCGCAGGGTGACGACAGTATCAAAGGTCGCGCCGTCATCGGTTTTCAGCGTTTTCCAGTACTCGACGGCTTCGTCAAAATCGCGGCCCTTCGGCGCGTGCAAACGCCCTTTTACGTAGTTGAAAGTGGTTTCATCCGGGGCGACCAGACCGGCTTTGGCACCCATCTCAATCGCCATATTGCACAGCGTCATGCGGCCTTCCATACTCAGCGCGCGGATCGCGTCGCCGCAAAATTCAACCACGTGTCCGGTGCCGCCGGCGCTACCGGTTTTACCGATGATCGCCAGCACGATGTCTTTGGCGGTAATGCCCGGCGCGGCGTTGCCCGTGACTTCAATCTTCATGGTTTTAGCGCGCCCCTGTTTCAGGGTTTGCGTCGCCAGTACATGTTCTACCTCAGAAGTGCCGATGCCGAAGGCCAGCGCACCAAACGCGCCGTGGGTGGCGGTGTGGGAGTCGCCGCAGACGATGGTCATGCCCGGCAGGGTGACGCCCTGTTCCGGCCCCATCACATGGACGATGCCCTGATACGGGTGATTCAGGTCATACAGCTCGACGCCGAACTCGTTACAGTTCTTAATCAGCTCCTGCATCTGGATACGCGCCATTTCACCAGAAGCATTAATGTCTTTAGTCTGCGTCGAGACGTTGTGATCCATCGTGGCGAAGGTTTTCCCTGGCTGACGTACCGGACGATGGTGCGCGCGCAGACCGTCAAACGCCTGCGGAGAGGTGACTTCATGCACCAGGTGGCGGTCGATGTACAGCAGCGGCGTTTCGTTTGGCGCCTCAAAGACCACGTGGGCATCAAATAATTTTTCGTATAATGTTTTGGCCATGATTACACCCCTTCTGCGACATAGCGGGCGATAATATCGCCCATCTCATCGGTACTGACTGCGGCAGCGCCCCTGGCTAAATCGCCGGTGCGAACGCCCTCTTCTAATGCGCGATTGATCGCCTGTTCAATGGCCGTTGCCGCATCGTTGGCATCCAGGCTGTAGCGCAGCAGCAGCGCCAGCGACAGGATCTGCGCAATTGGATTGGCGATATTTTTCCCGGCGATATCCGGCGCGGAGCCGCCAGCCGGTTCATACAGGCCAAACCCTTGCTCGTTCAGGCTGGCGGAGGGCAACATCCCCATTGAGCCGGTGATCATGGCGCATTCGTCGGACAGAATGTCGCCGAACAGGTTAGAGCACAGCAGTACGTCAAACTGCGACGGGTCTTTAATCAACTGCATGGTGGCGTTATCGATATACATGTGCGCGAGTTCCACATCGGGATACGTTTTCGCGACATCATTGACGATTTCACGCCACAGGATAGAGCTTTGCAGTACGTTGGCTTTATCAATAGAGGTGACTTTACGGCGGCGTTTACGCGCCGATTCAAAGGCGATACGGGCAATGCGCTCGATCTCAAAGCGGTGATAAACTTCGGTATCAAAGGCTTTTTCGTACTGACCGCTGCCTTCACGGCCTTTTGGCTGTCCGAAATAGATCCCGCCGGTCAGCTCGCGCACGCACAGGATATCGAAACCGTTAGCGGCGATATCGGCGCGCAACGGGCAAAATGTTTCCAGTCCCTGATACAGTTTCGCCGGACGCAGATTACTGAATAATTTGAAATGTTTGCGCAGCGGCAGCAGGGCGCCGCGCTCCGGCTGGCTTTCCGGGGGCAAATTTTCCCATTTCGGGCCGCCGACGGAGCCAAACAGAATGGCATCCGCCTGCTCGCACCCTTCAACGGTGGCTTTCGGCAGTGGATGACCATGATTGTCGATAGCAATACCGCCGACGTCATAGTGGCTGGTGGTGATACGCATATCAAAACGGTTGCGTACCGCATCCATAACTTTCAGGGCTTGCGCCATGACTTCCGGGCCGATACCGTCGCCCGGCAGTACGGCAATATGATAGTTCTTCGACATTACACGGTTTCCTTGTTGTTCTCTTTATTTTGAGCTTTGCGTTGCAATTCTTTTTCAACTTCGGCGGCGCGCCAGATATTGTTCAGTACGTGCACCATCGCTTTGGCGGAGGATTCAACGATATCCGTCGCCAGCCCGACGCCGTGGAAGCGGCGACCATGATGGTTCACGACGATATCGACCTGACCCAGCGCGTCTTTGCCCTGGCCTTTGGCGTTCAGGTCGTATTTAACCAACTCAACGTCGTAGCCAGTGATACGGTTAATCGCCTGATAGATGGCGTCGACCGGGCCGTTGCCGTTCGCCGCCTCGGCCTTGATCTCTTCACCACAGGCCAGCTTCACGGAAGCAGTGGCGATATCGCTGGAGCCGGACTGCACGCTGAAGTAATCCAGACGGAAATGCTCTGGTTCTTCTTGCTGTTTATTAATAAACGCCAGCGCTTCCAGGTCATAGTCGAACACCTGGCCTTTTTTGTCTGCTAGCTTCAGGAACGCGTCGTACAGGTGGTCCATGTTGTAGTCTGTGTCTTTGTAACCCATCTCTTCCATGCGATGTTTCACGGCGGCACGGCCAGAGCGGGAGGTCAGGTTCAGCTGTATCTGATTCAGACCGATGGACTCTGGCGTCATGATTTCATAGTTTTCGCGGTTCTTGAGGACGCCATCCTGGTGGATGCCGGAAGAGTGGGCGAAAGCGCCGCTGCCGACAATCGCTTTGTTGGCCGGGATCGGCATGTTACAGATCTGGCTGACGGTCTGGCTGGTGCGCCAGATTTCGTGGTGATTGATGTTGGTGTGTACGTTCATGATGTCTTTGCGCACTTTAATCGCCATGATCACTTCTTCCAGTGCGCAGTTACCGGCACGTTCTCCGATACCGTTCATCGCGCCTTCAACCTGACGCGCGCCCGCATGTACTGCCGCCAGCGAGTTGCCTACTGCTATCCCTAAATCGTCGTGGGTATGAACGGAAATGATAGCTTTGTCGATATTGGGGACACGTTCATACAGGCCGGAAATGATTCCCGCGAACTCAAACGGCATGGTATAGCCCACGGTATCGGGAATATTAATGGTTCTCGCGCCGGCGTTTATAGCGGCTTCCACCACGCGCGCCAGCTCGTCAACAGGCGTCCGGCCAGCATCTTCGCAGGAGAATTCCACGTCATCAGTGTAATTACGCGCCCGCTTAACCATGTATACCGCGCGTTCGATGACCTCATCCAGCGTGCTGCGCAGCTTGGTGGCGATGTGCATTGGCGAGGTGGCGATAAAAGTATGGATGCGAAACGCGTCGGCGACCTTCAGCGCCTGTGCCGCGACGTCGATGTCTTTTTCTACACAACGCGCCAGGGCGCAAACGCGGCTGTTTTTGATGGTGCGGGCGATGGTTTGGACAGATTCAAAATCACCCGGAGAAGAGACCGGGAAGCCTACTTCCATGACATCAACCCCCATGCGCTCAAGGGCCAGGGCAATCTGCAGCTTCTCTTTCGCGCTCAGGCTGGCCTGTAACGCTTGTTCGCCGTCGCGTAAGGTCGTATCAAAAATAATGACTTGCTGGCTCATGATGTGGTCCTTGTCTCCAGGGGCGCCTTGCGTCAGGCATAAAAAAACCCGCGCAACGGCGCGGGTTTTGTTTGACTTCGAGCTGACTTAATGTTGAATGCCGCCCACCGGTCTACCGCGCACAATAAATGCGTTGAGTAGTAGTAGCCCAGTGAAACGAACGATATGTGACATTAATTCAGCTCCAGCGAATGCGTTATGCTTTTAGTGGTACTGGATATGCCGTTTAATGTCAACTCTATTTTCTGTCGCCATTGCATTTTGTTGACTATATCCGGATACGTACTTTAGCTAATTGTGCTGGGCTACGCGTCCAATAAAGGATAAAAGAACGAGTGGACATTCATACTTTTCATTGTTTGAAATATTTAGGCATTTTTGTTTGCAAATTGGTTAGGGGAATGGCCTGTTAAAGGTATGCTAAAGTTTTGGTTTATCTTTTTGATTTATTTTATATTTTAACAAATAACCTTGTTTACTTAATGGATAAGGATAAAGTTATTGATAAATTAATGTTAACTTTTTAGCTATTAATAATATAAACATTTAATTGAAACTTAAATGATCATTCACTTGGTGTATGATTGTGTATTCGCCATAGTTATGGTTATATTGCTTGCGTAATTTAAACATTATGAATCGCAATGGTGTGACTCAGGACACATTACGCTTGCGCTGGCATTCTATTTGTCTCTGTCAGCGTCTTTATGTTTTCCGAATTTTAACGCTTTCCCTTTTTCTTATTTTATATGCATGGTAAATCATATTTTCAGGAATTATTTCTGCCTTCAGCCAGAAAAAGGGAGTTAAGCGTGACAGTGGAGTTAAATATGCCAGAGGTCAAAACCGAAAAGCCGCATCTTTTAGATATGGGCAAACCACAGCTTCGCATGGTTGATTTGAACCTATTGACCGTGTTCGATGCGGTAATGCAAGAGCAGAATATTACGCGCGCCGCCCACACGCTGGGAATGTCGCAGCCTGCGGTTAGTAACGCCGTAGCGCGTCTGAAGGTTATGTTTAATGACGAACTTTTTGTTCGATATGGACGAGGAATTCAGCCGACTGCCCGTGCATTTCAGTTATTTGGTTCAGTCCGTCAGGCGTTGCAATTGGTGCAAAATGAATTGCCGGGATCGGGGTTTGAGCCGACCAGCAGCGAACGTGTATTCAATCTTTGCGTGTGCAGTCCGCTGGATAATATCCTGACGTCACAGATTTATAATCGTGTAGAACAAATTGCGCCAAATATTCATGTCGTTTTTAAAGCGTCGTTGAATCAGAATACTGAGCATCAGCTACGCTATCAGGAAACCGAGTTCGTTATTAGTTATGAAGAATTCCGTCGTCCTGAGTTTACCAGCGTACCGCTATTTAAAGATGAAATGGTTTTAGTGGCCAGCCGAAAACACCCACGTATTAGCGGCCCGCTACTGGAAGGCGATGTTTATAATGAACAACATGCGGTTGTTTCTCTCGATCGTTATGCGTCATTTAGCCAGCCGTGGTATGACACGTCGGATAAACAGTCAAGCGTGGCTTATCAGGGCATGGCGCTTATCAGCGTTCTGAATGTGGTCTCGCAGACGCATTTGGTCGCTATTGCCCCGCGCTGGCTGGTGGAAGAGTTTGCGGAGTCGCTGGAGCTGCAAATATTGCCGTTGCCTTTAAAACTGAATAGTCGGACATGCTACCTTTCCTGGCATGAAGCGGCTGGGCGTGATAAAGGGCACCAATGGATGGAAGATTTATTAGTTTCTGTTTGTAAGCGATAAAACCGGGCAGAATAAATCAGAAACAAATTCTGGTTTATTCTGCTTTTTAGCGTATATCAAAAATTTTATGCTGATTTAACGGTGAGCGATTCTTTTCGTCGCTGTGAAAAATAGATGAATTGCTGTAAGTCTGCATTTATAAGCGATTATTTATTACCTGGTGTGATTCAGACGGAGTATTTCTCCATTTCTTCTCTTCTTGCCTCCTGATTATTCTAACCTTCCCCATCTTTACGTCATTCCACCCAATTGCCAGGCGTGATAGCGAGCGGTTAAGGTGTCCGTCAAACCGTGATGACAGGTATAAAGTGGAGGCAAGCCGTGGAGATGTTGTCTGGAGCCGAGATGGTCGTCCGATCGCTTATCGATCAAGGCGTAAAGCAGGTGTTCGGCTATCCTGGAGGCGCAGTGCTTGATATTTATGATGCGCTACATACCGTTGGAGGGATCGATCATGTGCTGGTGCGTCATGAGCAGGCCGCGGTGCATATGGCGGATGGCCTGGCGCGAGCCACTGGCGACGTTGGCGTGGTGCTGGTGACTTCCGGACCGGGAGCGACCAATGCGATTACCGGGATTGCTACGGCCTATATGGATTCCATTCCGCTGGTGATTCTTTCCGGCCAGGTCGCCACCTCATTGATTGGCTATGATGCCTTTCAGGAGTGCGACATGGTGGGGATTTCCCGACCGGTGGTCAAACATAGCTTCCTGGTCAAACAGACGGAAGATATTCCCCAGGTGCTTAAAAAGGCCTTCTGGCTGGCGGCAAGCGGACGTCCTGGGCCGGTGGTCGTGGATTTACCGAAAGATATTTTGAATCCGGCGAAAAAAATGCCGTATGTCTGGCCGGAAACGGTCAGTATGCGCTCTTACAATCCCACAACATCAGGACATAAAGGACAAATTAAGCGTGCTTTGCAAACGCTGGCGTCGGCAAAAAAGCCGGTGGTCTACGTTGGGGGAGGGGCGATAAGCGCGGCCTGCTATGCGCCGCTGCGCCACATCATTGAAACCTTTAACCTGCCGGTGGTCTCTTCATTAATGGGACTGGGCGCGTTTCCTGCTACTCATCGCCAGTCGTTAGGAATGCTGGGAATGCATGGCACTTATGAAGCCAATATGACCATGCATAACGCCGATGTGATTTTCGCTGTTGGCGTACGATTTGACGACCGCACGACGAATAATCTCGCTAAATATTGTCCGAACGCGACGGTATTACACATCGATATTGATCCGACGTCCATATCCAAAACGGTTAACGCTGATATCCCGGTGGTGGGCGATGCCCGCCTGGTACTGGAACAAATGCTGGAGCTACTGGCGCAGGATGCGCCGTCTCAGCCGCAGGATGATATTCGCGACTGGTGGCAGCAGATAGAGATCTGGCGCGCCCGTCAGTGCCTGAAATATGACGCGGAAAGCGAAAGCATTAAACCCCAGGCGGTGATTGAAACCCTCTGGCGTCTGACGAAGGGCGACGCTTACGTGACGTCCGATGTAGGACAACATCAGATGTTTGCCGCTCTCTATTACCCGTTCGATAAACCACGTCGCTGGATTAATTCCGGCGGGCTCGGCACGATGGGTTTTGGCCTACCGGCTGCGCTGGGCGTTAAAATGGCCCTGCCGAAAGAAATGGTGGTCTGCGTGACCGGCGATGGCAGTATACAGATGAACATTCAGGAGCTGTCGACAGCCTTACAGTATGAACTGCCGGTACTGGTTCTGAACCTGAACAACCGTTATCTGGGGATGGTGAAACAGTGGCAGGATATGATCTATTCCGGTCGCCATTCTCAGTCTTATATGCAGTCGTTACCGGATTTTGTGCGCCTGGCGGAAGCATATGGCCATGTCGGGCTGCAGATTAACCGTCCGGATGAGCTGGAAAGTAAACTCAGCGAAGCCCTTGAGCATGTGCGTAATAACCGACTGGTGTTCGTCGATGTCACCGTTGATGGCAGCGAGCATGTCTATCCAATGCAGATTCGCGGGGGCGGGATGGACGAAATGTGGTTAAGCAAAACGGAGAGGACCTGATGATGCGCCGGATTTTATCGGTATTACTGGAAAACGAATCTGGGGCGTTATCGCGGGTTATCGGCCTCTTTTCGCAACGCGGATATAATATTGAAAGCCTGACCGTTGCGCCGACAGACGATCCGACGTTGTCGCGCATGACTATCCAGACGGTAGGCGATGAAAAAGTGCTTGAGCAAATTGAAAAGCAACTGCACAAGCTGGTTGATGTGCTGCGCGTCAGCGAGCTGGGACAAGGAGCGCACGTTGAGCGGGAAATCATGCTGGTGAAAATCCAGGCCAGCGGCTACGGACGGGAAGAGGTGAAGCGTAATACGGAAATTTTCCGTGGTCAGATTATTGACGTTACGCCAACGCTGTATACCGTTCAACTGGCGGGCACCAGCGATAAACTGGATGCTTTTCTGGCCTCGCTGCGCGACGTGGCGAAAATTGTTGAAGTGGCGCGTTCAGGCGTCGTCGGGCTTTCGCGCGGTGATAAGATTATGCGCTGAGCAGATTCGCCGGATGACGACGTGGTTGCGTTTTATCCGGCCTGCAGGTTGATATCTGGCCCAGGTCCGATAAGCGTAGCGCCATCAGGCAGGTTTGCCGGATATCAGCCAACAGGAATTATCGCCCAACCCAATATCACCGGTTGGGCTTTTTTTTGCGAAATCCGTGGTAACCCGGAATAAAAGCGGTTGCCGGAGTGATCAAACTGCGCTTAGATGTTAACGATTTTAACCCATGCCGACATAAAGGTTATGGTTTGTACAATTTACACAAGGGGCAATTGTGAAACTGGATGAAATCGCTCGGCTGGCCGGTGTCTCGCGCACAACTGCAAGCTACGTTATAAACGGTAAAGCAAAGCAATACCGCGTGAGCGACAAAACCGTAGAAAAAGTCATGGCGGTAGTGCGTGAGCACAATTACCATCCTAACGCTGTGGCTGCCGGGCTGCGTGCTGGACGCACACGTTCCATTGGTCTGGTGATCCCGGACCTTGAAAACACGAGCTACACCCGTATCGCAAACTATCTTGAGCGCCAGGCACGCCAGCGTGGCTACCAACTGCTGATCGCCTGTTCTGAAGATCAGCCGGATAACGAAATGCGCTGCATTGAGCACCTTTTGCAACGCCAGGTGGATGCAATCATTGTTTCAACTTCGTTACCGCCGGAACATCCCTTCTATCAGCGCTGGGCCAACGATCCGTTCCCCATCGTCGCGCTCGACCGCGCGCTGGATCGCGAACATTTCACCAGCGTGGTCGGCGCCGATCAGGATGATGCCGAGATGCTGGCGGAAGAGCTGCGTAAATTCCCGGCGGAAACGGTGCTTTATTTGGGCGCGCTGCCGGAGTTGTCCGTCAGTTTCCTGCGCGAGCAGGGGTTCCGCACCGCATGGAAAGACGATCCGCGGGAGGTGAGTTTCTTATATGCCAACAGCTATGAGCGCGAAGCCGCCGCGCAGTTGTTTGAGAAATGGCTAGAAACGCATCCTATGCCGCAGGCGCTCTTTACGACATCGTTCGCGCTATTACAGGGCGTGATGGACGTTACGCTGCGGCGCGATGGAAAACTGCCCTCGGATTTAGCGATTGCGACCTTCGGCGATCATGAGCTGCTGGATTTTCTGCAATGCCCGGTACTGGCGGTGGCGCAGCGTCATCGTGATGTCGCGGAACGCGTGCTGGAGATTGTGCTGGCAAGTCTTGATGAACCGCGTAAACCGAAACCCGGCTTAACGCGTATTCGGCGAAACCTGTATCGTCGCGGCATTCTGAGCCGTAGCTAAAGGACCGGCGGTAAAAGACTCTCTCTTCTGCCGCCGTCAAACAAATGCGTATCAGTAAAAATATCCCTCAAATAATTAAGATTATTCCTTAAAATTATCCGAAAATTCTTTTTTATTACCTTTCTTTTGTCCGAAATCGTCCATATTCCACTAATTAAGACGTAACGAGTCTTTTCTTTTGTCTTGTTTTGTTACAAGCAGGCAAGAAATCGTCGAATTAACAGCCACTTTTTGTCTTTGGCGCGACAGTCGCTCGTAGGCGCTGGTATAGCAGGCGCTGCACACGTTAAACAGGCACTGTTAACACGGTGCAATATGTCCTAAAATGCCGCTCGCGTCGCAAACTGACACTTTATATTTTTCTCGGATTATATTGAGTCCGTTTTAAACGGCGGTGGGTCTTTGGTTTTTTTCTTACAAATATTCATAACGTTAATTTGACTTGCACGCTGGGTGGAAATTAATCAACGCAGATATTCGCCGTAAACATTGGCTTTTTTACTTAGGTAAGCGTTGTGACTTGCTTGACAAGCTTTTCCTCCGCTCCGTAAACTCCTTCGAGTGGGAATTTGTGGGATAAAGTGGTAAGAAGGGGTGAGACTGGCATGTTCCGGGGGGCAACGTTAGTCAATCTCGACAGTAAAGGGCGCCTGACCGTGCCGACCCGTTATCGGGAGCAACTGATCGAGAGCGCTACCGGTCAAATGGTATGTACCATTGACATCCATCACCCATGCCTGCTGCTTTACCCCCTGCCTGAATGGGAAATTATTGAGCAAAAGTTATCTCGTCTGTCGAGCATGAACCCGGTAGAACGTCGCGTACAGCGTTTACTGTTGGGCCATGCCAGCGAATGTCAGATGGATGGTGCAGGTCGATTACTGATCGCGCCAGTTCTGCGGCAACATGCCGGACTGACGAAAGAAGTGATGCTGGTTGGACAGTTCAACAAATTTGAGCTGTGGGATGAAACGACCTGGTATCAACAGGTCAAGGAAGATATCGACGCTGAACAGTCAGCTACCGAAACGTTATCGGAGCGGCTGCAGGACTTGTCTCTATAAGATGATGGAAAATTTTAAACACACTACGGTACTGTTGGATGAAGCCGTTAATGGGCTGAATATTCGTCCGGATGGTATCTATATTGATGGCACATTTGGTCGCGGCGGCCACTCGCGCCTGATCCTCTCGCAACTGGGCGAAGAGGGGCGCTTGCTGGCGATCGATCGCGATCCGCAGGCGATCGCCGTTGCGCAGACCATTAATGATCCTCGCTTCTCCATCATTCATGGACCTTTTTCGGCGTTGGCTGATTATGTAGCCGAGCGCGAGCTTACCGGCAAGATTGACGGGATCCTTCTCGATCTTGGCGTCTCTTCTCCGCAGCTTGACGATGCGGAGCGCGGTTTTTCATTTATGCGCGACGGTCCGCTGGATATGCGAATGGACCCGACGCGCGGCCAGTCTGCCGCCGAGTGGTTACAAACGGCGGAGGAGGCGGATATCGCCTGGGTGCTGAAAACATTCGGCGAGGAGCGTTTTGCCAAACGTATTGCTCGCGCCATTGTTGAGCGCAATCGCGAACAGCCGATGACCCGCACCAAAGAGCTGGCGGAAGTGGTTGCGGCGGCGACCCCGGTAAAAGACAAATTCAAACATCCCGCGACCCGTACCTTCCAGGCGGTGCGCATCTGGGTAAACAGTGAACTGGAGGAGATAGAGCAGGCGCTAAAAAGCTCGCTCAGCGTACTGGCCCCAGGCGGGCGGCTTTCAATCATCAGTTTCCACTCGCTGGAAGACCGTATTGTGAAACGCTTTATGCGTGAGCAAAGCCGCGGTCCGCAGATACCGGCGGGATTACCGATGACGGAAGCGCAGCTCAAAAAACTGGGCGGTCGTGAGTTACGAGCGTTAGGCAAGTTGATGCCGGGTGAAAAAGAGGTAGCTGAAAATCCTCGGGCCCGTAGTTCAGTTCTGCGTATCGCAGAGAGGACGAACGCATGATCAGCAGAGTGACAGAAGCCCTAAGCAAAGTGAAGGGATCGATAGGAAGCAACGAGCGCCATGCCTTGCCTGGCGTGATCGGTGACGATCTTTTGCGGTTCGGGAAGCTGCCACTCTGCTTGTTCATTTGCATCATTTTAACGGCGGTGACGGTGGTCACGACGGCGCACCATACTCGTTTACTCACCGCGCAGCGTGAACAACTGGTTCTGGAGCGCGATGCATTGGACATTGAATGGCGCAACCTGATCCTTGAAGAAAATGCGCTCGGCGATCACAGCCGGGTGGAGCGGATCGCAACGGAAAAGCTGCAAATGCAGCATGTTGATCCGTCCCAAGAAAATATCGTAGTGCAAAAATAAGGATAAACGCGACGCATGAAAGCAGCGGCAAAAACGCAAAAATCGAAACGCCAGGAAGAACAGACCAACTTCATCAGTTGGCGTTTTGCGTTGCTATGCGGCTGTATTTTACTGGCGCTGGTTTTTTTACTTGGACGCGCGGCGTGGCTACAGATTATCGCCCCGGATATGCTGGTGCGTCAGGGCGATATGCGTTCGCTGCGTGTTCAGGAAGTCTCCACCTCACGCGGTATGATTACCGACCGTTCCGGGCGTCCACTGGCGGTCAGCGTACCGGTTAAGGCGATCTGGGCCGACCCGAAAGAAGTTCATGACGCCGGCGGCATCAGCGTCGGCGATCGCTGGAAAGCGCTTTCTACTGCGCTAAATATCCCGCTCGATCAGCTCTCCGCCCGTATCAACGCCAACCCGAAAGGGCGTTTTATTTATCTGGCGCGCCAGGTAAATCCTGACATGGCGGACTACATCAAAAAACTCAAACTGCCGGGCATTCATTTGCGTGAAGAATCACGCCGCTACTACCCGTCAGGAGAAGTAACCGCTCACCTCATCGGTTTTACCAACGTCGACAGTCAGGGGATTGAAGGCGTTGAAAAGAGCTTTGATAAGTGGCTTACCGGTCAGCCTGGCGAGCGAATCGTGCGTAAAGACCGCTATGGTCGCGTGATTGAGGATATCTCCTCCACTGACAGTCAGGCAGCGCACAACCTGGCGTTAAGCATTGATGAACGCTTACAGGCGCTGGTTTACCGCGAACTGAACAACGCGGTGGCGTTTAACAAGGCGGAATCCGGTAGCGCGGTGCTGGTCGATGTCAATACCGGTGAAGTACTGGCGATGGCGAATAGCCCTTCCTATAACCCCAACAACCTTGCCGGTACGCCGAAAGACGCGATGCGTAACCGTACCATCACCGACGTGTTTGAACCGGGTTCTACGGTTAAGCCGATGGTGGTGATGACCGCGCTTCAGCGCGGTATCGTCAACGAAAATACGGTGTTGAATACCGTTCCATACCGAATTAACGGCCACGAAATTAAAGACGTGGCGCGCTACAGCGAATTAACCCTGACCGGGGTTCTGCAGAAGTCGAGTAACGTCGGCGTATCCAAACTGGCGTTAGCGATGCCGTCCTCAGCGTTAGTAGATACTTACTCACGTTTTGGGCTAGGAAAGGCGACCAATTTGGGGTTGGTCGGAGAACGCAGTGGCTTATATCCTCAAAAACAACGGTGGTCCGACATAGAGAGGGCCACCTTCTCTTTCGGCTACGGGCTAATGGTAACGCCGTTACAATTAGCGCGAGTCTATGCAACGATCGGCAGCTATGGCATTTATCGCCCGCTGTCGATTACCAAAGTTGATCCGCCTGTACCCGGCGAACGCATCTTCCCTGAATCCACCGTACGCACCGTGGTGCATATGATGGAAAGCGTGGCGCTGCCGGGCGGCGGCGGCGTGAAGGCGGCAATTAAAGGCTACCGTATCGCGATTAAAACCGGTACGGCGAAAAAAGTGGGGCCGGACGGTCGCTACATCAACAAATACATTGCTTACACCGCAGGCGTCGCGCCTGCGAGTCAGCCGCGCTTCGCTCTGGTGGTTGTCATCAACGATCCGCAGGCGGGTAAATACTACGGCGGCGCCGTTTCCGCGCCGGTATTTGGTGCCATCATGGGCGGCGTTCTGCGCACCATGAACATCGAACCGGACGCGCTGGCAACGGGCGAAAAAAATGAATTCGTAATTAATCAAGGCGAGGGAACAGGTGGCAGATCGTAATTTGCGCGACCTTCTTGCTCCGTGGGTGGCTGGACTACCCGCGCGAGAACTGCGAGAGATGACGCTCGACAGCCGTGTGGCTGCGGCGGGCGATCTCTTTGTGGCAGTAGTGGGTCATCAGGCGGACGGGCGTCGATATATCCCGCAGGCGATAGCGCAAGGCGTAGCTGCCATTATTGCAGAGGCGAAAGACGAGGCGGCCGACGGTGAGATTCGCGAAATGCACGGCGTACCGGTCGTCTATCTCAGCCAGCTCAATGAGCGTTTATCTGCGCTGGCGGGCCGCTTTTACCATGAGCCATCTGAAAACATGCGTCTGGTGGCGGTGACCGGCACCAATGGCAAGACCACCACTACTCAACTACTGGCGCAGTGGAGCCAGTTGCTCGGCGAAACCAGCGCAGTGATGGGAACGGTAGGCAACGGACTGTTGGGTAAAGTGATCCCGACGGAGAACACAACCGGTTCCGCTGTGGATGTTCAGCATGTGCTGGCCAGTCTGGTTGCGCAGGGCGCGACCTTCGGCGCGATGGAAGTCTCTTCTCACGGCCTGGTGCAGCATCGCGTGGCGGCGCTGAAATTTGCCGCCTCCGTGTTTACTAATTTGAGCCGCGACCATCTCGACTATCATGGCGATATGGCGCATTACGAGGCGGCAAAATGGATGCTTTATTCCACCCACCATCACGGTCAGGCAATCGTCAACGCCGATGATGAAGTTGGACGCCGCTGGCTGGCGTCGCTACCCGATGCGGTCGCGGTATCAATGGAAGGGCATATCAACCCTAACTGTCACGGTCGTTGGCTGAAAGCGGAGGCGGTGGACTACCACGACCGCGGAGCGACGATTCGTTTTGCTTCAAGCTGGGGTGAAGGCGAAATCGAAAGCCGCCTGATGGGCGCGTTTAACGTCAGCAACTTACTGCTGGCATTGGCGACGCTACTGGCGCTGGGCTATCCGTTAACGGATTTGCTGAAAACCGCCGCGCGTTTGCAGCCGGTTTGCGGACGTATGGAAGTGTTCACTGCGCCAGGCAAACCGACGGTGGTGGTGGATTACGCGCACACGCCGGATGCGCTGGAAAAAGCGTTGCAGGCGGCGCGTCTGCACTGCGCCGGAAAATTGTGGTGCGTCTTTGGCTGTGGCGGGGATCGTGACAAAGGTAAGCGCCCACTCATGGGGGCCATTGCCGAAGAATTCGCTGATATCGTCGTGGTGACTGACGATAACCCGCGTACCGAGGAGCCGCGCGCCATTATCAACGATATTCTGGCCGGAATGCTGGACGCCGGGCAGGTCAGGGTAATGGAAGGCCGCGCTGAGGCGGTAACCAATGCCATTATGCAGGCAAAAGACAATGACGTTGTGCTGATTGCAGGTAAAGGGCACGAGGATTACCAGATTGTCGGCACGCAGCGTCTTGATTATTCAGACCGCGTGACCGCAGCGCGTTTGCTGGGGGTGATCGCATGATTAGCGTAACGCTCAGCAAAATTGCCGATGTCCTTGGCGCCGAACACCGCGGGGCGGATCTCACGCTCGATACGGTCATTACCGACACACGGAAAGTGACGCCGGGATGCCTGTTCGTGGCGCTGAAAGGGGAACGCTTTGATGCGCATGATTTTGCTGATAAAGCAAAAGCGAACGGCGCTGGCGCCCTGTTGGTCAGTCGTCCTCTGGATATCGATCTTCCGCAGGTGATTGTAAAAGACACGCGTCAGGCATTTGGCCAACTGGCCGCCTGGGTACGTATGCAGGTACCGGCGCGGGTGGTGGCGTTAACCGGTTCGTCCGGCAAAACTTCGGTCAAAGAGATGACCGCCGCGATTCTTAGCCAGTGCGGAAACACTCTGTATACCGCAGGCAATTTTAACAACGACATCGGCGTGCCGATAACGCTGCTGCGCTTAAACCATGATTATGACTATGCGGTAATCGAGTTAGGCGCTAACCACCAGGGAGAAATCGCCTGGACCGTTAGCCTGACACGCCCGGAAGCGGCGCTGGTCAATAACCTGGCGGCGGCGCATCTGGAAGGCTTCGGCTCGTTGGCTGGCGTGGCGAAAGCGAAAGGCGAAATCTATACCGGTTTGCCTGAGAACGGTATCGCGATTATGAATGCCGATAATAATGACTGGCTGAACTGGCAAAGCATTATTGGCGATCGTCAGGTGTGGCGTTTTTCGCCGAATGCGGCAAACAGCGACTTTACCGCTGCGAATATCCACGTGACGTCACACGGTACCGAATTTACTCTGCAAACGCCGATGGGCAGCATTGATGTGCTGCTGCCGTTGCCAGGGCGGCACAATATTGCCAACGCGCTGGCGGCCGCTGCTTTATCAATGGCGGTGGGGGCGACGCTGATGGCGGTTAAAGCAGGGTTGGCGGCGTTAAAAGCTGTACCCGGGCGTCTGTTCCCGATTCAGCTAAGTGAAAACCAACTGGTACTCGATGATGCTTATAACGCCAACGTCGGTTCGATGACCGCCGCAGTGCAGGTCCTTTCTGAAATGCCCGGCTACCGCGTGCTGGTGGTAGGCGATATGGCCGAGCTGGGCGCAGAAAGCGAAGCGTGCCACCTCCAGGTTGGCGAGGCCGCAAAAGCGGCGGGTATTGATCGCGTGTTAAGCACCGGAAAACTCAGTCAGGCTATCAGCCACGCCAGCGGCGTCGGCGAACATTTTGCCGATAAAGCCGCGCTCATTGCGCGTTTACACGCTCTGCTTCAGGAGCAACCAATGATGACTATTTTAGTGAAAGGATCACGCAGCGCCGCGATGGAAGATGTGGTTCATGCGTTACAGGAGAAAGGTTCATGTTAGTTTGGCTGGCCGAGCATTTGGTCAAATATTATTCCGGCTTTAACGTCTTTTCTTATCTGACGTTTCGCGCCATCGTCAGCCTGTTGACCGCGCTGTTCATCTCTTTATGGATGGGCCCGCGTATGATCGCTCGTCTGCAAAAACTCTCTTTTGGCCAGGTGGTACGTAACGATGGCCCGGAATCGCACTTCAGTAAACGCGGTACGCCGACGATGGGCGGCATCATGATCCTGACGGCGATTGTGATTTCCGTTCTGTTATGGGCTTACCCGTCTAACCCGTACGTCTGGTGCGTGCTGGTGGTATTGATCGGCTACGGCATTATCGGTTTTGTCGATGACTACCGCAAAGTGGTGCGGAAAGATACCAAAGGGCTGATTGCGCGCTGGAAATATTTCTGGATGTCGGTTATCGCGCTCGGCGTGGCCTTTGCGCTTTATCTCGTCGGGAAAGACACGCCCGCGACCCAACTGGTGGTGCCGTTCTTTAAAGATGTTATGCCGCAATTGGGGCTGTTTTACATTTTGCTGTCCTACTTTGTCATCGTCGGTACGGGTAACGCCGTAAACCTGACCGACGGGCTTGATGGTCTGGCGATTATGCCGACTGTTTTCGTTGCCGCCGGCTTTGCGCTGGTGGCCTGGGCGACCGGGAACATGAACTTCGCCAATTACCTGCATATTCCGTATTTACGCCATGCGGGGGAGCTGGTGATTGTCTGTACGGCGATTGTCGGCGCGGGATTAGGATTCTTGTGGTTTAACACCTATCCGGCGCAGGTTTTTATGGGCGATGTCGGATCGCTGGCGTTGGGCGGCGCGTTGGGCATTATCGCCGTGCTGCTGCGTCAGGAGTTCCTGCTGGTGATTATGGGCGGCGTCTTTGTGGTGGAAACTCTGTCGGTCATCCTGCAGGTGGGTTCCTTTAAACTACGCGGACAGCGTATTTTCCGTATGGCGCCTATCCATCACCACTATGAACTAAAAGGCTGGCCGGAACCGCGCGTGATTGTGCGCTTCTGGATTATTTCGCTGATGCTGGTCCTGATTGGCCTGGCAACGCTGAAGGTACGTTAATCATGGCTGATTACCAGGACAAAAACGTCGTCATTATTGGTCTGGGCTTAACCGGACTCTCTTGCGTGGACTTTTTCCTTGCCCGCGGCGTCACGCCGCGGGTGATGGATACTCGCGTGACGCCGCCGGGTCTGGATAAGCTGCCGCAAGAGGTTGAGCGTCACGTTGGCGGCCTGAACGACGAGTGGCTCTTAGCGGCGGATTTAATCGTCGCCAGCCCTGGCATCGCCCTGGCGCATCCCTCTCTTAGCGCTGCCGCCAGCGCTGGAGTGGAAATTGTCGGCGATATCGAACTGTTTTGCCGCGAAGCGCAAGCGCCGATTGTGGCCATCACCGGCTCGAACGGAAAAAGCACCGTGACCACCTTAGTGGGCGAGATGGCGAAAGCGGCGGGCGTCAATGTCGGCGTTGGCGGCAATATCGGTCTTCCGGCGCTGATGCTGCTGGATGCCGATCGCGAATTGTACGTGCTGGAATTATCCAGTTTCCAACTGGAAACCACGTCAAGTTTGCAAGCGGCGGCGGCAACGGTGCTCAACGTCACTGAAGATCATATGGACCGGTATCCGTTTGGTTTGCAACAGTACCGGGCGGCGAAACTGCGCGTCTACGAGAAGGCGAAAGTGTGCGTAGTGAATGCCGATGACGCGTTGACGATGCCGGTTCGCGGGGCCGATGAGCGCTGCGTCAGCTTTGGCGTCAATATGGGTGATTATCACCTTAATCGTCAGCAGGGCGAAACCTGGCTGCGAGTCAAAGGCGAGAAGGTGCTGAACGTGAAAGAGATGAAGCTTTCCGGGCAGCATAACTATACCAATGCGTTAGCGGCGCTGGCGCTGGCGGATGCCGTAGGTCTGCCGCGCGCCAGCAGTTTGAAAGCGTTGACGACATTTACCGGTCTGGCGCATCGCTTCCAGCTGGCGTTGGAGCATAACGGCGTACGTTGGATCAATGACTCGAAAGCGACCAACGTCGGCAGTACCGAAGCGGCGCTAAACGGTTTGCATGTGGACGGTACGCTACATCTGCTGCTGGGCGGCGACGGTAAGTCGGCAGACTTTTCTCCGCTGGCGCGCTATCTGACCGGCGATCGTATCCGCCTGTATTGCTTTGGGCGCGATGGCGCGCAGCTTGCCGCACTGCGTCCGGAAATCGCCCAACAGACTGAGACGATGGAAGAGGCGATGCGTTTGCTGGCGCCGCGCGTTCAGCCGGGTGATATGGTGCTGTTGTCGCCCGCCTGCGCCAGCCTCGATCAGTTTAAAAATTTTGAGCAACGGGGCGATGTCTTTACCCGTCTGGCGAAGGAGTTAGGTTGATGCGTTTATCTCTCCCCCGTCTGAGAATGCCGCGCGTACCAGGCTTTGGCCTCCTGGCCTGGCTGTTTGCGGCGCTTAAAGGCTGGGTGATGGCTTCGCGCGATAAAGACGCCGACAGTCTGATCATGTATGACCGCACGCTGCTATGGCTGACCTTCGGGCTGGCGGCGATTGGTTTTGTCATGGTGACGTCGGCCTCCATGCCAGTCGGGCAGCGCCTGGCGAACGATCCGTTTTTGTTTGCCAAACGTGATGCGCTCTATATCTTCCTGGCATTTTGTCTGGCGATGGTCACGCTACGTTTGCCCATGACCTTCTGGCAAAAATACAGCACGACGATGCTGATTGCGTCGATCATTATGCTGCTTATCGTGCTGGTCGTCGGGAGCTCGGTTAACGGGGCGTCGCGCTGGATTGCGCTGGGGCCGCTGCGTATTCAGCCTGCGGAGTTTACCAAGCTGTCGCTGTTCTGCTACCTCGCGAACTATCTGGTGCGTAAGGTTGATGAAGTGCGCAACAATCTGCGCGGCTTTTTAAAACCAATGGGCGTGATTCTGGTGCTGGCGGTGTTACTGCTGGCGCAGCCTGACCTCGGGACGGTGGTCGTACTGTTTGTCACCACGCTGGCGATGCTGTTTCTCGCCGGGGCGAAATTATGGCAGTTCATCGCCATTATCGGGATGGGCATCTCGGCGGTGATTCTGTTAATCCTCGCCGAACCGTATCGTATTCGCCGCGTTACCTCGTTCTGGAACCCCTGGGAAGATCCGTTCGGCAGCGGTTATCAGCTGACGCAGTCGCTGATGGCTTTTGGGCGCGGTGAGATATGGGGGCAAGGGCTGGGGAATTCGGTGCAGAAACTGGAGTATTTGCCGGAGGCGCACACCGATTTCATCTTCGCCATTATTGGGGAAGAACTGGGTTATATCGGTGTGGTATTGGCGCTTTTAATGGTATTCTTCGTCGCTTTTCGCGCGATGTCGATTGGCCGTAAGGCATTGGAGATTGACCACCGTTTTTCCGGATTTTTAGCGTGTTCTATCGGTATCTGGTTTAGTTTCCAGGCGCTGGTAAACGTTGGCGCGGCCGCGGGGATGCTGCCGACCAAAGGCCTTACGCTGCCGCTGATCAGTTATGGCGGGTCGAGTCTGTTGATTATGTCGACGGCCATTATGTTTTTATTACGTATTGATTATGAAACGCGTCTGGAAAAAGCGCAGGCGTTTACACGAGGTTCTCGATGAGTGGTCAACCGAAGCGGTTAATGGTGATGGCGGGCGGTACCGGCGGGCACGTGTTCCCCGGACTGGCCGTTGCGCATCATTTAATGGCCCAGGGCTGGCAGGTTCGCTGGCTGGGTACCGCCGATCGTATGGAAGCGGATTTAGTGCCGAAGCATGGCATCGACATTGACTTTATTCGGATCTCCGGTCTACGCGGTAAAGGCGTAAAAGCGCTTCTGGCGGCGCCGCTGCGGATTTTTAACGCCTGGCGGCAGGCGCGGGCGATCATGAAGCGGTTTAAGCCGGATGTCGTGCTGGGAATGGGCGGTTATGTTTCCGGCCCCGGCGGTCTTGCCGCATGGTCATTGGGTATTCCGGTCGTCTTGCATGAGCAAAACGGTATCGCCGGGCTAACCAATCAGTGGCTGGCCAAAATCGCGACCACAGTGATGCAGGCGTTTCCCGGTGCGTTTCCGAACGCGGAAGTGGTGGGTAACCCGGTGCGTACCGACGTACTGGCGTTGCCGTTGCCGCAGGTGCGTCTGGCCGGTCGTGACGGCCCGATTCGCGTGTTGGTGGTCGGCGGTTCTCAGGGGGCGCGAGTCCTGAACCAGACGATGCCGCAGGTTGCCGCCAGACTGGGCGATACGGTTACAATCTGGCATCAAAGCGGAAAAGGCGCGCAGCTCACGGTAGAGCAGGCATATGCCGGGGCGGGACAACCGCAACATAAGGTAACGGAATTTATCGATGACATGGCCGCCGCCTATGCGTGGGCGGATGTGGTGGTATGTCGTTCCGGCGCTTTAACGGTGAGCGAGATCGCCGCCGCCGGGTTACCGGCGATATTCGTGCCGTTTCAGCATAAAGACAGGCAGCAGTACTGGAATGCGCTGCCGTTAGAAAACGCCGGCGCAGCTAAGATTTTTGAGCAGCCGCAGTTTAGTGTAGAGGCTGTCGCCGACACCCTGGCGGGGTGGTCGCGCGAGGCGTTGTTAACCATGGCGGAGCGTGCCCGCGCGGTATCCATTCCGGATGCTACCGAACGCGTCGCCAGTGAAGTCAGCCGGGTTGCCCGGACATAATTTGTGGCGGTGCCTTTTGCATCGCAGGGTTTTTCTACCCTCAATAATTTGGGTTGCAGGCAAGCCAACGCATCTGCAATTTGAAGTATGGCGGGTATTGGAGTTAATGGCGTAAAGAATGAATACACAACAACTGGCAAAACTGCGTTCCATCGTGCCCGAAATGCGTCGCGTTCGGCACATTCACTTTGTCGGCATCGGTGGTGCTGGTATGGGCGGTATTGCCGAAGTTCTGGCCAATGAAGGGTATCAGATCAGTGGTTCCGATTTAGCGCCGAATCCGGTGACCCAGCAGTTGACGAGCCTGGGGGCGACGATTTTCTTTAACCATCGTCCGGAAAATGTGCGTGATGCCAGCGTGGTCGTCGTTTCCAGCGCAATTTCCGCGGATAACCCGGAAATTGTCGCGGCGCATGAAGCGCGTATTCCGGTTATTCGCCGTGCGGAAATGCTGGCGGAACTGATGCGCTTTCGCCACGGCATCGCCATTGCCGGGACGCACGGAAAAACCACAACGACCGCGATGGTGTCCAGTATTTATGCCGAAGCGGGGCTGGACCCGACTTTCGTGAATGGCGGACTGGTGAAAGCCGCAGGCGTTCATGCGCGTCTGGGCCATAGTCGTTATCTGATTGCCGAGGCCGATGAGAGCGACGCGTCCTTCCTGCATTTGCAGCCGATGGTCGCGATCGTCACCAACATCGAAGCCGACCATATGGATACCTATCATGGCGACTTTGAAAATTTAAAGCAGACGTTTATTAACTTCCTGCATAACCTGCCGTTCTACGGTCGCGCGGTAATGTGCGTCGACGATCCGGTCATCCGCGAGCTGCTGCCGCGGGTGGGGCGTCAGACCACGACGTATGGCTTTAGCGAGGATGCTGACGTCCGCGTAGAAGATTATCAGCAGATAGGGCCGCAGGGGCACTTTACGCTGTTGCGCCAGGGAATGCCGGATCTGCATGTCACGTTGAATGCGCCGGGTCGCCACAATGCCCTGAATGCCGCCGCGGCAGTGGCGGTAGCGACCGAAGAAGGCATCGCCGATGACGCTATCCTGCGCGCGCTGGAAAGCTTCCAGGGGACCGGGCGTCGTTTTGACTTCCTCGGCGAGTTTCCGCTTGAGCCGGTGAATGGTAAAGCCGGGACGGCGATGCTGGTGGATGATTATGGCCATCATCCGACTGAAGTAGACGCCACCATTAAAGCTGCGCGAGCAGGGTGGCCGGATAAAAACCTGGTGATGCTGTTTCAGCCGCACCGTTACACGCGCACGCGCGATCTGTATGACGATTTCGCCAATGTGCTGACCCAGGTTGATGCGCTGCTGATGCTGGACGTTTACCCGGCGGGCGAAGCGCCGATTCCGGGCGCGGATAGCCGTTCTTTATGTCGTACGATTCGTAATCGGGGAAAAATTGACCCGATTCTGGTTTCCGATCCGGCTCAGGTTGCGACAATGTTAGCGCCGGTGCTGACGGGTAACGACTTGATATTAGTGCAAGGCGCAGGAAATGTTGGCAAAATTGCGCGTTACTTATCTGAAATCAAGCTGAAGCCGCAAATCCAGGAGGAAGAGCAACATGGCTGATAAAATCGCGGTCCTGTTGGGCGGAACCTCTGCGGAGCGGGACGTTTCGTTAAATTCCGGCGCGGCAGTGTTGGCCGGGTTACGTGAAGGCGGCATTGATGCGCATCCCGTCGATCCGCAAGAGGTCGATGTCGCGCAGCTTAAAGCAATGGGCTTTCAGAAGGTCTTTATTGCGTTGCATGGCCGTGGCGGTGAAGATGGCACCTTACAGGGAATGCTTGAACTGCTCGGCCTGCCTTATACCGGCAGCGGCGTGATGGCCTCGGCGCTTTCCATGGATAAACTGCGCAGTAAATTGCTGTGGCAGGGCGCAGGCTTACCGGTTGCGCCGTGGGTCGCGCTGACGCGCGCTGAGTTTGAAAAAGGCCTTAGCGAAGAACAAAAAGCGCGAATTTCGGCGCTGGGTTTACCGCTGATCGTCAAACCCAGCCGTGAAGGCTCCAGCGTCGGTATGACGAAAGTAGTAGAAGAAAATGCTTTACAGGGTGCGTTATCATTGGCTTTTCAGCATGATGACGAAATACTGATTGAGAAATGGCTGTGCGGTCCGGAATTTACGGTGGCGATAGTTGGCGAAGAAATTTTACCGTCAATTCGTATCCAACCGGCAGGAACCTTCTATGATTATGAGGCGAAGTATCTCTCTGATGAGACTCAGTATTTCTGCCCTGCCGGTTTAGATGCGTCCCAGGAAGCCGCGCTACAGTCTCTCGTCCTGCAGGCATGGAAAGCTTTAGGCTGCACGGGATGGGGGCGTATTGACGTCATGCTGGACAGCGATGGTCAGTTTTATCTGCTGGAAGCCAATACTTCTCCGGGGATGACCAGCCATAGTCTGGTGCCGATGGCGGCGCGTCAGGCGGGAATGAGCTTCTCGCAGTTAGTGGTACGAATTCTGGAGTTGGCGGACTGATATGTCGCAGGCTGCGCTGAACACGCGAAACAGTGATGAAGAGACGCCTTCTTCACGCCGCAATAATGGAACGCGTCTTGCAGGAATTTTATTCCTGCTGACGGTACTGTGCACCGTGTTTGTTAGCGGGTGGGTCGTGTTAGGGTGGATGGAAGATGCGCAGCGTTTACCGTTATCAAAGCTGGTATTAACCGGCGAGCGTCACTACACGCGTAACGATGATATCCGTCAGGCGATACTGGCTCTGGGCGCGCCGGGAACCTTCATGACGCAGGATGTGAACATTATCCAGAGCCAGATTGAGCGTTTGCCGTGGATTAAACAGGCCAGCGTCAGAAAACAGTGGCCTGATGAATTGAAGATTCATCTGGTTGAATATGTGCCGATTGCGCGTTGGAATGATCAACATATGGTCGATGCTGAAGGGAACACCTTCAGCGTGCCGTCAGACCGCATCGGCAAACAGGTTTTACCCATGTTGTATGGCCCGGAAGGCAGCGCGAGTGAAGTGTTGCAGGGATACCGCGAGATGGGGCAGGTGCTGGCTAAGGATAAATTCACTCTAAAGGAAGCGGCGATGACCGCACGTCGCTCCTGGCAATTGACGCTTAATAACGGCATTAAGCTCAATCTCGGCAGGGGCGATACGATGAAAAGGTTGGCTCGCTTTGTAGAACTCTATCCGGTTTTACAGCAGCAGGCGCAAACCGATGGCAAACGGATTAGCTACGTTGATTTGCGTTATGACTCAGGTGCGGCAGTTGGCTGGGCGCCGCTCCCCCCTGAGGAATCTAATCAGCAACAGAATCAGGCACAGGCAGAACAACAATGATCAAGGCGACGGACAGAAAACTGGTAGTAGGACTGGAGATTGGCACCGCGAAGGTTGCCGCTTTAGTAGGGGAAGTTCTGCCCGACGGTATGGTCAATATCATTGGCGTGGGCAGTTGCCCATCGCGGGGTATGGATAAAGGCGGGGTGAATGACCTTGAGTCAGTGGTGAAATGCGTTCAGCGCGCCATTGACCAGGCGGAATTGATGGCCGATTGCCAGATCTCCTCGGTATATCTGGCGCTTTCCGGCAAACATATTAGCTGTCAGAATGAAATTGGTATGGTGCCCATTTCCGAAGAGGAAGTGACGCAGGAAGATGTGGAAAACGTCGTGCATACTGCGAAGTCAGTGCGCGTGCGCGATGAACATCGCGTGCTGCATGTGATTCCTCAGGAGTACGCCATTGACTACCAGGAAGGCATTAAAAATCCGGTCGGTCTTTCCGGCGTGCGTATGCAGGCGAAAGTACATTTGATTACCTGCCACAACGATATGGCAAAAAACATTGTCAAAGCTGTTGAACGTTGTGGTCTGAAAGTTGACCAACTGATATTTGCCGGACTGGCGGCCAGTTATTCCGTGTTAACGGAAGATGAACGTGAACTGGGCGTCTGTGTCGTGGATATCGGCGGTGGTACAATGGATATCGCCGTTTATACTGGCGGCGCGCTGCGTCATACCAAAGTGATCCCTTACGCGGGGAACGTGGTGACCAGCGATATCGCTTATGCCTTTGGTACGCCGCCGAGCGATGCTGAAGCCATTAAAGTCCGCCACGGTTGCGCGCTGGGTTCCATCGTCGGTAAAGACGAAAGCGTTGAAGTACCGAGCGTAGGCGGGCGTCCGCCGCGCAGCCTGCAACGTCAGACGCTGGCGGAAGTGATTGAGCCGCGTTACACCGAGCTGCTCAATCTGGTCAACGAAGAGATATTGCAATTACAGGAACAGCTTCGCCAACAAGGGGTAAAACATCACCTGGCGGCGGGGATTGTGTTAACCGGCGGCGCGGCGCAAATCGAAGGGCTTGCTGCTTGCGCTCAGCGCGTGTTTCATACGCAGGTGCGTATCGGCGCGCCGCTGAATATCACCGGTCTGACGGATTATGCCCAGGAGCCGTATTACTCAACGGCGGTGGGATTGCTTCACTACGGGAAAGAGTCCCACTTAAACGGTGAAGCAGAAGTGGAAAAACGTGTTACGGCATCAGTTGGCTCGTGGATCAAGCGACTTAATAGCTGGCTGCGAAAAGAGTTTTAATTTTTATGAGGCCGCCAGATATTACGGCCTCAGGCGACAGGCACATGACGGAGAGAGATTATGTTTGAACCTATGGAACTAACCAACGACGCGGTGATTAAAGTCATCGGCGTCGGTGGTGGCGGCGGTAACGCTGTTGAACACATGGTGCGCGAGCGCATCGAAGGTGTTGAATTCTTCGCGGTGAATACCGACGCTCAGGCGTTGCGTAAAACGGCGGTTGGCCAGACCATTCAAATTGGTAGCGGCATTACCAAAGGTCTGGGCGCCGGCGCTAACCCGGAAGTCGGTCGTAACGCGGCGGACGAAGACCGTGAAGCGCTGCGTGCGGCGCTTGAAGGCGCAGACATGGTATTTATCGCGGCAGGCATGGGCGGCGGTACCGGAACCGGCGCGGCGCCAGTGGTTGCTGAAGTGGCAAAAGATTTAGGTATTCTGACCGTTGCCGTGGTGACTAAGCCTTTCAATTTTGAAGGCAAAAAGCGCATGGCATTTGCGGAGCAGGGTATCACCGAGCTGTCCAAGCATGTGGACTCGTTGATCACCATCCCGAACGACAAGCTGCTGAAAGTGCTGGGCCGTGGCATCTCCCTGCTCGACGCGTTCGGCGCGGCTAACGACGTGCTGAAAGGCGCGGTTCAGGGTATCGCAGAGCTGATCACCCGCCCGGGCCTGATGAACGTTGACTTTGCTGACGTGCGTACCGTGATGTCTGAAATGGGCTACGCAATGATGGGCTCCGGCGTGGCGAGCGGTGAAGACCGTGCGGAAGAAGCGGCTGAAATGGCTATTTCTTCTCCGCTGCTGGAAGATATCGACCTGTCCGGCGCGCGCGGCGTGTTGGTCAACATTACGGCGGGCTTCGACCTGCGTCTGGATGAGTTCGAAACCGTCGGCAACACCATCCGTGCCTTTGCATCGGATAACGCCACCGTGGTTATCGGTACCTCTCTGGACCCGGATATGAACGACGAACTGCGCGTGACCGTTGTTGCCACTGGAATTGGTATGGACAAGCGTCCTGAAATCACTCTGGTGACCAATAAACAGGTGCAGCAGCCGGTGTTGGATCGTTATCAGCAGCACGGTATGGCACCGCTGACGCAGGAGCAAAAAACGGTCGCGAAAGTGGTTAACGACAATACACCACAGGCGGCGAAAGAGCCGGATTATCTGGATATCCCCGCATTCCTGCGTAAGCAAGCTGATTAAGAATTAGCTGGAATTTGGGATTCTGGGCTCTTTGTGCTAAACTGGCCCGCCGAATGTATAGTACACTTCGGTTGGATAGGTAATTTGGCGAGATTATACGATGATCAAACAAAGGACACTTAAACGTATCGTTCAGGCGACTGGCGTCGGTTTACACACCGGCAAAAAAGTCACCCTGACATTACGCCCTGCGCCGGCCAATACCGGGGTCATCTATCGTCGCACCGACTTGAATCCACCGGTAGATTTCCCGGCCGATGCCAAATCTGTGCGTGATACCATGCTCTGTACGTGTCTGGTGAATGAGCATGATGTACGGATTTCAACCGTTGAGCACCTGAACGCTGCTCTGGCGGGCTTAGGTATCGATAACATCGTTATTGAGGTTAATGCCCCGGAAATCCCGATCATGGATGGCAGTGCCGCTCCGTTTGTCTACCTGCTGCTTGATGCCGGTATTGATGAACTGAACTGCGCCAAAAAATTCGTACGCATCAAAGAGACTGTTCGGGTTGAAGATGGCGATAAATGGGCTGAATTCAGACCGTACAATGGTTTTACGTTGGATTTCACCATCGACTTTAACCATCCGGCGATCGATTCCAGCAGCCAGCGCTACGCGATGAACTTCTCTGCGGATGCGTTCATGCGCCAGATCAGCCGTGCGCGTACCTTCGGTTTTATGCGTGATATCGAATATCTGCAGTCCCGCGGCCTGTGCCTGGGCGGCAGCTTCGATTGTGCCATCGTTGTTGACGATTATCGCGTATTGAACGAAGACGGCCTGCGTTTTGAAGATGAATTCGTTCGTCACAAAATGCTCGACGCGATCGGTGACTTGTTCATGTGTGGTCACAATATTATTGGTGCGTTTACCGCGTATAAATCCGGTCACGCATTGAATAACAAATTGTTACAGGCAGTCCTGGCAAAACAGGAGGCCTGGGAATTTGTGACCTTCCAGGACGACGCAGAACTGCCGTTGGCTTTCAAAGCGCCTTCGACGGTACTGGCATAACGACATACGCTGTCGTATAAAATTCGACTGGTTAACCTGGCACTCTCTCCGGCCAGGCGAGCCAGTCGTTTTTTTTACTATCCTTTATCTGCGCTTTCCTTAATCAGCCATTTTGACAGGGTTAAATGGAAACACGGCGCGTTCGCTGTTTTCTTAGCCGATTTTCACCTTAGCTTCTCGTCATTACTGCTGTAGCGCGTACGCTTTAATGATAAGATTTGTGCGCAAATTGTTTTGATTCCGTAAGCCCATGAGGGGCATATCAGGTGGCAATGACGTGAGTGGAATACTGACGCGCTGGCGACAGTTAGGCAGACGATACTTCTGGCCGCATCTCTTATTAGGGATGGTCGCGGCGAGTTTTGGTTTGCCCGCGCTCAGTAACGCCGCTGAAACCAATACGCCTGCAAGGACGACCGCCAGCACCGCGTCTAAAGTTAACTTTAGCCATTTTGCGCTGTTAGAAGCCTCTAACCGTCGTCCCAATTTCACCGTAGATTACTGGCATCAGCACGCTATTCGCACGGTGATTCGCCACCTTTCTTTTGCAATGGCGCCGCAAACGCTGCCCGTTGCCGACGCGCCGTCGCCATTACAGGCGCATCATATCGCCTTACTGAATACGCTCAGCGCGATGCTCACGCAGGAGGGCACGCCGCCGGCGATTGTTCGCCGCCTCTCCCTGACGTATTTTGCGCCACAAACCGCATTTAGCATCCCGGCCTGGATAAGTCAGGCGCAGGGTATCCGCGCCGGTCCGCAACGTCTCAGCTAACGAAAAAAGACCCTTTTACTTTATTTGTAGCTCCGCGGCGCGGGGCATTTGAGACTTTATTATGCTAATCAAATTATTAACCAAAGTATTCGGTAGCCGTAACGATCGTACGCTGCGTCGTATGCGTAAGGCCGTCAGCCTTATTAATGCGATGGAACCGGAGATGGAAAAACTCTCCGATGACGAACTGAAAGCGAAAACCAACGAATTTCGCGCCCGTATTGAAAAAGGCGAAAGCGTAGAGAGCCTGATTCCGGAAGCGTTCGCGGTGGTGCGTGAAGCCAGTAAACGCGTCTTTGGGATGCGTCACTTCGACGTTCAGCTATTGGGTGGTATGGTGCTCAACGATCGCTGTATCGCCGAAATGCGTACTGGTGAAGGTAAAACGCTGACCGCAACGCTGCCAGCCTACCTGAACGCGCTGTCCGGCAAAGGCGTTCATGTGGTAACCGTGAACGACTATCTGGCGCAGCGTGACGCCGAAAACAACCGTCCGCTATTCGAATTCCTCGGTATGTCCGTTGGTATCAACCTGCCAGGTATGCCTGCGCCCGCCAAACGTGAAGCTTACGCTGCCGACATCACTTACGGCACTAACAACGAATACGGTTTTGACTACCTGCGCGACAACATGGCGTTCAGCCCGGAAGAGCGCGTGCAGCGTAAACTGCATTATGCGCTGGTGGATGAGGTTGACTCCATCCTGATCGATGAAGCGCGTACGCCGCTGATTATTTCCGGCCCGGCGGAAGATAGCTCGGAAATGTACAAAAAAGTGAACAAAATCATTCCGCACCTGATTCGTCAGGAGAAAGAAGATTCTGACACTTTCCAGGGCGAAGGCCACTTCTCCGTTGATGAGAAAGCGCGCCAGGTTAACCTGACCGAACGCGGTCTGGTGCTGATTGAAGAGCTACTGGTGCAAGAAGGCATTATGGATGAAGGCGAGTCGCTCTACTCGCCTGGCAATATTATGCTGATGCATCACGTCACCGCCGCGCTGCGCGCGCACGCGCTGTTTACCCGTGACGTGGATTACATTGTGAAAGACGGCGAAGTCATCATTGTTGATGAACATACCGGTCGTACCATGCAGGGGCGTCGCTGGTCTGACGGTCTGCACCAGGCGGTAGAAGCGAAAGAAGGCGTTGAAATTCAGAATGAAAACCAGACGCTGGCGTCTATCACCTTCCAGAACTACTTCCGTCTGTATGAAAAGCTGGCCGGTATGACCGGTACGGCGGATACTGAAGCCTTCGAATTTAGCTCTATCTATAAGCTGGACACCGTCGTTGTTCCGACCAACCGTCCGATGATCCGTAAAGATTTGCCGGATCTGGTCTACATGACCGAAGCGGAAAAAATCCAGGCCATTATCGAAGATATTAAAGAGCGTACCGCGAACGGTCAGCCAGTGCTGGTCGGGACGATTTCTATCGAGAAATCTGAAGTGGTCTCCAGAGAGCTGACCAAAGCGGGCATCAAACATAACGTCCTGAACGCAAAATTCCACGCCAACGAAGCAGGCATCGTTGCGCAGGCTGGTTATCCAGCGGCGGTCACTATCGCTACTAACATGGCGGGTCGTGGTACCGATATTATGCTGGGCGGTAGCTGGCAGGCGGAAGTCGCCGCGCTGGAAGCGCCGACGGAAGAACAGATTGCGCAGATTAAAGCGGACTGGCAGGTACGCCATGACGCGGTTCTGGCTGCCGGCGGTCTGCATATCATTGGCACCGAGCGCCATGAATCCCGCCGTATCGACAACCAGCTGCGTGGCCGTTCCGGTCGCCAGGGCGATCCGGGTTCTTCCCGTTTCTACCTGTCGATGGAAGATGCGCTGATGCGTATTTTCGCCTCCGATCGTGTCTCCGGTATGATGCGTAAACTGGGGATGAAGCCGGGCGAAGCGATTGAGCACCCGTGGGTGACGAAAGCTATCGCTAACGCGCAGCGTAAAGTAGAAAGCCGTAACTTCGATATTCGTAAGCAACTGCTGGAATATGATGATGTGGCGAACGATCAGCGCCGTGCAATTTATACCCAGCGTAACGAACTGCTGGATGTGTCTGACGTGAGCGACACCATTAACAGCATTCGCGAAGATGTCTTTAAGGCGACTATCGACGCCTACATTCCGCCGCAGTCGCTGGAAGAGATGTGGGATATCCCGGGTTTGCAGGAACGCCTGAAAAACGACTTCGACCTGGAGATGCCGATTGCCGAATGGCTGGATAAAGAGCCGGAGCTGCATGAGGAGACGCTGCGTGAGCGCATCCTGGCGCAGTCCATCGAGGTGTATCAGCGTAAAGAAGAGGTGGTTGGCGCTGAAATGATGCGTCATTTCGAAAAAGGCGTGATGCTGCAAACGCTCGATTCCCTGTGGAAAGAGCACCTGGCGGCGATGGATTACCTGCGTCAGGGTATTCATCTGCGCGGCTATGCGCAAAAAGATCCGAAGCAGGAATACAAGCGCGAATCCTTCGCTATGTTCGCCGCGATGCTGGAATCGCTGAAATATGAAGTGATCAGTACCCTGAGCAAAGTCCAGGTACGTATGCCTGAAGAGGTCGAAGCGATGGAAATGCAGCGTCGCGAAGAGGCGGAGCGCCTGGCGCAGATGCAGCAGCTAAGCCATCAGGATGACGATGCCGCCGTGGCTGCCGATCTGGCCGCCCAAACCGGCGAACGTAAGATTGGACGTAACGATCCTTGCCCTTGCGGTTCCGGTAAGAAATACAAACAGTGTCACGGTCGCCTGAGCTAATGCGATAAACTTACTGGCCTGATAAGACATAATGTGTTGCCATCAGGTCGGTCGGTGCTGGCATTATTGCCGAAGGGCGCTACGCTTATTCGGCCTGGCATTGAACACAGATAAAAAGGCGCAGGCGACTGCGCCTTTTTTATGGATGCACCAAGATGAAAAAACTGCAAATCGCGGTTGGGATTATCCGCAACCCGAACGACGAAATTTTTATTACCCAACGCGCCGCTGATGCGCATATGGCGAACAAGCTGGAATTTCCCGGCGGAAAAATTGAAGCCGGCGAAACACCAGAGCAGGCGTTGATCCGGGAGCTACAGGAAGAGGTGGGGATTACGCCAACACAGGTGACATTATTCGACACTCTGGAATATCAATTCCCGGATAGACACATTACGCTGTGGTTTTGGCTGGTTGAACGCTGGGAGGGCGAACCGTGGGGGAAAGAAGGACAGCCGGGACGGTGGATCGCGCAAAACGCGTTGAATACGGACGATTTTCCGCCGGCCAATGAACCGATTATTCGTAAATTACGCCAATTTGCGCCTTAGTGGGGGATCGCAACACGATCCCCATCGATCTTATTAGCGATTTAATGTCGACATAATTTCCGGCCAGTAGCGGGGGCCGGCCGCGGCGTCGTGAGGAAAAACCGCCTCAATTGCCGCCAGCTCCTGCGGGCTGAGGGTCAGTGATAACGCGCCGAGGTTTTCTGGCGCAGTGGCGGCTACGTTTCTGTTATAGCCTAATCTCGCCGATTTTATTTGTATTATCCCGGCCGCGCGCATATGGCGCCAAAACTACGCGTATTTATTGATTATTTTTGTCATAAGGCGATATTGCCGTCTCAACAGAGCCCTCTCCGTTAGCGCTCTTCGCTCCAGTCGTCGCTATCAGACTGGTCGCCGCTGCTGGCGATTCGTTTCTCTTCGGCGGCCCATTCGCCCAAATCAATTAACTGACAGCGTTTAGAACAAAATGGGCGGAAGGGGCTAATTTCCCCCCAGACGACCGGTTTACCGCAGGTCGGACAGTTTACGACGGTCACGTCAGACATTTTTACTCCTTAGCAACAGGCCAGTTCAAAATCAAGACGCTCCGGCACCAGACCATTTTCACTATCCAGCGGCATAAAGCGAATGGCAAAACGGCTCTTATGGCCGGAAATTTGCGGATAAAGTTGTGAATCGAGCGTCAGCATAAGACGCAGCAAATCGGCGTCGTCCCCGTTATCCTGATAAAAACCGTTCAGGCTGGTTTGCTTACGGAAAGGTGCTGAATTACGGATCAGATCAAGCACCAGCGTCAGCGCCTGGGTGAGGGGATTCAGGCTGGCAAGCCAGCTTTCAATCTGGGCGTCGCGCTGCGCCTGTTGTAGGTGCAACCAGATATGTAGAGTGGGTAAATCGAAACTGCAACAGCCGCCAGGAATACTTAGGCGTTGACGCACAAGGGCAATCAAGCGATCTTCGCGTAGCTGCTGGCCAATCCTCGGGGCGGAGATCAGCACGCTGCCCGCGGATTTTAACTGCTGGCGCAGGGCTTCAATACGGTCTTGATCGACGCCGGGAACCTCAACCCAGGCCTGTAATTTACGCTGCTGGCGCTCCAGTTCTTTCAGCAGTTCGGTACGGACTTCGCCCCGTTCGAACACATCCAGTAGATCGCTGATGTTACGGAAAAAATGCAGTGCGCCAGCATGGTCTGCAATTGGCAGGTTGATGGAGAGCTGTTGGATCAAAAACTCTATGCGCAGCCACGTACGCATCTTCTCATTGAGAGGGTGTTCAAATAGGACCTGGGTGTGCATTACGGTTTTTCCTGTGAGACAAACTGCGACGCGAGCTTAAGATAACTGGCGTGCAGGCGGGCCACATCTGATGCGATAGCATCCGGTGCGCCGTTATTATCAATAACATCGTCCGCCACGGCAAGGCGCGCTTCACGCGTCGCCTGCGCAGCGAGAATGTGTTCAACATGCTCGCGCGTAACATCATCACGCTGCATTGTGCGCATAAGCTGCGTTTCGGGCGTCACGTCAACCACCAGTACGCGGTTGGCTTTTTGATACAGCCTGTTTTCAACCAGCAGAGGCACAACCCATAACACATAGGGCGACGTAGCCTGTTGAAACTGTCGTTGGGTTTCCTGCTGAATTAAGGGGTGAAGCAGGGCGTTAAGCCAGGCTTTTTCTTCCGGATGCGAAAAAATACGCTCACGCAGCGCCCGGCGACGTAACGTGCCGTCGGCGGCGATAAGTTCAGAACCAAAATGTTCCGCTATTGCGTTCAGGGCGGGCTGCCCTGGCTCAACCATCTGGCGCGCGATAATATCCGCGTCGATGACGGTTATTCCGAGGTCAGCGAAGGCATCAGCGACGGTACTTTTACCGCTGCCAATACCGCCGGTTAAGGCTACGGTATACCTCATATCTCCAGCTTCCGGAATTTTAGTTTGACAATCAAAAGGTTAAATTTTAAGCATACAAAGACGATACGCTCTGAGCATTAACCTACTATTCGCCAGGTAAATTTATGGGATTGTAACGTAAAAAAAGAGAATTTCGCAGTCTTGTACGGCCATGATTAGTGCGTATGATAGCGTCACTGGAGTTGTGAGTTTCGATTTTTCGCCATTAACCCCAGGAATCCGTACATGCGTATTGAAGAAGATCTGAAGTTAGGTTTCAAAGACGTTCTTATCCGTCCTAAGCGTTCTACCCTCAAAAGCCGTTCCGATGTCGAACTGGAACGTCAATTCACCTTTAAACACTCAGGTCAGACCTGGTCTGGCGTACCGATTATTGCGGCCAATATGGATACCGTCGGGACGTTTGAAATGGCGCAAGCATTGGCCGGGTTTGATATTCTGACTGCTGTACATAAACATTATACCGTTGAAGAGTGGGCAGCTTTTATCAACACGGCTTCGGCTGATGTTCTCAAGCATGTGATGGTTTCCACCGGGACCTCTGATGCTGATTTCGAAAAAACCGTGCAGATTCTGGCGCTGAATCCTGCGCTGAACTTTGTCTGTATTGATGTGGCCAATGGCTATTCAGAACATTTTGTGCAGTTCGTCGCGAAAGCACGTGAAGCATGGCCGACAAAAACAATCTGCGCAGGCAATGTGGTAACGGGCGAGATGTGCGAAGAGCTTATCCTCTCCGGCGCCGATATCGTGAAAGTGGGAATTGGTCCCGGCTCCGTATGCACGACGCGTGTAAAAACCGGCGTTGGTTATCCGCAACTGTCGGCGGTTATCGAATGCGCTGACGCGGCGCATGGCCTGGGCGGCATGATCGTCAGCGATGGCGGCTGCACCATGCCAGGCGACGTAGCAAAAGCCTTTGGCGGCGGCGCGGATTTCGTTATGTTGGGCGGCATGCTGGCGGGGCACGAAGAGAGCGGCGGCAGCGTGGTAGAAGAGAACGGCGAGAAATTTATGCTGTTCTACGGCATGAGTTCGGAATCTGCGATGAACCGTCATGTCGGCGGCGTTGCGAAATACCGCGCGGCAGAAGGTAAAACGGTTAAATTGCCGCTGCGTGGGCCGGTGGGCAATACTGCCCGCGATATCCTGGGCGGTCTACGCTCAGCCTGCACTTATGTCGGCGCGTCTCGCCTGAAAGAGTTGACCAAACGCACCACCTTTATTCGGGTGCAGGAACAAGAAAACCGCATTTTCAATAGCCTCTAATATTCTGGCTGGCGTAAATGTGCGCCAGCCTTATCCCATCCCGCTCATCGCGTCTCCCAGATGAAAAATCGGCAAATACATCGCCACCACCAGCGTACCGATAATTAAGCCGGTGATGATCAATAACGCCGGTTCCAACAGCGACGCCAGATTATCGGCCAGCGCCAGCGTAGTTTCACTGTGGTGACGGGCAAGGTTATGCAGCATGATATCGAGTGAGCCGGACGCTTCGCCCGTTCTGACCAGTTGCAGGCATAGCGGACTAAATTCCTGGGTATTTTTTAGCGCCAACCAGACCGGATTGCCCGCGGCGATCTCCTGATGTACCTGCGTTAAACGCTGTGACCAGTAAGGGCAGCCGAGACTATCGATAGCGCTTTCCAGTCCCTGAAGAAAAGGAATGCCTGCGCTTTGGGTTAATGCCAGTACGGTGAATATTTGCGCTAGTTTCTGGCCTCTTATCAGGCGACCTATAACGGGAAGCCGTAGCAGAAGACGCTGCCGCTGCGCTTGCCAGGACGGCTTTTGTTTTACCCTGCGGTGAGCGATAGCAACGAGCATCGTCAGGAACAAGATGAGCCAACCCCATGCCGACCCCCATTGCGCTATCGCGATAATACCGCGCGTCAGAAGAGGGAGCGGGGTATTGAAGCTACGGTAAATGGCGGCAAATTCCGGCAGGACAAAGTGCAGCATGGCGAAAACGACCAGGGCGGCCATTGTCAGAATAATGGCGGGATAGCGCAGCGCCTTTTTCACGCTAACCGTAATCTGCCGTTGCGCTTTTTGCTGACGGGCCAGTTCAAAGCAGCATTCGGCCAGTTTGCCGGTCAGTTCTCCGGTGCGGATCATCGTCTGGTAGAGCGGCGGAAATACCTGCGGCCAGGAGACTAATGCGCTGGAAAAAGGGACGCCCTGTTCAAGCTCGTGAGCCAGCGTGCGCAACAGCGCTTGCCATTGTCGGTGTGGATGCTGTTGCGCAAGGAGTTCCAGCCCTTCAGAAAGCGTCAGTCCGGCATGAATGAGCGTGGCCAACTGATGAATAATTTCAGCGCTTTGCTCTTCTTTCCACAGTGCGGCGTTAACGCCCATGCGCTTGATGCGAAGCGGCATAATGCGCTGATGTTGCAGGGTGATGATCAGCGCCAGACGATTGTCCGCCCATACAACGTCTTGTTCCAGTTGACCTTTATCGTTAACGCCTTGCCAGCGCCAGAGCTGTTTAACGCTCATGGGGCATTCCCAGAACGCGCAGTATCTCTTCAAAGGACGTCATGCCTTGCTCAACGGCGCGACAGCCATTTTCAAAAAGCGTCCCTGTACCGGTCTGTTGGAGGTGGGCTTCCAGTGCTTGCGCCGATGCGCCGCTCGCAATTAACTGACGTAATGCCGGGGTAACGGTTAACACTTCGAATAACGCGGTTCGGCCATAAAAGCCGTGGTAGCAATGCTGACAGCCGCTTGCCTGCCAGCGCGGTAGCGCGCTGGGCCAAAGATTGGGCGATAGCACCACGGGATCGCTCAGACGCTGTTTGCAGTGCGGGCAAAGCTTCCTTACCAGGCGTTGCGCTACCACCAGCGTAAGCGCCGATGAGATCATCCAGCGTGCTACGCCCATTTGCTGCAAACGTATCAGGGTTTCGCTGGTGGAGTTCGTATGGAGCGTTGAAAGTACCAGATGGCCCGTTTGTGCCGCCTTAATGGCGATTTCTGCGGTGTCGCCGTCACGAATTTCACCTACCATGATGATGTCAGGGTCCTGGCGTAAAAGCGCGCGCAGCACATTTTGAAAGGTGAGCCCGGCGCGGGGATGGATCTGCGTCTGGTTAATCCCATCCAGTGGAATTTCTATCGGATCCTCAACGCTACAGAGGTTGATACCCGGCATATTCCGGGTTTGTAGCGCGCTGTATAGCGTGACTGTTTTTCCGCTACCGGTGGGGCCAGTCACCAGTACCAGCCCCTGAGGTTGCTGTAGGGCTTGTCTAAAAGCGGTAAGTTGTGCCCCGTACATGCCCAGCGTGTCCAGATCCAGCGTTTGTTCAACCTGATGCAACAACCGTAAGACGACTTTTTCGCCTTCTTTACAGGGAAGCGTGGCGATACGAAAAGAGATGCTGTCGCCCGCCAGGTCAACGGTAAATTGCCCGTCCTGCGGCAGCCGATGTTCAGCGATGTCCAAATTTCCCAGGACTTTCAATCTGGCCGTCAGCGCAAGCCCCGTCTCTTTGGCGATGTCCTGCAGAATATGAAGAACGCCGTCGATGCGGAGTCTTATTCGGTAGCGGCTGGCGCCGGGTTCGAGATGGATATCAGAGGCGCGTTTCGCCATCGCCGAGCGTAATGTCTGATTGAGAAGCTGGGCCGCGGTTTCTCCGCCTTTCGCGGCGTTTGCCGAGGGAGCCTGATCCGGCTTATGCCGATGATTTTCCATTTGCTGGCGAGTCCAGCACACAATATCAATCTGTTTTTGCGTGGCGAAATGCAGAGCGTCCAGTAACGCATGAGAGGGCGCGTCGACCACCGCAACAGTGATACTGTTGCTGGCGCTATTGATCAGTACAGCCTGATGACGTTGGCACAATGTGTTGAGCTGAGCGTCTTTCATCTTGTCTCCTTAGTTGGCGTCAAAACGGAAGACATCTTCACAAGCCTGTTGTAACGCGCTGTCGCTTTGAATATTGCAGTTACGCGTCCAGCCGGTAATGCCGTTAGCATTGTCCCAGGCGGGCGTCATGATGACGTTAAGCCCGCTCAGACTCTCCTGGTCGGTAAGCGTGATGACGCCTTTTTCCACGCTCATGCCCGAAACATAACGGGTGATGACGGGCGAGGGGATACCGTTGACGCCCGCATCGCATGTGCTCGTCCCACCATGTTCCAGAGCGCAGAGTTCGACGGCGGTACGGTAGGGGACAAACGTTTGCAACATATCCGTCAGCGCCGCTTTACGCAGATAGTTCTGGTAAGCCGGAATGCCGATGGCGCTTAAAATGGCGATGATGCCAATAACGACCATCAGTTCGATAAGCGTGAAACCGCGTTGTTTTTCCATTGTTCGCTCCTTGAGTTAGCTGGCGCTACTGTGGCAAACGCGGGAAGAGCGGGCGAGCGGCAAAAGGTAAAACGGGAAGGCGGATTCTGAAGATTTTCGCTGCGTTACATGACACGGCAACGTTATTGCGAGGCGCTACGAATATTTTACCGAATAATGACGCGGATCTACGGACAGGTGATTTATAGACCCGACGGCGCAGCGCCATCGGGTGGAGAGGATCAGCAAAAACGCATGGAGAGATCGAGCGCGCGCACGTGCTTGGTCAGCGCGCCAACGGAGATGAAATCCACCCCGGTTTCAGCAAATTCGCGTAAGGTTTCCGCGGTGACGTTGCCGGATACTTCCAGCCGCGCCTGGCCGTTGACGCGTTTCACCGCCTCGCGCATCTGGTCGGTGTTGAAATTATCCAGCATGATAATATCCGCGCCTGCTTTCAGCGCATCGTCCAGTTCATCCAGATTTTCGACCTCGACTTCTACCGGCACGTCCGGATGTAGCCAGAACGCTTTTTCCACCGCCTGACGAACAGAACCGGAGGCGATGATATGGTTTTCTTTAATCAGGAACGCGTCAGTGAGGCCCAGACGATGATTGGCGCCGCCGCCACATAAAACCGCATATTTGAGCGCGGTGCGCAGACCCGGCAGCGTTTTACGCGTGTCGAGCAACTGGGTTTGGGTGCCAGCCAGCAGTCCAACGTAGCGGCGTACTTCACTGGCGACGCCGGAAAGGGTCTGGACAAAGTTTAGCGCCGTGCGCTCGCCGGTCAGCAATACGCGAGCCGGGCCGTTCAGTTCAAACACTGTTTGGTTGGCGTGAATGGCGTCGCCGTCATCGACATGCCAGGTGAGGCGCACATCATCGCCCGCCAGTTGGATGAAGACCTCTTCAACCCAGCGCTTGCCGCAGAAAACGCCGTCTTCACGAGTGATCACCGTGGCATGGGCTTGCGTATCTGCCGGCAAAAGTTGCGCGGTGATATCGTTGCCAGCATCGACTTCTCCACCTAAATCTTCACGCAGCGCCTGAGCAACGGCGGCAGGGATATCGAGATTAATGCGTTCCAGTAGCGCGTCACGTCGGTCGTCTGGGTTATAACGGCGAGGCGGCATGATAAAACTCCAAATTGCTAACGAATCATAAGGTAGAAACATGCTACTCTGAAGCAGCTATAAGCACCACTCAAAAGGAGACTCTGCATGTTGCCAGATAAGGGTTGGTTGGTAGAGGCGCGACGCGTCCCTTCTCCGCATTATGATTGCCGTCCGGATGACGAAAAACCGTCCTTGCTGGTGGTGCATAATATTAGCCTGCCCCCCGGCGAGTTTGGCGGTCCGTGGATCGATGCATTATTCACCGGAACGATAGATCCAGACGCCCATCCTTTTTTTGCAGAAATCGCTCATCTTCGTGTTTCGGCCCATTGTCTGATTCGTCGCGACGGTGAAATCGTCCAGTATGTGCCTTTTGATAAGCGTGCGTGGCATGCGGGCGTATCAAACTATCAGGGGCGGGAACGTTGTAATGATTTCTCCATTGGTATTGAGCTGGAGGGGACGGATACGCTGGCTTATACCGATGCGCAGTATCAGCAGCTAGCCGCCGTGACGCGCACGCTTATCGCTTGCTATCCGGCGATCGCCGACAATATGACCGGACATTGCAACATTGCGCCTGACCGCAAAACGGACCCTGGCCCTGCCTTTGACTGGCCGCGTTTTCGCGCTTTGGTAGCCCTCTCGTCGCACAAGGAGATGACATGACGCTGTTTACGACATTACTGGTGCTGATTGTCGAGCGCCTGTTTAAGCTGGGCGAGCACTGGCAGCTCGATCATCGGCTGGAGGCGCTATTCCGTCGGATTACGCATTTTTCGATGTTGCGCACGATGGGAATGACGGCGATCGCGATGGTGGTGACTTTTCTACTGCTCCAGGCGTTAAAAGGGCTGCTATTTAACGTGCCGACGCTGGTGGTGTGGATTCTCCTGGGCGTGCTGTGTATCGGCGCGGGCAAAGTGCGAGTACATTATCACGCCTGGCTGAAAGCGGCGTCCCGTAACGATCCGCATCCTTGCGAGGCGATGGCCAGCGAGCTTACGCTGATTCACGGCGTGCCGCCGGATTGTAATGAGCGTGAATTTTTGCGTGAGCTGCAAAATGCGTTGTTATGGATAAATTTCCGTTTTTACCTCGCACCGCTATTTTGGTTTATCGTTGGCGGTCCATGGGGGCCGGTAACGCTGGTGGGCTATGCGTTTTTACGGGCCTGGCAGACCTGGCTGGCGCGCTATCAAACGCCGCACCAACGTTTGCAATCCGGCATTGACGCTATTCTTCATGTGCTGGACTGGATTCCGGTACGTCTGGCGGGCGTAGTGTATGCATTACTGGGGCATGGCGAGAAAGCGTTGCCGGCCTGGTTTGCCTCGCTGGCGGATCTGCATACTTCGCAATATCAGGTGCTCACACGTCTGGCGCAGTTCTCACTGGCGCGCGAACCGCATACTGACAAGGTAGAAACCCCCAAAGCGGCGGTGTCGATGGCGAAGAAGGCCTCGTTTGTGGTGGTGGTGATTATTGCGTTGCTCACCATTTATGGGGCATTAGTGTAGCGTTGTGCCGATGGCGCTAACGCTTATGCGGCCTACAATGGAAAAATCTGTAGGCCCGGTAAGCGTTAGCGCCACCGGGCAGTGCAACGGCTTAGATCGTATCGGCTGGCGGCACGCCAAAATCAGGCATCCCGTTTTCGTCCCAGCGCACCCGTTTCAGACGCGTATGGCGGTTGGGATCGTACAACGGATCGCCTTCAATTTCGGTGTAATTTCTCGCGTGGTACACCAGTACATCTTCACCTTCCGGCGTTTGCGTAAAGCTGTTGTGTCCCGGCCCATACTGGCGATTCTCATAGCTGGTGGTAAAGACCGGGCGCGGTGATTTATGCCAGTTGGCCGGATCGCGCGGATCGTCGTTTACGTTAATCCACAGTAACCCCATACAGTAGTTTTCATCGGTGGCGCTGGCCGAATAGCTGATAAACAGCTTGTCGCCATGCACCACGACGGCCGGACCTTCGTTAACCCAAAAACCCCGACACTCCCAGTCGTACTCTGGCTTACTGAGCCTTACCGGCTCGCCTTTAATCGTCCACGGATTTTCCAGTTCAGCCAGATAAATATTTGAGTTACCGGCAATATCCGGCGCTTTTTGCGCCCACAGATACCACTGCTTTCCCTGATGATAAAAAGTGGTGGCATCGAGGGCGAAGGTATCAAACGGCGTTTTAATTTGACCTTTCTCCGTCCACTTGCCGGTGAGTGGGTCGGCATCGGCGCACTCCAGGGCAAACATGCGGTGCTGGAACATTCCCTGCTTATCAAGCGCTTGAGTATGGGTAGCGGCAAAATAGATGTACCACTTGCCCGCCAGATGATGAAGTTCCGGTGCCCAGATGAGCTGGCTCATCGGGCCGCTTTCCGGTTTACGCCAGACGACAACGGGGTCGGCGGCGCGCAACCCTTCCAGCGAATTAGCCTGGCGGATTTCCAGCCTGTCATATTCCGGTACGGAGGCAATAAAGTAGTAATCGCTGCCGTCGCGTAAAATAAACGGATCGGCACGTTGTTCAATAAACGGGTTTGGCCAGTTTGCCATCAGGCTTTCCTTACGCTTTCAGCGGCTTTGAGCTCCTGCAACTCATTCAATTCGCGGTAATTAGTGCGACGTTTTTCCAAATCGTCCTGGATTTTTTTCATCAGTTCACGGTCAACTTTCAGCAGACGTACCACGCCTGCGGTAATCAGATAGCCAACGCCGGGGATAACGGTAAACAACAGCATAATACCGTTCATCGCCGAGGCGCTTTGCGCTTTGGCGCTGGCGTCATAACCGTACCAGGAGAGCAAAAAGCCGACCATCGCCCCGGCAATCGCCAGGCCCAGTTTCAGGAAGAACAGATTACCGGAGAAGCTAATACCGGTAATGCGTTTGCCGGTTTTCCATTCGCCGTAATCATCGACGTCCGCCATCAGCGACCAGTGCAGCGGGGAAGGGATCTGATGCAGAATATTGAGCAGGAAGTAGAGCGCCACTATCATCACGGTAGCTTTCGGATCAAAGAAATAGAACGCGCAGGAGAAAATCGCCAGCGCGATATTGGTCCAGAAAAATACCTTCAATTTACACCAGCGATCGGTTAAGACTTTTGCCAGCATACTGCCGATCATCATACCGACCACGCCAAGACTAATAAAAAGCGTAGCGAAATGGGTGCTTTGTCCCATCACCCAGGTGACGTAATACATGGTCGCCGCCATACGGATAAACCCCGGGCAGACGTTACATAAGGTCAATAGCAGAATGCGTACCCACTGATCGTTTTTCCACACGTCTTTGAAATCATTCTTCATATCATCGTGCGTCGGAACGGCAGGGCGAACGCGTTCGCGGACGCTGGCAAAGCAGAACAGAAACATACCCATGCCGATAATCGCCAGCACGGTCATCGCCAACTGATAGCCTTTGGCTTTGTCGCCGCCGCCAAACCAGTCCACCATCGGCAATAGCGTTAACGATAGCAACAGCGTCGCGATGCCGACTAACACGAAGCGATAAGCCTGACAGGCCACGCGCTCTTTTGGATCGTTGGTGATCACGCCGCCCAGTGAGCAATAGGGAATATTGATGGCGGTGTAGGTCACAGAAAGCAGAAAATAGGTGACGAAAGCATAGACAACTTTGCTGTTATAGCCCCAGTCCGGCGTCGTAAACATCAGAACGCTGAACAGCGCGTAGGGAAATGCAATCCACAGTAGCCAGGGGCGGAAACGACCATATTTACTTTGGGTACGATCGGCAAGCGCGCCCATCACCGGATCGGTAACGGCATCGATAACGCGTACTGAAAGGAGTAAAACACCGACTAACGCCGGGGCAAGACCAAAAATATCCGTATAAAAATAATTCACAAACAGCATGATAGCGCCAAAAATAATGTTACATCCGGCGTCGCCCATGCCATACCCGATTTTCTCTCTTACCGAAAGTCTGCCCTTATCCATTGAGACTTCTCCCCATCAGATGATGGCGGTAATTATTCGCCTGCGAGCTTTTATTTGCGTAGCAGGATCACGCCGCTGATATGGATAAAATGGTTATACGTGGGAAACTGTGAGGCAGATAACACCCTCCCCGGACGGGGAGGGCGGAAAAGTAACGCCACGATCAGTGGGCTTTCACCGTTTTTGCCGTTTTTTCTTTACACAGGTAGCCGACGCCCAGGATGAGCAGCCATACCGGAATCAGCCACACGGAGATCGCCATACCTGGCGTCATCAGCATAATGATCAATACCGCCGCCATAAACAGCAGACAGAGAACGTTGCCGAACGGATAAAACAGGGCCGGGAAGCGGGTGTTCACGCCCTGCTGCTGTTTCGCGCGACGGAACATCATATGGGCAAGGCTAATCATCGCCCAGTTAATGACCAGCGCGGAGACCACCAGCGCCATCAGCAGTCCGAATGCGGACTCTGGGGCCAGGTAGTTGAGCAGCACGCACAACGCCGTCACGACGGCGGAAACCAAAATGGAGCTCACCGGCACGCCGCGTTTGTCGACGTTCAGCAGCGCTTTCGGCGCATTTCCCTGCTGGGCCAGACCGAACAGCATACGGCTGTTGCAGTAAACGCAGCTGTTATAAACCGATAGCGCGGCGGTGAGAACCACGATATTCAGCGCATTGGCGACAAACGTATCGCCCAGCTCATGGAAGATAAGGACAAACGGGCTGGTATCGGCGGTGACGCGCGTCCATGGCAGCAGCGAAAGCAGAACCGCCAGCGAGCCGATATAAAAAATCAGGATGCGATAGATAACCTGATTGGTGGCTTTGGGGATGCTCTGTTCCGGGTTATCGGCTTCAGCGGCGGTGATCCCTACCAGCTCCAGTCCGCCGAACGAAAACATAATAATGGCCATCATCATCACCAGCCCGGTCCAGCCATGCGGCAGAAAGCCGCCCTGTTCCCACAGGTTGCGCACGGTGGCTTGCGGACCAGCGGTATCGCTGAAGAGTAACCACGCGCCGAACAGAATCATAGCGATGACGGCGATCACTTTAATAATGGCGAACCAAAACTCCATCTCACCGAACACTTTAACGTTGGTCAGGTTGATGGCGTTAATAATCACAAAGAAGGCTGCCGCAGAAGCCCAGGTGGGGATCTCCGGATACCAGAACTGGATATATTTACCCACTGCGGTCAGTTCCGCCATGGCAACTAATACGTACAGCACCCAGTAGTTCCAGCCGGAAGCGAATCCGGCAAAGCCGCCCCAGTATTTATAGGCGAAGTGGCTAAAAGAGCCGGCGACCGGTTCTTCAACCACCATCTCCCCCAGCTGGCGCATAATCAGAAAGGCAATAAAGCCTGCAACCGCATAGCCCAGGATAATTCCTGGCCCCGCCGACTGAATAACGGAGGCGCTTCCCAGGAACAAGCCTGTCCCTATCGCGCCGCCCAATGCGATAAGCTGAATATGGCGGTTTTTCAGGCCGCGCTTGAGCTGCTCGCCGTGCTGCTGACTGTCCATCATAAAACCTCGTGTATCGGGCGCGGTTTATTCATAACGCGCTTATTTTGAACGATGCAGTAGTGCGTGTGTAAGTTTGCAATTCCGCTTTTTGTATTAATTTATTTACAGATTCGTTTTTTTAAATGTCACTTCAACTCTTTCGTCTTGATCAGAATAATGGTATGTGGCCGCGAATGCACCTGCTTTGTGCAGGGGTGATGACGAGTTGCGTAAAAAGAAAGCACTTGTAAATACCTCCTTTTATTTTCCCTTGCAGAGGTTAATTTGTTTTTATTCATTATTTATGCATAAAAACGCATTTAATCTGCTGTTGAATCGGTTCAGATGAGATTTTTTATCGTTTCAAATACGTTAAATCTACCTCCTGGTGGGTAAATTTAACATTTGTGCACAGTTACAGTTTTGAAACATGATTTCTGTAAAATTGTTAAAATGTGCCTCCTTTACTGATTTCAATCAAAACCTGTATGGACAGAAGGTGAATACTTTGTTACTTTAGCGTCACAGACATGAAATTGGTAAGACCAATTGACTCCGGGCAAATGGCTTAAGACAGGAAATCATGGCCTACAGCAAAATCCGCCAACCAAAACTCTCCGATGTGATCGAGCAGCAGCTGGAGTTTTTAATCCTTGAGGGAACATTGCGTCCCGGAGAAAAACTCCCACCGGAACGTGAACTGGCAAAACAGTTCGACGTCTCCCGTCCCTCCTTGCGCGAGGCGATTCAACGTCTCGAAGCGAAGGGATTGTTGCTTCGTCGCCAGGGCGGCGGAACCTTCGTGCAGAGCAGCCTGTGGCAGAGCTTTAGCGACCCGCTGGTGGAACTGCTCTCCGATCACCCTGAATCCCAGTTTGACCTGCTCGAAACGCGCCATGCGCTGGAAGGCATTGCGGCTTATTACGCGGCGCTGCGCAGCACCGACGAAGATAAAGACCGTATTCGCGAGCTGCACCATGCCATTGAGCTGGCGCAAGAGTCCGGCGATCTGGATGCCGAGTCCGAAGCCGTGCTCCAGTATCAAATCGCCGTCACCGAAGCGGCGCACAACGTGGTATTGCTTCATCTGCTAAGGTGTATGGAGCCGATGCTGGCGCAAAACGTGCGGCAGAACTTCGAATTGCTGTATGCGCGTCGGGAGATGCTGCCGCTGGTGAGTACGCATCGCACCCGTATATTTGAAGCCATTATGGCCGGAAAACCAGAAGAAGCGCGTGAAGCGTCACACCGCCATCTGGCGTTTATCGAAGAGATTATGCTGGACAGAAGCCGTGAGGAGAGCCGTCGTGAACGCGCTTTACGCCGTCTGGAACAGCGCAAGAATTAGTTTTTTCTGGCAGAACGTTAACCAGAAGATGTTGTGAATAACGCGCAAAAATGTGCGCGGCAACTAAACGCAGAACCTGTCTTATTAAGCTTTCTGACGAAAGTTTAATGGGACAGGTTCCAGATAACTCAACGTATTAGATAGATAAGGAATACCCCCATGTCAGAACGTTTCCCAAATGACGTGGATCCGATCGAAACTCGCGACTGGCTACAGGCGATCGAATCGGTCATCCGTGAAGAAGGTGTTGAGCGCGCTCAGTATCTGATTGACCAACTGCTTTCTGAAGCTCGTAAAGGCGGCGTGAAAGTCGCGGCAGGCGCAGGGGCCAGTAATTACATCAACACTATTGCCGTTGAAGACGAACCGGAATACCCGGGCAATCTGGAGCTGGAACGTCGCATTCGTTCTGCTATCCGCTGGAACGCCATCATGACCGTGCTGCGCGCGTCTAAAAAAGACCTTGAGTTGGGCGGCCACATGGCGTCCTTCCAGTCTTCCGCCACGATCTATGATGTCTGTTTCAACCATTTCTTCCGTGCGCGCAACGAACAGGATGGCGGCGATCTGGTGTACTTCCAGGGCCACATCTCTCCGGGCATCTACGCTCGCGCGTTCCTGGAAGGTCGTCTGACCCAGGAACAGATGGATAACTTCCGTCAGGAAGTTCACGGTAATGGCCTCTCTTCCTATCCGCACCCGAAACTGATGCCGGAATTCTGGCAGTTCCCGACCGTCTCTATGGGGCTGGGCCCAATCGGTGCTATCTACCAGGCGAAATTCCTGAAATATCTGGAACACCGCGGCCTGAAAGATACCTCTAAACAGACCGTTTACGCCTTCCTCGGCGACGGCGAGATGGACGAGCCGGAATCCAAAGGCGCGATCACCATCGCCACCCGTGAAAAACTGGACAACCTGGTCTTTGTTATCAACTGTAACCTGCAGCGTCTTGACGGCCCGGTCACCGGTAACGGCAAGATTGTTAACGAACTGGAAGGCATCTTTGCAGGTGCTGGCTGGAACGTTATTAAAGTCATGTGGGGCGGTCGTTGGGATGAACTGCTGCGTAAAGACACCAGCGGTAAACTGATCCAGCTGATGAACGAAACCGTTGACGGCGACTACCAGACCTTCAAATCCAAAGACGGCGCTTACGTGCGTGAGCACTTCTTCGGTAAATATCCGGAAACCGCAGCCCTGGTGGCCGACTGGACTGACGAGCAGATTTGGGCGCTGAACCGTGGTGGTCACGATCCGAAGAAAGTCTACGCGGCACTGAAAAAAGCGCAGGAAACCAAAGGCAAAGCGACCGTAATCCTGGCCCATACCATTAAAGGTTACGGCATGGGTGACACCGCGGAAGGTAAAAACATCGCTCACCAGGTTAAGAAAATGAACATGGACGGCGTGCGTTACGTCCGCGATCGTTTCAACGTGCCGGTTGCCGATGCTGATCTCGAAAAACTGCCGTACATTACCTTCCCGGAAGGTTCTGAAGAACACAAATACCTGCATGAACGCCGTCAGGCGCTGCACGGCTACCTGCCAAGCCGTCAGCCGAACTTCACCGAGAAGTTAGAGCTGCCTCAACTTTCAGATTTCGGCGCGCTGCTGGAAGAGCAAAGTAAAGAGATTTCCACTACGATCGCTTTCGTGCGTGCCCTGAACGTGATGCTGAAGAACAAGTCGATCAAAGATCGTCTGGTTCCGATCATTGCCGACGAAGCGCGTACTTTCGGTATGGAAGGTCTGTTCCGTCAGATTGGTATCTACAGCCCGAACGGCCAGCAGTACACCCCGCAGGACCGTGAGCAGGTTGCTTACTACAAAGAAGACGAGAAAGGCCAGATTCTGCAGGAAGGTATCAACGAGCTGGGCGCAGGCGCATCCTGGCTGGCTGCGGCGACCTCTTACAGCACCAACGATCTGCCGATGATCCCGTTCTACATCTACTACTCTATGTTCGGGTTCCAGCGTATCGGCGACCTGTGCTGGCAGGCTGGCGACCAGCAGGCTCGCGGCTTCCTGATCGGCGGGACTTCCGGTCGTACTACGCTGAACGGCGAAGGTCTGCAGCACGAAGATGGTCACAGCCACATTCAGTCGCTGACTATCCCGAACTGTATCTCTTACGACCCGGCTTACGCTTACGAAGTGGCTGTCATCATGCATGATGGTCTGGAGCGTATGTACGGTGAGAAACAAGAGAACGTTTACTACTACATCACCACCCTGAACGAAAACTACCACATGCCGGCCATGCCAGCAGGTGCCGAGGAAGGTATCCGTAAAGGTATCTACAAACTCGAAACCCTTGAAGGTAGCAAAGGTAAAGTTCAGCTGCTGGGCTCCGGTTCTATCCTGCGTCATGTGCGTGAAGCAGCACAGATCCTGGCGAAAGACTACGGCGTAGGTTCTGACGTGTACAGCGTAACCTCCTTCACCGAACTGGCGCGTGATGGTCAGGATTGTGAACGCTGGAACATGCTGCACCCGCTGGAAACCCCGCGCGTACCGTACATCGCTCAGGTGATGAACGACGCTCCGGCAGTGGCATCTACTGACTATATGAAACTGTTCGCCGAGCAGGTTCGTACTTACGTACCGGCTGACGACTATCGCGTACTGGGTACGGATGGCTTCGGTCGTTCCGACAGCCGTGAGAACCTGCGTCACCACTTCGAAGTTGATGCTTCTTATGTGGTTGTTGCAGCGCTGGGCGAACTGGCTAAACGTGGCGAAATCGACAAGAAAGTGGTAGCGGATGCGATTACCAAATTCAACATCGATGCAGATAAAGTTAACCCGCGTCTGGCGTAAGAGGTAAAAGAATAATGGCTATCGAAATCAAAGTACCGGACATCGGGACAGATGAAGTTGAAATCACCGAGATTCTGGTCAAAGTGGGCGACAAAGTGGAAGCTGAACAGTCGCTGATCACCGTAGAAGGCGACAAAGCCTCTATGGAAGTCCCGTCTCCGCAGGCTGGCGTCGTGAAAGAGATCAAAGTCTCTGTCGGCGACAAAACCGAGACCGGTGCACTTATCATGATTTTCGATTCCGCCGACGGTGCAGCCGACGCTGCGCCTGCTAAGGCAGAAGAGAAGAAAGAAGCGGCGCCGGCAGCAGCACCTGCTGCGGCAGCGGCGAAAGACGTTCACGTTCCGGATATCGGCAGTGACGAAGTTGAAGTGACTGAAGTGATGGTGAAAGTGGGCGACACCGTTGAAGCTGAACAGTCGCTGATCACCGTCGAAGGCGACAAGGCCTCTATGGAAGTGCCGGCGCCGTTCGCGGGCACCGTGAAAGAGATCAAAGTGAACACCGGTGATAAAGTGTCTACCGGCTCTCTGATTATGGTCTTCGAAGTGGCGGGCGCAGCGCCTGCCGCAGCACCAGCGAAAGCGGAAGCCGCTCCGGCTGCGGCTGCTCCAGCAGCAGCGACGGGCGTGAAAGACGTTAACGTACCGGATATCGGCGGCGACGAAGTTGAAGTCACCGAAGTGATGGTCAAAGTCGGCGATAAAGTTGCCGCTGAACAGTCGCTGATCACCGTGGAAGGCGACAAAGCCTCCATGGAAGTGCCTGCGCCGTTCGCGGGCACCGTGAAAGAAATCAAAATCAGCACCGGCGACAAAGTGAAAACCGGTTCTCTGATTATGGTCTTTGAAGTAGAAGGCGCAGCGCCTGCGGCCGCTCCGGCTAAACAGGAAGCGGCGGCACCGGCTCCGGCGGCGAAAGCTGAGAAGCCTGCTGCCCCGGCTGCCAAAGCGGAAGGCAAGTCTGAGTTCGCTGAAAACGACGCTTACGTTCACGCTACTCCGCTGATTCGCCGCCTGGCGCGTGAGTTTGGCGTCAACCTGGCGAAAGTGAAAGGGACTGGTCGTAAAGGCCGTATTCTGCGCGAAGACGTTCAGGCTTACGTGAAAGATGCTATCAAACGCGCGGAAGCTGCGCCGGCTGCTGCGGGCGGCGGTATCCCGGGTATGCTGCCGTGGCCGAAAGTGGACTTCAGCAAGTTTGGTGAAGTTGAAGAAGTGGAACTGGGCCGTATCCAGAAAATCTCTGGCGCGAACCTGAGCCGTAACTGGGTGATGATCCCGCACGTTACGCACTTCGACAAAACCGATATCACCGATCTGGAAGCGTTCCGTAAACAGCAGAACGCCGAAGCTGAGAAGCGCAAACTGGATGTGAAATACACGCCAGTGGTCTTCATCATGAAAGCGGTTGCCGCTGCTCTGGAACAGATGCCGCGCTTCAACAGCTCTCTGTCCGAAGACGGTCAGCGTCTGACCCTGAAGAAATACATCAACATCGGCGTGGCGGTTGATACCCCGAATGGCCTGGTGGTTCCGGTCTTTAAAGACGTGAATAAGAAGAGCGTGACCGAGCTGTCTCGTGAACTGACCACCATCTCCAAAAAAGCGCGTGATGGTAAGCTGACCGCTGGCGAAATGCAGGGTGGTTGCTTCACTATCTCCAGCATCGGCGGTCTGGGAACTACCCACTTCGCGCCGATTGTTAACGCGCCGGAAGTGGCTATCCTCGGCGTTTCTAAGTCGGCGATGGAACCGGTGTGGAATGGGAAAGAGTTTGTGCCGCGTCTGATGATGCCTATCTCTCTTTCCTTCGACCACCGTGTGATCGATGGTGCTGATGGTGCGCGTTTCATTACCATTATCAACAATATGTTGTCTGACATTCGCCGTCTGGTGATGTAAGCGAAAAAGCCGGCCCGACGGCCGGCTTTTTTTTGATAATCTCATGGAGTTTGTGAGGTTATTAGCGAAAGCGATAATTCGTGATCCGTTTGTTGTTTCAAAATTGTTAACAATTTTGTAAGATACGGGCGGATAGAACGACCCGGTGGATGATGGGCGATCAAGTACCCCAGACCGCCGGATACAAATAAAGAGGTCATGATGAGTACTGAAATCAAAACTCAGGTCGTGGTACTTGGGGCGGGCCCGGCAGGCTATTCTGCCGCTTTCCGTTGCGCTGATTTAGGTCTGGAAACCGTAATTGTAGAACGCTACAGCACCCTCGGTGGTGTTTGTCTGAACGTCGGCTGTATCCCTTCTAAAGCGCTGCTGCACGTAGCAAAAGTTATCGAAGAAGCCAAAGCGCTGGCTGAACACGGTATCGTCTTCGGTGAGCCGAAAACCGATATCGACAAGATTCGTACCTGGAAAGAAAAAGTTATCACTCAACTGACCGGCGGTCTGGCGGGTATGGCCAAAGGCCGTAAGGTGAAAGTGGTCAACGGTCTGGGTAAATTCACCGGGGCGAACACCCTGGAAGTTGAAGGCGAAAACGGCAAAACCGTGATCAACTTCGACAACGCGATCATCGCGGCAGGTTCTCGTCCGATCCAATTACCGTTTATTCCGCATGAAGACCCGCGCGTATGGGATTCTACCGACGCTCTGGAACTGAAAGAAGTGCCGAAGCGTATGCTGGTCATGGGCGGCGGTATCATCGGTCTGGAAATGGGTACCGTATACCACGCGCTGGGTTCAGAGATTGACGTGGTTGAAATGTTCGATCAGGTTATCCCGGCGGCTGATAAAGACATCGTTAAAGTCTTCACCAAGCGCATCAGCAAGAAATTCAACCTGATGCTGGAAACCAAAGTGACTGCCGTTGAAGCGAAAGAAGACGGTATCTACGTTTCGATGGAAGGCAAAAAAGCCCCGGCTGAAGCGCAGCGTTATGATGCGGTTCTGGTGGCGATCGGTCGTGTACCGAACGGCAAAAACCTCGATGCGGGCAAAGCTGGCGTGGAAGTTGACGACCGTGGCTTCATCCGCGTTGACAAACAGCTGCGCACCAACGTGCCGCACATCTTCGCTATCGGCGATATCGTCGGTCAGCCGATGCTGGCGCACAAAGGTGTTCACGAAGGTCACGTTGCCGCTGAAGTTATCGCCGGGAAGAAACACTACTTCGATCCGAAGGTTATCCCGTCTATCGCGTACACCGAGCCAGAAGTGGCATGGGTTGGCCTGACCGAGAAAGAAGCGAAAGAAAAAGGCATCAGCTATGAAACCGCCACCTTCCCGTGGGCAGCTTCTGGCCGTGCTATCGCTTCTGACTGCGCAGACGGTATGACCAAACTGATTTTCGACAAAGAATCTCACCGCGTGATCGGCGGGGCGATTGTCGGCACCAACGGCGGCGAGCTGCTGGGTGAAATCGGTCTGGCGATCGAAATGGGCTGTGACGCGGAAGACATCGCGCTGACCATTCATGCGCACCCGACTCTGCATGAGTCCGTGGGCCTGGCGGCGGAAATCTTCGAAGGTAGCATTACTGACCTGCCGAACCCGAAAGCGAAGAAGAAATAATCTTCTGTAGGTGGCAATGCGCCATCCGACACAGAAAAGCGGCTTTACAGCCGCTTTTTTTATGCATGGCAAATCAGATGTGTCAAATGATGGCGAAGGATAACGAAAGCGCAAAATTTATCTTTTCCGCAGCAGTACGCTTTTCAAAGCTTATGCCGTCGGTAGTGCCTTTGTCTGTCATTTGCGACCAACTAATTGTTTCATAAGAAATACCTCTCCTTACTTTGTCATCACCCTGAAATTAGTAACGCTATAAAATAATAGCGAGCTAATTATGAGGTTTGATATATGAAACTTTTTCTGACAACAGCAGCGCTAACTGCGACGTTGATTTCCGGCATGGCATTTGCCAGCGATCCCGTCATCCCTTGGGCGACTAACAGCGGCGGTACGGAAAGTACGCATATTGCGGCAATGGGCGAGGATTTAAATGCGCAGCATCAGCAGATCACCCACACGCATGAAGGCGTATGGGCGGCCAATTCCGGCAGCATTCAGGCTGATGAAGCCGCGCTGACCAGCAACAAGCCGCCGGTACAAGGCCACCCGGAATTAATGCCGCATCAGGGCTAATGATCATGGCCTGGCGATAACGCCAGGCGCTTACGGGTTATTCGGCGACCTGCCACTGCGCGTCTGGCGCAAAACGCGTGATAGCCTGAACTTTACTCTCCGTCTCCTTGCCTAAATCCGCCTGATAAATACGATCGTCCTGGTTGACCATAAAACTCATCACCCCGGTTTCGCCGTAATGCATCGGCCAGGCCAGAAGCGCCGCGCCGTGACCGTCGTTATCGCTGATAATACGGAAATGGTAGCCGTGGTAACCCTCGTCTGGCGCTGCGGGGCTAAAGTTTGGGCCTAACGGACTGGGGACGTCGCCTGCTTTGGTTGGCCAGTACAGGCCATCTTTTTGGCCTTCGCTACTGATTATCCTGTGCGCCCAGCGATGGTTTTGTAAGTAATAATCCTGCTGCGCATCAACGTAAGCATGCATGGCCTGTAAGGTAGAAAGTTCATTTCGCCCAATAGTACGGGTGAGGATCTCATTCCCGGCTGCCGCCATATCAAAGCGCCAGCCGCCAGTCTCTTTCACCATGGGCACCGGGAGCTGCCAGTCTTCTCGTCCGACATTCAGGTGCGCCGTATTGTCTTTCTGTACAATGCGATGGCCTTCGCGCCAGTCACGATTGAAGCGGGCCACGGCCTCGGGATCGGCACCTTCCGGCGGCAGAAATTGCCGCCAGTCATCGCCCAGTAGCGCGGTAAGCTGCGTTTCGTTTTTTCCGGCTACCGCCGCGGCGAAGGCGCTGGCGGCCGCTTCCGGGGAGGGGAACCGTTCCTGCGCGTAGCCCAGCAAGGGTAACGACAGTAACAGAGCGCTTAACATAACCTTTTTCATTATCTGCTCCGGTTAACGGCGATGAAATTCATGATGTTCAGAAAAATGTTCCCGCGCGGCGGCGCGTTGCTCGGTGTTTAAGTGACTGCCGCGACGGCTTTCCAGGCCGCGTAGCTGTTGCGATTGCCATGACGGCGATCGACTGTCGTTCCCGCTAAACACATTGGCGTGCATATTCTGGCGAAATGCCTGACGCTGCTGCGGCGTAGAGGATTCAATACGCTGGCGGGCGGTGTCTCTCTGCTGTTGTGAAACAGGGTGCTGCTGGGCTTTAGCCTTCAGCTCGGAACGATGCTGCTGCGTGGTGGATTTATTCAGTGTCTGCTGCGCCGCCTCGCGACGACTGCTGTTTTGTGTTCCGTCATAGCCACGGTAATTATTACGCTGGGCAATTTGATTTAACTGCTGCGATGCCGCTTTGCGCTGTCTATCGCGGGATGTCTCGCCTGACAGGTTAGCGGGTGATGTATGGCTGCGCTGTTGGAATTGCGTCATGGCCGCCTGGCGCTGACTGTCGCGAGACACTGGCGCTTGCTGCGTTGCGCTTAACCCGCCGCTAACATTGGTGGGATGGAACCGTTGCGCAACGGTATTATTCGGATAGGGGACGCCATTGCGCCAGGCGGGATTATGCTGCCAGCCCATCGTTTGGCCCGGCAGGTTTTGCCCGGATATCCGGTTGAAATTATTGACATTGATGTTGATATTATCGCCATTATGTTGATAACCGCTACCACCATGATGGTAATCATCATCATGATGGTCGTCGTCATGGTGGTGATGATCGTCGTCATCCCAGTCTATGCTGCTGAACAACGCATAGGTGGTGGCGACGCCCAGACTATAACCAAAACCTTTAACAAAACTATCGGCAAACTGCTGCCCCGGAGGGGGCGGTAAATACACCGGCGGATAAGCGGTATTGGGCCAGGCGCCATACACCGTCGCGGGGTTATAGTTCGGCACGTACACCACCTGCGGATTCGCGGGTTCAATTTTGATGACGGTCGACGGTGTCGCTGGCGTACTGGCGGATGTGGTGGTGGTTGTTGTCGTCGTGACGGCGGTAGAAGCGCTGGACTTCGGCACGCTGGTGACGGTTTGCTGCGGCGTTGATTTTAGCGAACCGGTTTGTTGAGCGAGCAGACGCAACCTTTGCACCGCATCCATCACATCCTGTGGCTGGGCTAAGAACGCATCGCCCAGGTTTTGCACCCATTGCGGATTCTCGCCCATAAGCGCCATCAACTGGGGAAAGGCGACCAGCGATTTGACGCTGGGGTCCCACGGTTGGCTGGCCACCGCCTGAATAGCGGCATCGCCCTGCAGCGTGGGGTTATCTCGCGACCACTGGACGGCCTGAACCACGTTCGCCGGGTAGGTGGAGGCCATGAGCACCTGCGACAGCAGGGCATCGGGGTAGAGCGCGACAGGCGCGACCCATTGATCAATTTGCGCAGTGGTAAAGGTCGTTTTCGCGACAGGCGCGGGCACAGCGGCTTGCGTTTGCTCAGGGGCGGGAGCTGCCGCCTGCGCGGGCGCTTCGGGAGCGCGGCTTTTAACATACAGTACGCCCGAAGCGGCAAATAACCCGGCACTGCACACAAGGGCAATGAGATGGGGTTTAAAGGGCAACGTCATTTTATCTCTCCCGATTCCAGAGAATCGCTATGGTCATTATGCCTGCCGCCGACGGGGTGCAGTTTCGCGTGAGTATAAAGGGACGATAGTTTAATTTTTAGCTAATGTTGGGATCGATAACGTTACGTGACGATCAAAGCACGAAATGAGGTAAGCATTTATGGCTGTAGCTCCCGTCTCAGTAGAGCATTAGACCATCCTTAACGATTCAGCCACTTTTTTATGTTGCTTTTTTGTAAACAGATTAACACTTAAAGAAAATCCTGTTATTGTGCCGTATGCGGTACCGGGCATTTACCCTACTAACTACTGTCTCACAGGAGCGTGAAGAGAATCGCCCATCAACAAAAGCGCCGCATTATGACAATGAGAGCGAGGAGATATCGTCGTGCTAGAAGAATACCGTAAGCACGTAGCTGAGCGTGCTGTCCAGGGGATTGTGCCGAAACCTTTAGACGCAACCCAAATGGCTGCGCTTGTCGAGCTGCTGAAGACCCCGCCTGTGGGCGAAGAAGAATTCCTGTTAGACCTGTTGATCAACCGCGTTCCTCCTGGCGTAGATGAAGCCGCTTATGTTAAAGCCGGTTTTCTCGCTGCTGTCGCGAAAGGCGACACCACCTCCCCGCTGGTCTCCCCAGAAAAAGCCATTGAACTGCTGGGCACCATGCAGGGTGGTTACAACATTCATCCGCTGATTGATGCGCTGGACGATGCGAAACTGGCGCCGATTGCTGCCAAAGCGCTGTCTCACACCCTGCTGATGTTCGATAACTTCTACGACGTAGAAGAGAAAGCCAAAGCGGGCAATGAATACGCCAAACAGGTGATGCAATCCTGGGCCGACGCCGAATGGTTCCTGAGCCGTCCGCCGCTGGCGGAAAAAATCACTGTCACCGTTTTCAAAGTGACCGGCGAAACGAATACCGACGATCTTTCTCCGGCGCCGGATGCGTGGTCGAGACCGGATATCCCGTTACATGCGCAGGCGATGCTGAAAAACGCCCGTGAAGGCATTGAGCCGGATCAGCCAGGCGTTGTCGGCCCGATCAAACAAATCGAAGCATTGCAGAAAAAAGGCTACCCGCTGGCTTACGTGGGTGACGTGGTGGGCACCGGTTCTTCCCGTAAATCCGCGACCAACTCCGTGCTGTGGTTCATGGGCGATGACATCCCGAACGTGCCGAATAAGCGCGGCGGCGGCCTGTGCCTCGGCGGCAAAATTGCGCCTATCTTCTTTAACACTATGGAAGATGCGGGCGCGCTGCCGATTGAAGTTGACGTTTCTAACCTGAATATGGGCGATGTGATTGACGTCTACCCGTACAAAGGCGAAGTGCGTAATCATGAAACCGATGAGCTGCTGGCAACCTTCGAACTGAAAACCGACGTGCTGATCGACGAAGTGCGTGCCGGTGGTCGTATCCCGCTGATTATCGGCCGTGGCCTGACCACCAAAGCGCGTGAAGCGCTGGGTCTGCCGCACTCTGATGTTTTCCGTCAGGCGAAAGACGTGGCGGAAAGCAGCCGTGGCTTCTCTCTGGCGCAGAAAATGGTCGGTCGCGCCTGCGGCGTGAAAGGCATTCGTCCGGGCGCGTACTGCGAACCGAAAATGACCTCCGTCGGTTCTCAGGATACTACTGGCCCGATGACCCGCGATGAGCTGAAAGACCTGGCCTGTCTGGGATTCTCCGCCGATCTGGTCATGCAGTCGTTCTGTCACACCGCAGCCTATCCGAAGCCGGTTGACGTCACCACGCACCACACGCTGCCAGACTTCATTATGAACCGCGGCGGTGTCTCCCTGCGTCCGGGCGACGGCGTGATCCACTCCTGGCTGAACCGTATGCTGCTGCCAGATACCGTGGGTACCGGCGGTGACTCCCATACCCGTTTCCCGATTGGTATCTCTTTCCCGGCGGGCTCTGGTCTGGTGGCGTTTGCCGCCGCGACCGGCGTGATGCCGCTGGATATGCCGGAATCCGTGCTGGTGCGCTTCAAAGGCAAAATGCAGCCGGGCATCACCCTGCGCGATCTGGTACACGCCATCCCGCTGTACGCCATCAAACAGGGCCTGCTGACCGTTGAGAAGAAAGGGAAGAAAAATATCTTCTCTGGCCGCATCCTGGAAATCGAAGGTCTGCCGGATCTGAAAGTGGAGCAGGCGTTTGAGCTGACCGATGCGTCCGCTGAGCGTTCCGCTGCGGGTTGTACCATCAAGCTGAACAAAGAGCCGATCATTGAATACCTGACCTCCAACATCGTCCTGCTGAAGTGGATGATTGCGGAAGGCTACGGCGACCGTCGTACGCTGGAACGCCGTATCCAGGGCATGGAAAAATGGCTGGCGGATCCGCAACTGCTGGAAGCCGATGCTGACGCGGAATACGCAGCGGTGATCGACATCGATCTGGCGGATATCAAAGAGCCAATCCTCTGTGCGCCGAACGATCCGGACGACGCGCGTCTGCTGTCTGACGTGCAGGGCGAGAAGATCGACGAAGTGTTTATCGGTTCCTGCATGACCAACATCGGCCACTTCCGCGCGGCTGGTAAGCTGCTGGATAACCACAAAGGCCAGTTGCCAACCCGCCTGTGGGTAGCGCCGCCAACCCGTATGGACGCCGCGCAGCTCACCGAAGAAGGCTACTACAGCGTGTTTGGTAAGAGCGGGGCGCGTATCGAGATCCCGGGCTGTTCCCTGTGTATGGGTAACCAGGCGCGTGTGGCCGACGGTGCAACGGTGGTTTCCACTTCCACCCGTAACTTCCCGAACCGTTTAGGTACCGGTGCGAACGTCTTCCTGGCTTCTGCGGAGCTGGCGGCGGTTGCAGCGCTTATCGGCAAACTGCCAACGCCGGAAGAGTACCAGACCTTTGTGGCGCAGGTAGATAAGACGGCGGTGGATACCTACCGTTACCTGAACTTCGACCAGCTCTCTCAGTACACTGAGAAAGCGGACGGCGTGATTTTCCAGACTGCGGTGTAATTTGCCTGACGGCGTCAGGCTTACCATGCCTACGCCTCTTATTGCCCGGTGGCGGCTACGCTTACCGGGCCTACAAAACCCATCGCAACTGCGGTGGGTTTTTATTTTCATTCCGCCTGCTGTTCCCGCTTTTTTTCTTCTCCGCTGCTGCGATAATGACTGTAAGGGCTTTGCAGAGGAACACATTATGGATTACGAATTTCTGCGCGACGTTACCGGAGGGGTAAAAGTACGAATGTCGATGGGCCACGAGGTGGTCGGTCACTGGTTTAATGAAGAGGTTAAAGACAACCTATCGCTACTGGATGAAGTAGAACAAGCCGCGCGTACGGTCAAAGGCAGCGAACGCTCCTGGCAACGAGCAGGGCATGAATACACGATCTGGATGGATGGCGAAGAGGTGATGATTCGCGCCAATCAGCTGGATTTTTCCGGCGATGAGATGGAAGAGGGGATGAGTTATTACGATGAAGAGAGTTTATCCCTGTGCGGCATGGAGGATTTTCTACGGGTCGTCGCCGCGTATCGGGAATTCGTCAGTAAAGCCTGACCCTCTCTTCGTTATTGTCCCGTAACGCCAGTCGACGGACAGTTGGGGGCGGTAGTGGAAACGAAATCACCACACATTCCAGCCGGGAGTATCCCGGCTTTTTTATTGCAGAATGATTTTTTGATTTTTATTAATCATTTTAAAACTGTGATCTGACGCGTTTGTGATCTTAATTTGATTGAATATAATCGTTGTGATTTTATTCAATCACAACAAGCAACAGGCGGTAAGACCATGAACATCAAAAAAGCAATAGAGCGCGTACCCGGCGGCATGATGGTCGTACCGCTCGTTATTGGCGCAGTCATTAACACCTTCGCTCCACAGGCGCTTGAGATCGGCGGTTTTACCACCGCCTTATTTAAAAACGGCGCGGCGCCGCTGATTGGCGCTTTTCTGCTGTGTATGGGAGCCGGTATCAGTGTGAAAGCCGCGCCCCAGGCGTTATTGCAGGGCGGGACGATTACGCTCACTAAGTTGCTTGTCGCCATCGGGATTGGCCTGGGCGTGGAGCATCTTTTCGGCGCGGAGGGTATTTTTGGCCTGAGCGGCGTGGCGATTATCGCGGCGATGAGCAATTCGAATGGCGGACTTTATGCTGCGTTGGTAGGCGAATTCGGCAATGAGCGCGACGTCGGCGCTATCTCTATTTTGTCTCTTAATGATGGCCCTTTCTTTACGATGATTGCGCTGGGCGCGGCAGGGATGGCGAACATTCCCATTATGGCGCTGGTGGCGGTGCTGGTTCCGCTGGTTGTCGGCATGATCCTCGGCAATCTTGATCCTCATATGCGCGATTTTTTGACCAAAGGCGGCCCGCTGCTCATTCCTTTCTTTGCTTTTGCGCTGGGGGCGGGCATCAACCTGGAAATGTTACTGCAAGGCGGACTTGCCGGAATTCTGCTCGGCGTGCTGACAACGTTCGTTGGCGGTTTTTTTAATATTCGCGCAGATCGTCTGGTTGGCGGAACTGGCATTGCCGGGGCGGCGGCCTCCAGCACCGCGGGTAATGCCGTTGCGACGCCGCTGGCTATTGCGCAGGCCGACCCTTCGCTCGCCGAGGTGGCCGCTGCTGCCGCTCCGCTGATTGCCGCCTCGGTGATCACCACGGCAATCTTGACGCCAGTGTTGACCTCCTGGGTTGCGAAAAAACAGGCGCGTCAGGCTTCTTTGGAGAAAAATGCATGAAAATGATAGTTATCGCCGACGATTTTACCGGATCGAATGATACCGGCGTCCAGTTGGCGAAGAAGGGGGCGAGAACGGAAGTCATGTTGAGCGCGTCGCAAAAACCGTCCCGCCGCGCCGATGTGTTAGTCATTAACACCGAAAGCCGGGCGATGCCCGCAGATCAGGCGGCATCTGCTGTTTATGCCGCGCTTTCCCCGTGGTGTGAGACATCGCCAGCGCCGCTGGTGTACAAAAAAATCGACTCCACATTTCGCGGCAATATCGGCGCCGAAGTGACGGCGGCCATGCGCGCCAGTCAGCGAAAACTGGCCGTTATCGCCGCCGCGATCCCTGCGGCCGGACGCACGACGCTTGAAGGAAAATGTCTGGTTAATGGCGTCCCGCTACTGGAAACCGAATTTGCCAGCGATCCGAAAACGCCCATTGTCTCTTCCCGCATTGCCGAGATAGTGGCGTTGCAAAGTGAGATCCCTGTGTATGAAGTCTTTTTGCAGGATGTCCGACGCGGTGGGTTAAGCGCCTTACTTACGGCTTATGCGGCTGAGGGCGAAGGGATTATCGTCGTGGATGCGGTGGAAGAGCGGGACCTGACGTTGATTGCGCAAGCGGCGTGCGAACAACCGTCGATGCCGCTGCTCGTCGGCGCAGCTGGTCTGGCGAATGCGTTGCCGGTTGAACTTTTTATGCAAGACCGGCAGCGGCTGCCGGTGCTGGTGGTGGCCGGTTCGATGAGCGAAGCCACGCGACGTCAGGTGGATAATGCGCTGTGCCGGGGACGTGCGGAGGTCGTGGATATTGATGCCGCGCGCATGGTGTCGGATAGCGCGGAACAGGAAATCGCGTCTGTCGTAGAGCAGGCCTGCGCGCTGTTAAGTCAGCATCGACATACGATTTTACGCACCAGCCGTCGCGCAGAAGATCGACAGTTAATCGACGCGCTGTGCGAAAAATCCGCGATGAGCCGTCAGCAATTGGGCGAGCGACTGAGCCAGCGGCTTGGCGTCGTCACGTTAAACATTATCGAGCAGGCGCGGATTGGCGGGCTGTTTCTGACCGGCGGCGATATCGCTACCGCCGTCGCCGGCGCGCTTGGCGCTGAAGGTTATCGCATTCAGAGCGAGGTGGCGCCCTGTATTCCCTGTGGAACGTTTGTAAACAGCGAAATTGACGATCTGCCGGTCATTACCAAAGCGGGCGGATTCGGTTCAGACAGTACGTTGTGTGACGCGCTTTATTATATTGAGGAGATGTATTGTGGAGACTAAAACCGTTGCCATTACCATGGGCGATCCAGCGGGCATTGGGCCGGAAATTATTGTTAAAGCGCTAAGCGAAGACGGTCTCAACGGCGCGCCGCTGGTGGTTATTGGATGCCTCGCAACGTTGAAACGTTTACAGGCGAAGGGCATCACGCCGAACGTCGAGTTACGGGCCATTGAACGGGTCGCCGAAGCGCGTTTTGCGCCCGGAATCATTCATGTGATTGATGAGCCGCTGGCGCAGCCGGAGGCGCTGGAGGCCGGGAAAGTTCAGGCGCAGGCGGGGGATTTAGCGTATCGCTGCGTGAAGCGCGCCACCGAGTTAGCGTTACGGGGCGACGTACAGGCTATCGCTACCGCGCCGCTGAATAAAGAGGCGCTGCACCTGGCGGGGCACAACTATCCGGGCCATACCGAGCTGCTCGCGACCCTGACCCATAGCCGCGATTACGCGATGGTACTTTACACCGATAAACTAAAAGTGATTCACGTTTCAACGCATATCGCGCTGCGTAAATTCCTTGATACGTTAAGTACCACGCGTGTCGAAACGGTGATTGGTATTGCTGATACTTTCCTCAAGCGTGTGGGTTACGTTAAACCGCGTATCGCCGTGGCAGGCGTGAATCCTCATGCGGGCGAGAATGGCCTGTTTGGCGATGAAGAGACGCGTATCCTGACGCCAGCCATTACCGATGCCCGCGCAAAAGGTATGGACGTTTATGGGCCGTGCCCGCCGGATACTGTATTTCTCCAGGCTTATGAGGGACAGTATGATATGGTGGTGGCGATGTATCATGATCAGGGACATATCCCGTTGAAATTGCTTGGCTTTTATGATGGCGTGAATATCACCGCGGGGCTGCCGTTTATTCGGACCTCTGCCGATCATGGCACCGCATTTGATATCGCCTGGACGGGAAAAGCAAAATCTGAGAGCATGGCCGTATCGATCAAACTGGCAATGCAACTGGCATAATTCCCTGTTATGAAAGGACAACACCGTCTGGATCTCATTGTGGCGTATCTGAAAAACCATACGCTGGTTACGGTAGAACAGCTGGTTGAGGCGGTTGACGCATCGCCAGCCACTATCCGTCGCGATTTGATCAAGCTGGATGAGCAGGGCGTGATCAGCCGTAGTCATGGCGGCGTGGCGCTGCGGCGTTTTGAACCCGCCCAGCCCACCACCAATGAAAAACAACTGCGATCGCCCGCTGAAAAACGGGCGATCGCACGCGTTGCCGCATCGCTGGTGAATGCTGGCGATGCCGTCGTGCTGGATGCCGGTACGACAATGATGGAGCTGGCGAAATGCTTAACCCATCTTCCGCTGCGGGTCATCACCGTCGATCTGCATATTGCGCTGTTTTTAGCTGAGTTCCGGCAAATTGAAGTGACGATTGTCGGCGGTCGTATCGATGACAGCAGTCAGTCCTGTATCGGTGAGCATGGGCGTAAGCTGTTGCGCAGCGTGTATCCGAACATCGCGTTTATGAGCTGTAATTCATGGGGGGTAAAAACGGGCGTGACGACCCCAACGGAAGATAAGGCCGGGCTTAAACAGGAGATTATTGCTAATGCGCAGCGCAAAGTGTTACTGGCGGACAGCAGTAAGTATGGCGCGCATTCGCTCTTTAATGTGGTACCGCTTGAGCGCTTTAATGACGTGATTACCGACGTCAATCTGCCGCCGTCAGCGCAGGTTGAACTGAAAGGGCGCGCTTTTGCGCTAACGCTGGTGCAGCCGGAGTGACAGCGCCGTCAGGCGCTGCCAGTGGTGAATCAGACCGCAGAAATATTGCGGCCGTAGTAAATCTCGCGCATCTCTTTCCACAGCGCGGCGGTGATCTCCTGGCGTTCGGTTTCAGTGAGATCTTCCGGTTTGGTGTGAAACATGTAGTGCTTAAGATCGAACTCTTTAAGCAGCATCTTGGTATGGAAAATATTTTCCTGATACACGTTTACATCCACCATGTCATACAGCGACTTCATATCTTCCGACATAAAATTCTGAATAGAATTAATCTCATGATCGATAAAGTGCTTCATACCGTTGACGTCGCGCGTAAAGCCGCGCACGCGGTAATCGATGGTGACAATATCGGACTCTAGCTGGTGGATCAGGTAATTGAGCGCTTTTAGCGGTGAAATCACCCCGCAGGTTGACACTTCGATGTCGGCGCGAAAGGTACAAAGCCCGCCTTCCGGATGGCTTTCCGGATAGGTATGCACGCAGATATGGCTCTTATCGAGGTGCGCCACCACGGTTTCCGGCAGCGGGCCGGGATGTTCGGTTTGATCGATAAGTTTCGGGTCGATCGGCTCTTCGCTCACCAGAATCGTGACGCTGGCGCCCTGGGGTTCATAATCCTGACGGGCGATGTTCAGGATGTTCGCGCCGATAATGGAGCAGGTCTCCGACAGGATCTCGGTCAGTCGGTTGGCGTTATAGAGTTCATCGATATAGGCGATATAGCCATCGCGCTCTTCTGCGGTTTTGGCGTAGCAGATATCGTAAATACAAAAACTCAGGCTTTTCGTCAGATTGTTAAAGCCATGCAGTTTCAGCTTTTTCAATTTTTATCACCTCCTTAACATCACTGTGCGGACAGTGCGTCATGTAGATATTGCGGTAGCGCAAATGCAGCGGCATGAATAGCCGGGTTGTAATAGCGACATTTAAGGCCGGCGGCATGAAAACGCGCCTGAATAATTTCGCTCGACAGGTGACGAAGAGCGCCGTTGTCCGTCGCCCAGGCGAAGGTCATAATGCCGCCGTAATAGGTCGGAATCGCCGCCTGGTAGAAGCCGACATCGCTGAAGTAATGACTCAGCTTGCGGTGGCTGTCGAGCGCTTCATCCTGTTGCAGGAAGCACACGCCGTTCTGGGCGACAAAAATGCCGCCCGGATTCAGGCAACGCTTACAGCCTTCATAAAAGGCGGAGGTAAACAGGCTTTCGCCGGGGCCTATCGGATCGGTACAGTCGGAAATGATCACATCAAAGGTCTGATGGGTCTGATTGACGAAATTCACGCCGTCGTCGATCACCAGCGTAAAGCGCGGATCGTCGTAGCTGCCGGCATTGTGGTTGGGTAAATACTGGCGGCAAAACGAGACTACGCCAGCGTCGATCTCCACCATGGTGATGGTTTCGACGTTTTTATGCCGGGTAACTTCACGTAGCATTGCGCCGTCGCCGCCGCCGATAATCAGAACGTGTTTCGCATGACCGTGCGCCAGCAGCGGGACGTGGGTCATCATTTCATGATAAATAAACTCGTCGCGTTCGGTGGTCTGTACCACGCCGTCCAGCGCCATCACGCGGCCAAAAGCGGCGTTTTCAAAGATGATTAAATCCTGGTGATCGGTTTTTTCATGATACAGAACGTTGTCTACGGCAAAGTATTGACCAAACTGGTCGTGTAGCGTTTCATGCCACATCGTATTTTCGGCCATTGGCTGATACCTCCATTGTTAACACCCGTAAAAAAAGGGCGCAACATCATAGCTAACAATGACCGTGGATGCACGGTCATTATTTCAGCAATAGGATCGCGGAGGATTATTTAACGTAGGCTAACAGGCTCAGAGAATCGCGGGCCAGAGCTTTGCATTTTTTAGCGACCGGAATACCGATGCCGCTAAGATCGCGGTAGCTGTCTTCGCCCAACGATTTCATATCGAAGGTGTCGTAGTTACTCAGGTCCCACTGATTCTGCTGGGCAAAAAAGACCAGCGCACGGCGAATCTGACTGTTGGGTAAATTTTGGTAACCACAGTCATTTTTCAGAAAAACGAAAACCGCCGTTAAATCGGCCATATCTTCAGCTTCGGATTCAGTAAGCGCATAGCTATTTGCGCATAAGGCCATCAGGCTGCCAAACAACACGGGTCTGAAAAACGTCTTCATTGCTTCTACCACGGCATCAGGGAAAGTCAACGTTAGCATACTGAGAACGTAGCGACGACTTTTATTATCAGGATTGGTCGCGGCGTTTTCATTCTTATTGTATTGCTGTCAGGAATGGTAAAGACGTGTTGCTGGCTTGACCTTCCCGTTAGGGCAGGGTCTAAGCTTAGACACCCGCCTGTTCATTATAAGGAAATGATTATGTTACGCCGTGATTTCTTAAAATATTCAGTGGCGCTGGGGGTTGCATCAGCGCTGCCGCTGTGGAGCCGCGCCGCTTTTGCCGCCGAACGTCCCGCGTTGCCTATTCCTGACCTGTTAACGGCAGATGCGAGCAACCGTATGCAGTTAATTGTTAAAGCCGGACAGTCCACATTCGCCGGTAAGAACGCGACAACCTGGGGCTACAACGGTAATTTGCTGGGGCCAGCGGTACAGCTTCACAAAGGAAAAAGCGTGACCGTTGATATCCATAACCAACTGGCCGAAGACACGACGCTTCACTGGCATGGTCTGGAGATTCCGGGCATCGTCGACGGCGGCCCGCAGGGGATTATTCCCGCAGGCGGAACCCGCACGGTGACGTTTACGCCGGAGCAACGCGCCGCGACCTGCTGGATTCATCCGCACAAACACGGCAAAACCGGGCGCCAGGTGGCGATGGGCCTTGCCGGACTGGTGCTGATTGAAGATGACGAGATTCGCAAATTGCGCCTGCCGAAACAGTGGGGCATCGACGATGTGCCGGTGATCATTCAGGACAAACGTTTCTCCGCCGATGGCCAGATTGATTATCAACTGGATATTATGACCGCCGCCGTCGGCTGGTTTGGCGATACGCTGCTGACCAATGGCGCTATCTATCCGCAGCATTCCGCGCCGAAAGGCTGGCTACGTCTGCGCTTGCTAAATGGCTGTAATGCGCGTTCGCTGAATATCGCCGCCAGCGATAATCGCCCGCTTTATGTGATCGCCAGCGACGGCGGCCTGCTGGCGGAGCCGGTGAAAGTCACCGAACTGCCGTTATTAATGGGCGAGCGTTTTGAAGTGCTGGTGGATATCAGCGACGGGAAAGCCTTTGATCTGGTGACCCTGCCGGTCAGCCAGATGGGAATGGCGATCGCTCCGTTTGATAAACCGCATCCGGTGATGCGTATCCAGCCGCTGCGGATTACCGCCTCCGGTACGCTGCCGGATACGTTGACGACGATGCCGGCGCTGCCGTCGCTGGAAGGGCTGACGGTGCGCAACCTGAAACTGTCGATGGACCCGCGCCTTGATATGATGGGGATGCAAATGCTGATGAAGAAATATGGCGCTCAGGCGATGAGCGGCATGGATCATGACAGCATGAACGCGCATATGCAGGGCGGCAATATGGGGCATGGCGAAATGGATCATGGCAATATGGATCACAGCGGGATGAATCATGGCGCGATGGGCAATATGAATCATGGCGGAAAATTCGACTTCCATAACGCTAACTTTATCAACGGCCAGGTCTTCGATATGAACAAACCGATGTTCGCGGCGCAAAAAGGCCGACATGAACGTTGGGTGATTTCCGGCGTGGGCGATATGATGCTGCATCCTTTCCATATTCACGGCACGCAGTTCCGTATTCTGTCAGAGAACGGCAAAGCGCCAGCGGCGCACAGAACGGGCTGGAAGGATACGGTACGCGTTGAGGGCGGTATCAGCGAAGTGCTGGTCAAGTTCGATCACGACGCGCCGAAGGAACATGCCTATATGGCGCACTGTCATCTGTTAGAACATGAAGATACGGGGATGATGTTAGGATTTACGGTCTAATCGCTGTCTGTGACGCAGGCCGGGTAAGGCGAAGCCGTCACCCGGCACAATGCCCGGCATACGCCGGGCATTAATGGTTATTTCGCGTCGTCAGGCAAAGCATAGGCCACGATATAGTCGCCCATCTTCGTACCAAACGAACCGTGGCCTCCGGCAGAAACGACCACGTACTGCTTACCGTTTACCTCATAGGTCATCGGCGTTGCCTGGCCTCCGGCGGGTAAACGTCCCTGCCACAGTTTTTCCCCGTTGCTCATGTTATAAGCGCGCAGGTAGTTGTCGGCGGTCGCGGCGATAAACAGCACGTTACCGGCGGTTGAGATTGGCCCGCCGAGCATGGGCATCCCCATGTTGAACGGCACCGGAACCGGCATCGGGAACGGCATACTGTCGCGCGGCGTCCCTATACGTTTCTTCCACACGATTTCATTGGTCTTCAGATCCAACGCGGAAATATAGCCCCAGGCCGGTTGTTTACACGGCAGGCCAAACGGCGAAAGGAACGGATTCAGCGTGACGCCGAACGGTACGCCGTACTGTGGCTGAATACCCGCTTCTGTTCCGGTACCTTTCGCGTCTTTCGGCGGCTCCATCGGATTACCCGGGCCGCGTGGGATCAGCTTCGAGACAAACGGCAGCGCCATCGGGTTAGCGATAGCGACCTGACGGTCTGGATCGACGGAAATACCGCCCCATTCAAACATTCCCAGGTTGCCAGGGAATACCAATGTCCCCTGCTCGGACGGCGGGGTGAAGATACCTTCATAGCGCAACTGGTGGAACATAACGCGGCACACCAGTTGGTCGAACATGGTCGCGCCCCACATATCCGCGCCGGAGAGATCTTTTTTCGGGCGGAAGGTTAAATCAGAGAACGGCTGAGTTTTGGCGACGTAATCGCCTTTTGCCGCGCCCTGCGGGACCGGTTTTTCCGGAGCGGGCACGACCAGCTCGCCATTACGTCTGTCGAGCACAAAGATATTACCGGTTTTCGCTGGCGCATAGATAACCGGAACGGTGGTACCGTCAACGGTAATATCTGCCAGCGTCGGCTGTGCCGGCAGGTCCATATCCCACAGATCGTGATGGACGGTCTGATAACTCCAGGCCAGTTTCCCGGTGGTGGCATTCAGCGCCAGGATGGAGCTGGCATAACGTTCCTGCTCCGGCGTGCGGTTACCGCCCCAGATATCCGGCGTGGTCACGCCCATCGGCAGATAGACCAGATCCAGTTTCGCATCATAGGCGGCAGGCGCCCAGGAGTTCGGCGAGTTAAAGGTAAAAGCGTGCTCATCGGCTGGAATCGCGTTCGGATCTTTCGCCCCCGGATCGAAGGCCCACAGTAGCTTACCGGTATTAACGTCAAAACCACGGATAACGCCGGACGTTTCGCGGGTAGAGAAGTTATCCGTGACCGAACCGGCAATGACAATCGTTTTATCGGTGATAATCGGCGGCGACGTCGGTTCATACAGTCCCGGCGTGGTGTCCGGCATATTGGTTTGCAGATTCAGGACGCCTTTGTTGGCGAAGGTTTCACACAGCTTGCCGGTTTCGGCATTCACCGCGAAAAGGCGACCGTCATTGACCGGGAGGATAATGCGGCGCGGACAGTCGGCGATGACCTCCGGCGAGGCGGTATCCGCTTTGGCCTCATGATAAGAGACGCCGCGGCAGGTCACATGCTGGAAAGACGAATCGGTCTTCAACTGAGGATCAAAATGCCACTTCTCTTTACCGCTGGCGGCGTCCAGCGCGAACAGACGCTGGTGAGCTGTACACAGATAAAGCGTATCGCCGACTTTAATCGGGGTCACTTCGTTGGTGATTTCGCCCGGATCGTTGGGTTGTTTCAGATCGCCGGTGCGGAAGACCCACGCTTCTTTCAGTTGGTGAACGTTATCCGCAGTGATCTGTTTCAGCGGCGAATAGCGTTGGCCTTCCTGATTACGTCCATAGGCCGGCCAGTCTTCGTCGGCGATCGACGAGCTTGTTGCGACGGGCGTGGCGTCGGCGCGAAGCGTTCCGTTGATCTCCTGCGGGTCGTTGAAGCCAGCCCAGGTCAGAATGCCGCCGCTAATCAGCAGCGCCACGACCAGTGCCGCTACTGCGCCGCTGGAAGGAACCACCAGCCGATGCCAGACAAACGGCAATATTAGCCAGATGCCGAAAAACACCAGGATATCGCTACGTGGCGTGAGCGCCCAGAAGTCGAACCCGACTTCCCACACGCCCCAAATCATTGTCGCCAGCAGCAGGGCGGCATACAGCCACAGCGCGGCACGTTTACTGCGCCATAGCAATCCGGCCACAACCAGCATCACGAGGCCCGCGATGGGGTAGTACCAGGAACCGCCAATAGCAACCAGCCAGACACCTCCGATAAGAAGATACAGCCCACAAAGTGCTGCAAAGAGGGCCGTCAGCGTCACGAGTAATCGTGGCGATCGTGCGTTATTTTCTGCCATAAAAAGACACCATCCCAAATTGTTAATTTTTTAGTAGCAATTAAGTATAGGAATTAACATGTGTGATCGTCATCACAAAATGAGCTTTCTTATCAAATGCCGCGAATGAATACGTTTGCTGTTATACTGCGTGCCTTGCGCGTCAATGCGGCGTTATTAGTCACCGGCATTGAGTGATTTGTTTTTAAATCATATGGTTATAAATATGAAACATACTGTTGAAGTCATGATCCCCGAAGCGGAGATCAAAGCACGTATTGCCGAGCTGGGTCGTCAGATTACCGAACGTTATAAAGACAGCGGCAGTGAAATGGTGCTGGTAGGTCTGTTGCGTGGCTCATTTATGTTTATGGCGGACCTGTGCCGTGAAGTTCAGGTTCCTCATGAAGTCGATTTTATGACCGCCTCCAGCTATGGTAGCGGCATGTCCACCACCCGCGACGTGAAAATCCTCAAAGATCTGGATGAGGATATTCGCGGTAAAGACGTGCTGATTGTTGAAGACATTATTGATTCCGGTAATACGCTGTCGAAGGTCCGTGAAATCCTGGGCCTGCGCGAGCCGAAATCGCTGGCGATTTGTACGCTGCTGGATAAACCGTCTCGCCGCGAAGTGGACGTGCCGGTTGAGTTCGTTGGCTTTTCGATTCCGGACGAATTTGTAGTCGGTTACGGTATCGACTACGCCCAGCGTTATCGCCATCTACCGTATGTTGGTAAAGTGGTGCTGCTGGACGAGTAAGAGCAGAAATGCCGGATGGCGTCGCTAAAGCGACTTATCCGGCCTATAGCTAATGGCTTATTGGTGGGGAATGTATTTCAGACTTAGGGCGGAGATACCCTTATGATAGCCGTTCTCCAGCGTTTTTTTGTTGGTGGCGGTGACGTCAAGATCGCGCAGCAGGCCATCATTGATACTGTACGCCCAGCCGTGAATGGTCACATTCTGCCCGCGTTTCCACGCTGACTGCATAATGGTGGAATGCCCCAGGTTATAGACCTGCTCCATGACGTTCAATTCATAGAGCGCGTCCAGACGTTGCTCTTCGGGCATTTTTCCCAACAGCGAGCTATGTTTAAGCCAGATGTCGCGGATATGCAGCAGCCAGTTATTAATCAAGCCCAGCTCAGGGTTTTCTACCGCAGCCTTGATACCGCCGCAACCGGAGTGGCCGCAAATGATAATATGCTCAACTTCCAGAACATCTACCGCATACTGAACCACGGAGAGACAGTTCAGATCGGTGTGAATAACCAGGTTAGCCACATTACGGTGAACAAACAATTCGCCCGGTTCAAGCCCGGTTAAACGCTCTGCGGGAACGCGGCTGTCGGAACATCCAATCCATAGAAAGCGCGGTTTTTGCGCTTGCGCCAGTTTCTCAAAAAATCCGGGGTCCTCTTCCACCAGCATTTTTGACCATAGTGCATTGTTGCTGATGAGTGTATCTATGTCTTTCATGGAAGTTAACGACCTGTAACCAAATAAGTGCGTTGGGCTAATATAGGGCAACTCCGTAGTTATTTAAACCATATATAAAGTGTAAGAACGTAAAGTAAGTGAGAATTTATGACCATTGCGCTGGAACTTCAACAACTTAAAAAAACCTATCCCGGCGGCGTTCAGGCGCTGCGCGGCATAGATTTGCAGGTCGAAGCGGGGGATTTTTACGCGCTTCTGGGGCCAAATGGAGCAGGGAAATCGACCACCATCGGTATTATCAGCTCATTGGTTAATAAAACGTCCGGGCGCGTTAACGTTTTTGGTTACGACCTGGAAAAAGACGTGGTTAACGCCAAGCGACAGCTTGGACTGGTGCCACAGGAGTTTAACTTTAACCCGTTTGAAACGGTGCAACAGATCGTAGTGAATCAGGCCGGTTATTACGGCGTGGAACATAAAGAGGCGGTTTTACGTAGCGAAAAGTATTTAAAACAGCTCGATCTGTGGGAAAAACGTAGTGAACGCGCGCGGATGCTGTCCGGTGGGATGAAACGCCGCCTGATGATCGCCCGCGCATTGATGCATGAACCTAAACTATTGATTCTCGACGAGCCGACGGCGGGCGTCGATATCGAATTGCGTCGCTCGATGTGGGGATTCCTGAAAGACTTAAACGCCAAAGGCACCACGATTATTCTCACCACCCACTATCTGGAAGAGGCGGAAATGCTGTGCCGCAATATCGGTATTATTCAGCACGGCGAGCTGGTGGAAAATACCTCCATGAAAAATCTGCTTTCAAAGCTGAAATCGGAGACGTTTATTCTGGATTTAGCGCCAAAAAGCCCGCTGCCTAAGCTTGCGGGTTATCAATATCGTCTGGTGGATACCTCGACTCTGGAGGTGGAAGTGTTACGCGAGCAGGGAGTTAACAGCGTTTTTAGCCAACTGAGCGAGCAGGGGGTTCAGGTATTAAGTATGCGTAATAAAGCCAACCGTCTGGAAGAACTGTTTGTGTCTCTGGTGCATGAAAAACAAGGAGATCGCGCATGATGCAGCTTTACTGGGTTGCCCTTAAAAGCATCTGGGCGAAAGAGATCCACCGCTTTATGCGGATCTGGGTGCAAACTCTGGTGCCGCCTGTCATCACGATGACGCTCTATTTTATTATTTTCGGTAACCTGATCGGTTCGCGTATTGGCGAAATGCATGGTTTTAGCTATATGCAATTTATTGTGCCGGGCCTGATTATGATGGCGGTTATTACTAACTCCTACGCGAATGTCGCGTCGTCATTTTTTAGCGCCAAGTTTCAGCGCAATATTGAGGAGCTGCTGGTCGCGCCGGTACCAACGCACGTGATCATCGCCGGATTTGTCGGCGGCGGCGTAGCGCGCGGGCTGTGCGTGGGGATTCTGGTGACGGCGATTTCGCTCTTTTTCGTGCCTTTCCAGGTGCACTCCTGGGTCTTTGTGGCTCTGACATTGATCCTGACGGCGATTCTGTTCTCGCTGGCCGGTTTGCTGAACGCGGTTTTTGCCAAAACTTTTGACGATATCAGCCTGATCCCGACCTTTGTGCTGACGCCGCTAACCTACCTCGGCGGGGTATTTTACTCGCTGACGCTGCTGCCGCCGTTCTGGCAAGGGTTGTCGCACCTGAACCCGATCGTCTACATGATCAGCGGCTTCCGCTACGGCTTCCTGGGTATCCATGATGTGCCGCTGGTGACCACATTTGGTGTACTGGTGATCTTTATCGCCGCTTTCTACCTGCTGTGCTGGTCGCTGATCCAGCGCGGACGCGGTTTGCGCAGTTAAGCGTTGACAGGGGCGTTGGGTTGCACTTCGCTTCACCCTATCTACGGGGCCGTAATATCAATGGGTTACGGGTCTGTAGAGGGAGGCTTGCTGAAACCCAACGCTTCTCTCAGCGAATCTGAATCTCCAGCGTGGCGGTAGCCTGGTATTCTCCGGTGTGGGGAACATGTCCGGTGGTATTGACTGGCGCGGCGGTGAACTCGGTGCTGCCTCTACCGTCGGCGTAATCTTCAATCGGCAATTCGGCGCTGCCGCCGGGAACGATGGTCTTATCGTATTTATCGGAAATCCGTATCCCTAAATTCTCATTGTCGGTTTTCAGGTATTCCGGGTTGTGCGGATCGGTTTCTCCATTCAATGACATTGACAGGTTGGTGCCGTCCGCCACGTTGCTACAGGTAAAGTTTACCTGAGTGGTGACGTGCGAGTTCTGCGGACTGTCGCCGAGGTGACGAATATCTTTGCCCTCAATATCCGGCAGCCTGACCTCGATAACCTGCCCGGCGTTGATGGAACAGGACTGCGGCACGGTAATGGTCCCGGACATGGTGACGTGCGCGATAGGGGGAACGGAGGGGGGAATATTATCTCCACTGCTGCCCGGCGTTTTTGATAAATAGAGATTCATGATCGTTGTTTGCGGGATCGAGATTTCTCCGACCAAAGGATGAGTAATATAAATTCTTACCGTGCCTTTATTGCCCTCCGTCATTGATTTCATTTCTACATCGCCACAGCCGCCTGCGGAACTATCTTCATTGCTGATTGAGGAAAACGGGACAGGAATATTCTGGTTCAACTTCCCGGCTATATACGCTTCGGTGCCAATTTCCAGTTTGCCTGCCACGAGGACATAGTAATCCATATGTCCATAGTATCGCGTTTCGCTGTACGTGCCTTTCTGCGTCAGATCGCCGGTGGTCGCGGTGAAATAGTTGTACCCGCGATAATCACTGTTATCGCAGTCGCATGTAGCCGAATATTCTCCTCCAGCTGACCAGTGCTCTTCAACGGCGACTCCCGTCTGGTTCCCATCCGTATCGGTAATGGTTTGATTAAAACTAAAAGGAAAATTATGCGTGCCGCTGGTGGGTTGACACCAGCCGCTTCCATTACCCATCGTTCCTTCTGCCAGCGCATGGCCTGAAAATAGCGACAGCGCCAGCAGCATCCATAAATTCTTCATTGTGTTCCTCACTGGCAGACGGCGTTCGCCATCACGATGCCGTTCATATTTTTGCTGATATCCAGGCGGTAATCCGCGCGACAAAAGGCGCTTCCCCAGTTCACCAGCAGCAGGCCCTCTTCCGGCAGGCCGCTGAGGAAGACCTGGCCTTTATCGCCGACGATACTGGCCAGGTTCGCATCCTGCCCATCGACGCTTGCCGTCGCGCCAAAGGGCACGGGCTCGCCATTGCTGCGCGTCAGCGTTAACAACACGCGATAACCCTTATGCGTGTCATACGCCGCGCGCACCACCGCATTACGCGTCGGGTAGACGGTCTGGTTGTTGAGCGGAATATCCACGTTGTCGGCAAACGTGCTGCTGTCGAGCGAGATATCGTAGCGATAATACGGCGTGACGTTGGGGATCACCGTATAACCCCGGAAGTCGGTGGCGACGCCGGTCTGGTTTTCAACCGAAACGCCGCTGGCGCCGGGCGCTTTAATTAAAATCGCCGCGCCGGTAATCGGCTGGCTCAGGGTAATACCGTTTTCGTGCGCCAGAATGCCGCCGCTGATGCCGTAGCTGACCTGTTGGCTATCTGGCGACTGATTGTAACCGGCGTTGAGGTTGGCATAAGTGCCTTTGTAGCTGGCGTTTACCCCGCCAGAATCACCGTCTTGTGTGCTGTGGCTCTGCTGTAACGACCAGTTCAGGTTTCTGTCACGCAGCGCGGTGCCGCTAAGGGTGGTACTGTTCACCGTGGCATCATGCTTACGCGTGTTCAGCATATAGCTGGCGTATAGCCTGGAATCGAACACCGTAAACGGAACATGCAGCGACAGCGTGAACAGCCGATCGTTCTGGTTATAACGATCGTCGTCGTTATCATCATCGTCATTGTCCGATCGGTACTGATAGGTGTTTTTGTTATAGCTGTAGCTCAGCGTATAGCTCACCGGACCCCAGCTATTGTTGTAGCTGGCGCTCAGGGATTCCATCTGCTGCGCGCTGTGCCAGTAATCTTCTTTGACCCAACTTAGCGTTAAGGAACCGAGCGTATTGCTAATTTGCTGGTTGACCGAGGCTTCGAAACGATTATGGCGCTTGCCGTAGTTATCATAAAAATCGTCGTCCGGGTTGATCACCTCGCTCAGCGAATTGTAGTTTTCGCTGGCGTAACGATAGCCAGCCAGCGAAAACGTGGTACCCGTACTGACTACGCCCTTGCTGTAGCGGACGCGCCAGGATTGCCCGATTTCTTTGCGGCCATCGTCAAATTTGGCGTGCGACCAGATGCCGTCCAGGGAAATGGCCCCCAGCATCTGCATATTTTGCCCGACGCCGAAGGCGACGGACTGGTATTTATCGCCGGCAATCTGGCTGCCGCCGTATAGGGTGATGCCCCACGGCAGGCCGTACAGCAGGGTCGCCTGGCCGAAGTCGTCCAGCGTGTGGTTGTTATAATCGCGGTATTTACCCACGGTCACGCTGTATTTTGCCCGTCCGGTGCGCTGCAGAATCGGCAGCGAAGAGTAGGGCACGATAAAATGCTGTTCGCTGCCGTCGGCTTCTTTTACCGTTACGTCATAGTCGCCGTTGCTGCCGGTGGGAAACATATCGTTGATTTCAAATTCGCCCGGCGAAACGGCGGTCTGATAGGCGATATAGCCGTTTTGCCGCACGATAACCTGCGCGTTTGAGCGGGCGATGCCGCGAATCGTCGGGGCGTAACCACGCTGGCTGTTGGGCTGCATTTGATCGTCAGAGGTGAGCTGGAGGCCGCGAAAAGGTACGCTGTCGAACACGTCGGATGGCGTATTGCTGTCTCCGGCGGTGAACTGGCTTTTCAGCGCGATAATGTCGCGCTGTAAATAATTATAAACGCTGTTCCAGCTACCGCTGTCGCCGTTATTTGAACTCCAGTTACTGTAGTTGCGAAAACGCCACGGCCCGAGGTTAAAACCCGGCTGGAGAGCGAGATACTTCGATTCCGCATCGTCGGAATCCTCGCTGGAACCGTACTCTTTATAGCCGCTGAAGCTGTAGTTCAGCATCAGCGCGGTAATCCCCTCCTGCCACTTTTCCGGCGGCACGTAGCCGCGCGCGTTGTTGGCGATGTAGAGTTGCGGGATGCTTACTGATAATGCCTGTTGCTGAAAATCAAACCGCTGGCTGGCACCGGGGATAACGCTGAGATCGACGCAGCCTTTTTCACTCTCCAGCGTTGGAAAAAGGTCGGTTTTGACGCTGTTATCTTTTAGTTCCTGAAGCCGTAAACAGCCCTGTAATACCTGTTGACCGTCACTGAGCGTCGTGAGTTGAAAATCAACGTTTCGCGCGCCGATTTCTGTTTTGTTGATATTGATAGTGACGTAATAGGTGCCAGGAAGCTGGCTTTTGTCGTTATCAAATGTCGATAGATCGACGCTTGTGCGACTCGCCTGCCCATGGTTTTCAATAAATGCCGGATTGAAATAGTCGCGCGCCCATGCAACGTGTGTGAACGTGCTGCCCAGCGCGATACACACAGCGCAGCGCGATAAATAAAATACCCGGTGTTGCCTTTTGCGCATCGGCACTCTCATCCCTGTCACTCTTCTCAAGGCGTTTGTTTATGTTCGGGGCCAGTACCGCCAAAATCGTTGATGATAGACCAGACAATCGGGCCGCTGGCGGCGGCAGGCAGCGTGTACTGCGCGTTGCCGAAAGGCGCCACATAGCGCGGGGCTTTCACTTTTTGACTGCCAACGGAAAGGGTGGCGAAGTTCATATAATAGGGCGTGGGGTTCTTCACGGTGAGCGTGCGACCCTGACGCGACCACGTTAACCGATCGGCAACCTCTTCTGGTTTTTGGGTTAACGCTTTTGGCCGGTAAATCAGCTTAAATTCCGCTTTAACGGCCAGCATGAGCGTGTTGTGTTTATTGTCCGGATTGCTGCTGGGAATCGATTTAATATCCAGCCAGTACAGCGACTCGCGATCTTCCGGCAAATTGCCGCCGGTACGGATAATTCGTAGTACGTTCTTTTGCCCGCCATTAAGGCGAAAAAGCGGCGGGGTGACCATAAACGGCGCATCGCCGCTCGCCCCGGTTTCGCTGATCGATTGCGCCCAGGACTGAATTAAATAGGGAACGTTGTCGCTATTGCTTATCGATATGGACGCATCTTTGGCATCGCCGCGAAAAATAACCCGCGTTGTGCCGATGTTTATCCCTGCGGCATGCGCCAGCGAACCGCACAACAGGCAACAAAGCAATCCTGCTTTAGCCAATGAATTCATTGATGACCTCAATAAACAAAGGGGCCAGCCGACGCTGGCCGCCAGGATCAGTTATATTGCAGATAGAATGTTGCGGTCGCATCGACATTTCCCGATTCAACGGGAACCGCGGTGGCGATATAGCGGGCGGTGAAAGGCATTGAGAGTGTCGTCACCCCCTCTTCTGTAGGGAGCGCGACTGAGGCAGACCATGCCTGAAGATCGTTAAAGGTCATAGGGGTGCTAGTTTTATCAAGAATTTGCACGCCAATATTCGTCGCATCAGCGTCATTTTTCAGGATGGTCGCATCGGTTCCGTCGAGCGTGCCTTCAAAGCGCGCCTGTACATTGCTGTAGATGTTTGCGTCGCAGTTTTCGAGATCGATGGTGAAGTCTTTATCCCCTGCCGTCTGCCCTGCAGCAGTAAAAAGAGAGGCAAATTCGTCCTGTAATGTCACGTCTACTGAATCCGTTGTTACCGTACAGGCGTTTAGCTTAATGGCGCCGTAGATATGTACGGTGCCGTCTTTAGCGGTGTCTGCCAGCGCGGCGGGAGAGAGGGTGATGGCAGCCAGTACCACAGTGAGTGTTTGTAAGGTAAGTTTCATTATCTTTGATCCTTTAAAATATTATAAATATTGACATAGTAGCAATATTTATTATGTGGGTATTTATTGTTATTTTTATTTCCGAATGAGTAAATATGATGTCCAATGATTTTTGCGGCGCGAAGAAAAATTCAGAATACATAAATATGAAATATTTATAATGTATATTTAATTAATTGCTTTGGTGGGTGTTTGTTTATTGAATCGCCGTGATTATACTTTAATGGGCCAGCCTTCTATGAAGGCTGCGAACAATTTTAAAAATAATGCAAATTTTTTTGAATAAAAAATGATCATGGTCATAGTGTGTTGTCGGCCAAAAAACCATGCTGACATCATTCAGGATTAGAGCTCAATGGAGGAGAAGTTATGCTGGGATGGGTCATTTCCTGTCATGACGATCGGGCGCAGGAAATGCTCGAAGGTCTTGAAAAGAAGTATGGGCCGTTGGCGCAGTGTCGGGCGGTCAATTTCTGGCGTGGGTTAAGCGTAAATATGCTCAGCCGCATGATGTGTGACGCCCTCCATGCCACCGACTCCGGTGAAGGCGTGATATTTTTAACCGACATTTCCGGCGCGGCGCCTTATCGTGTAGCGTCGCTGATGAGCCATAAACATTCTCAATGTGAAGTTATTTCCGGTGTCAGCTATTCATTGATGGAAGAAATGATTCCCTGGCGAGAGTCAATGAGCAGTTCAGCATTTCGCGACCAGATTGTCGCGCTTGGCGCGCCGGATGTCACCAGTCTCTGGCATCAGCAGCAGAAAAATCCGCCTTTTGTATTGCTGCATGATTCGTATGAGTTTTGATCAATACCATTGACGACGCTTTTGCTACAATAACGGCGTTTTTTCGTCTTGGTTATGATATATGGTTATGCGCGTTGTTCTTATCTTGCTGTTCTTTTTCGCCGGTAATGTGTTGGCTGCCTTGCCCGCTCGTTATATGCAAACGACGAAAGATGCCGCCATCTGGTCGCAGATTGGCGACAAAATGGTGACCGTAGGGAATATCCGCGCCGGACAAATTCTTTCCGTAACGCCTGTTGCGGCTGATTATTATGCCTTTAAATTCGGCTTCGGTGTGGGCTTTATCGATAAAGGCCATCTGGAATCCGTGCAGGGAAAACAAAAAGTGGAAGATGGCCTGGGCGATCTTAACAAGCCGCTCAGCAATCAGAATCTGGTGACCTGGAAGGACACGCCGGTGTATAACGCGCCGGACATCAGTAGCGCCCCGTTTGGCGTATTGGTGGATAATTTGCGTTACCCCATTATTAGCAAGCTGCAAGGCCGGCTACACCAAACCTGGTATCAGATCCGTATTGGCGACAGGCTGGCTTATGTCAGCGCCATGGATGCGCAGGAAGACAACGGCATTCCGATTTTGACCTATCATCACATCTTACGTGATGAAGAGAATACCCGTTTTCGCCATACGTCCACCACGACTTCGGTTCGGGCATTCAGCAACCAAATGACCTGGCTTCGCGATCGCGGCTATGCCACGTTGACGATGTACCAACTGGAGGATTACATCCATAACCGCGCGAATTTCCCGGCGCGCGCGGTGGTTATCACCTTTGACGATGGCCTTAAATCGGTGAGTCGCTATGCGTATCCGGTATTAAAGCAGTACGGTATGAAAGCGACGGCATTTATTATCTCATCGCGTATTAAGCGCCATCCGCAAACATGGAGTCCCAGATCGCTGCAATTTATGAGCGTGTCCGAATTGCGCAAGATAAGCGACGTTTTTGATTTTCAGTCGCATACCCACTTTTTACATCGGGTGGACGGGCATCGTCGCCCGATTTTATATAGCCGCAGCTACCATAATATTCTGTTTGATTTTGAACGCTCGCGGCGGGCACTCGCACAGTTTACTCCGCACGTATTTTATCTTTCTTATCCCTTTGGCGGTTATAACGCCACGGCGGTAAAAGCGGCGGGCGACGCCGGTTTCCATCTGGCGGTAACCACGGTGAGAGGGAAGGTGAAGCCGGGAGATAATCCGATGCTGCTCAAAAGGCTGTATATTCTGCGCACGGATTCGCTGGAAACCATGTCGCGGCTGATCAGCAACCAGCCGCAGGGGTAAGGACTATCAGGCAACCTGGACCGGAATGGCTTTCGCGGTACGCTTCATTTCGTTGTCGCCTTCAAAATAGGCCACTTTCGGCCGCCATGTACGCGCTTCTTCATCAGACATGGTGACGAAGCTGGCGATAATCACAATGTCGCCAACCTCAGCGCAGTGCGCCGCCGCGCCGTTCACCGAGATGATTCTGGAGCCGCGTTCAGCCGCAATCGCATAGGTTGAGAAACGTTTCCCATTGGTCACGTTCCAGATATCAATCGCTTCGTTTTCCAGAATACCGGAGGCATCGAGGAAATCCTGGTCAATGGCACAGGAACCTTCGTAGTGCAGGTCCGCCTGCGTGACTTTTACGCGGTGGAGCTTGCCTTGCAGCATGGTGCGAATCATAACATCTATACCCTGTCGTTTATCTTGACTAAGCAGGCGCTTGTGGCCTGCTTTGGAAATTCTCAGGCAGTATTGCCCGATTTTTAACCCCTGTCTACTGGGCTAATGTAACGCTTTGATTATCGATCAGACGCGCCTGACCCAGCCAGGTGGCGGCCAGAATCACTGCGCGTTTGCTGGTTTCCGTCAGCTCCTGCAGCGTGTCGGCATCACGGATTTGAATGTCGTCGGCACGGAAGCCTTTTTCATTCAATTCCTGTTCGGCAATGGCAATAATCTCTTGCAGCTCACGATTACCCGCAATCAGTTTTTCAGCGATGCTATTCATCACGTTGTGTAGACCTGGCGCAATTTTGCGCTGCTCTGCGGTCAGATAACTGTTACGTGAGCTGAGCGCCAGACCGTCTTTGGCGCGAATAATCGGCACGCCGACGATCTCAATGTCATAACTCATATCCGCCACCATTTTGCGGATCAGCGCCAGTTGCTGGAAATCCTTCTCGCCAAAGCAGGCGATATCCGGCTGGATCAGGTTGAACAGCTTGCTGACGATGGTCGAGACGCCGCGGAAATGACCTGGACGGCTGGCGCCTTCCAGCATGGTGGAGAGGCCGGGAACATCAACGTACGTATGGCCTTCCAGCCCCTGCGGGTAAATTTCCTCAACGGCTGGCGCAAAGACATAATCGACTTTGCGTTTGTTCAGCTTTTCACAGTCTTCCTGCAGCGTGCGCGGATAACGCACCAGATCGTCCGGCCGGTCAAACTGCATCGGATTGACGAAAATGCTGACGATCACCACATCAGCCCGGGCTTTTGCCTCATCGACCAGCTTCATATGGCCGTCGTGCAGGTTGCCCATGGTGGGAACCAGTGCGACGCGTTTACCTTCCTGACGCAGACGACGAATATGCTGGCGCAGCAGCGGCAGGGTTTCAATGATTAGCACAACAAGACTCCTTGAGTTGCTTGATGATCCTGCCCGATGGCGCTGCGCTTATCAGGCCTACATCCATTGAGGATCTGTAGGCTGGATAAGACGCGTCGCGTCGCCATCCGGCACGGTTAGAAAAATTAGTGAAAGCTGTGTTCTTCGCCCGGATAAACGCCGGACTCCACTTCAGCCATATACTGCCGTACGGCGGCGCGCATGTCGCCAGCTTCGGCAAGGAAATTTTTCGCAAATTTCGGGATGTGGCCGCCGGTGATGCCAAACGCATCGTGCATCACCAGGATCTGACCGTCGGTGACGTTGCCCGCGCCGATGCCGATCACCGGAATCGACAGTGCTTCGGTCACGCGCTTCGCCAGTTCAACCGGCACGCACTCCAGCACCAGCAGTTGAGCGCCAGCCGCTTCTAAAGCCAGCGCGTCATCCAGCAGCACTTGCCCTGCATCGCCGCGGCCCTGAATTTTATAGCCGCCGAAGATATTCACCGACTGTGGCGTTAGCCCCAGATGACCACAAACCGGTACGGCGCGTTCGGTGAGCATTTTCACCGTATCAACCAGCCAGGCGCCGCCTTCAATTTTGACCATATTGGCCCCCGCACGCATCACGATAGCCGCGTTTTCACATGCCTGTTCCGGGGTGGCGTAAGCCATAAACGGCAGGTCGGAGAGCAATAGACAGCTGGGCGCGCCACGTCGCACGGCACGAGTGTGGTAAGCGATATCTTCCACGGTGACCGGCAGGGTGGAGTCATGCCCCTGAATCGTCATGCCCAGCGAGTCGCCAACCAGCATCACATTGATACCTTCGTCGGCAAATAACTTAGCGAAGCTGTAGTCGTAGGCGGTAATTGTCGCGAAGCGCTTCTTTTCCTGTTTGCATTTTTGCAGCAGTGAGATAGTGGTGGGTTTGCTCATAACCTCTCCGGCCATAATATTGATGAATAGAATGGCCGCATTGTAGGGGAATGACAGAAGAAAGTGTTAGCGCTTTGTGGGAAAGGAAAAAACCGGCAGAGGAGGTCTGCCGGAATAAACATCAGGGATAAGTAATGGTGAATTTACCCGTAGCTTTGAATTTTCCTGGGGTTATCGTTTTGTTACCATCCTGTTTCAGGGTCGCCTGGAAATTCATTACCTGTTCAGTATTCCCAATTTCGCTATTTTCGTAATCCGGGGAGTTAGTGAAAGAATAAATAGAACTGCTGATGTTTGGCTTAAGTAAGGCCCAGTCAGCAGAGCTGTTTGGATTTTTCTCTCCTTCGATCATAACACCAATGCCACCAGCCGCCTCACTGCCGGTAAGTGTATTACCGAGCAAGGTGTTATCCTGCCCTCCTACCGTTGCAGAACTTAACGTAACATTCAATTCCTTAACGTAAGCGCAATTACTGAGTTTTATGGAAAATTTGCGGTTAATGGTATTCGCCGAAATGTCTTTGGCATTATATTCCCCAAATGGGACCGTTGAATTTGTTACCCCATCGCCTGTGACCGCATTGGCCTGACAAGTAGGATAGTTAATCGTCAACTGATTTGGTGCTATATCGTAATATACATTATATGAGCCTGAGAAGGCTGGTGATGAAGCAAATTGAAAATCATACGATTGTTCTTTTCGTAGCGAAACGGATAACGAGGTTGCCCCGGCAGGATTAAAAGAGTCATCAATATACAAATGATATTTAACCCACAGAACAATACCGCCTAATCCATAATAGGTCCAGTTGGTTGGCCTGTTACAGAGTTCGAAACGACCATCATTTGGTATGATATTTGTTAAATCAAATTTTTTTGAGCCGGACGTTTCTCCGTTGCTCCAGTTTACCCAGAATTGTTCATTCCAGTATTGGCCGCCAAAGTTGATGCTGGTGACTTCGATACCAATGTACATACCAGATGTATTGGTTTCCCATAGTATATTACCGTTGTAGGTTTTACCGGAGTTCTTGTAGCCATGATATAGTGTCAGGACATGGTTACTACCATCTTTGTTACAACTTAGCCCAGTACCGGGGTCGAGTTCTGTCGCATTATACGACACGGAGATTTCACGCAGTCCTGAACCGTTATGAATAGCTATTGGATTAAGCATGTTTTTGGGCGCATAGGATTTTGTAAAATCCTGCATCTTTCCCCATATGTCTCCTCCTTTATTGTTTGTATATTGGCCTACATATAGTGACCAGCCATACGAAGGCGTCACAAAAGAAACGAAAGAAAAAAGTAATAATGATATGATTTTAATGACATTCTTTAGTCTCTGCGTGTTTAATAGCATCAGTCGGTGATCGCATTTTGTTATCATAATAGTTAACTGGTCCTCACGTTATTCATATTCAACATTTACCAGCACGCGGCTGCTGAGTTTGCCGGGGACGACCACGTCGTTACTGAGGACTTTCTGCATCCGGGCATAAAACGTCCATGAGGTATCGCTGTATGTCGTCGCAGCAAAGGTTGCCCGCGAGGAACCATCGGTGTTCAGAACGTTATGTCGGGGGGACCCGGTGGTAAAAATCACTACGCCGACGTTGGCTGCACCGTCTGTGCTGGTCGTTAAATCATTGGCAAACACCTGCTGATTACCGGTAACGAACTGCCCGCTTTGTGGTAGAAAGTTAAACGTGACGTTCGTGATTGCGCCGTCGCTAACCGGGCAGCTTATCAACTTAATCAGAAATTCCTTGCCGCCCCCATAGTCCGTTTCCGCCGTGACGCCATCGGCAAAGTAGCCTGGCCCGACGGTCGCTAAACTGACTGTACCATTACCGTCAATTTCAATCTGGCAGGTATCTTTCTGCACGGTGGCGGTAAAATCCACGTTGGTGTCGGCATACAGAGAGGCGGTAAACAGGGCTGTTGCCAACCCTGTGGTTAACGTCAAGAGAGGGATAATACGAGAGCGCGTCATGCTTCTCACCGTTACGGGTAAGTAATGGTAAAGATAGTTGGGGAGTAAAAATCACCCGCCGTCCGGCTTGCTGCCGACAGACCGCTTTCAGCAACCAGACGTGCGCTAAGCGGATAATCGACAGGCGCCGTTGTGCTGGCTCCCGTCAGATCAATCTCCTGCGGATTTTTAGACCAGCAGTGGAATTTCACCGTGCCTGAGGTTTCCGGAACGGACGTTGGCCATAATTCTACGTTGGTTCCCACCGCTTTATCTGTGGCTGTTGAAGCGTTGGGGAACTGACCGTTAGTGTGATTGGTTCCGGGGCACTGGACGTTGTTAGGCGCTATTACAAGCTTGGCTTTTTTATTGGGTATCCCGGCGCAGTCGCTGAAACGTAATGCAAAGGCTTTTACTTTTGTTGCGGCCGCAACTTCAGAAAGATAGACACTACCAAAAGCAATAGTATTGGTGGCGGTGTCGCCATCCAGCACGGATACGGAACATGTACCGCTCGTAATATTAGCATCAACGGTCAAATCCAGGCTTGATGTTCCCGCCAGAGAGGGTATGGAAATACTCGCGCTGACTGCTGCCAGTACACCAACAATCACACTATGTAATAATTGTTTTTTCATCATAATATCCCTATTACTGATAAGTAAAATTAAACGTCGCTTTGGCACTGAAAGCGCCAATCGTTCCTGCGCCGTCAGTCAGTTCACGCAGCGCTACGGTCATTTCCACCGCGTTGGCCGTCAGTTCGTCTGATGCCCAGTCGAATGAACCTGAGCCTGGCGTTAAATAGGTTTCACCTGTTGTCGCTTTACGCTTAATTCCCATACCAATATTTTCGGCGGCGCTGCTGTCAGTCGATTCATTTTTAATAAAATTACCGCTGGTCGACGTAGAGCTGGCCAAAGAGGTCGTAATCTTAGAGGTTCCCGCACTGCAATCGCTGGCAACGATCTTAAAATTTTTCTGCGACTCTGCCGATTTTTTGACGATCTTATCCAGACCTACGTCGCCAACTGTAAGTTTATAGCCGTTTGTTTCATCGCCAGAGATGGAAGATCCGTCTAATGCGGTAATCGACATGCTGCAGGTCGTTGCCAGCACGGTGGCGGTAAAGTCAACGTTGATATCTTCTGACTGACTGGCCAGCGGGAATAGTGTCGCTAGCGCTAAGGCGACCAAAAGGCATTTATTCCTTTTCATTGTGGGTTCCATTTTAGTTGTGGTTGATAACACGGCAGGTAATGTTGTTTAACAACAACGTCTGGCCGGAGCCGACCGTTTGTTGGTTTGTCGGCAACTGGTAGGGGGCTGAACAATGGGCTGGTTGGTTATTTTCGAACCAGCGCACCGTCAGTTCGCCGCGTTCATTGATGCCGCGAACAAAAGCCTGGCCGCCCTGGCCCATATTGCCGATCTGTGCCTCGCCTTCGTATACTTCTGCCCCAAATGGGAGTGCTTTGCCGTCGCTACGCGTCATGTTGAGAATGGCCGAGCGCCCTTCATCTGTCTCAAAGCTGGCGAACACCACTGCACCGTCGCGCGGAACCAGCATCGTGCTGGTGCTTTTCAGCTCCACGTCGTTTTCCATAGTGTCGATATCCAGACTGACCTGATTTTCCCGGTAGGCGGAAAGGGTGTTGCTGGCACCATAGCCCCAACGGTCAACGGTACTGCCGCCGCCGTTGATGCGAGCGCCTTTCGCGCCGGGAGCTTTAACCAGCACCAGGGCGTCGCTGTTGCTGAAGTTGTCATTAGTAAACGTCAGGCCGCCGCTGTGTAAAATGAAGCCGCCGTTGGTGGTGAGCGAGTACTGACGGTTACTGTCGTTGTTGGCGGAGGCTGACGCCGAAATATCGCCCCATGGCGACTGGTAGCTGGCGTAGCCGCCGACATCGGAGATGCTCTTGCCCTCTTTCTGCGTGGAATAGCCAGCGTTTACGCTATAGTTCAGCATATTGTCTTCGCTATTACCGCTGCTGTTCATGCTCAGGTTATGACCGCCGTCAAAGTCCGTACGCATCTGTGTAGAGAGGGTAGTAAAGCCGGAACGGTGGTTATCCCCGCCGAGCAGGTTGGCCAGCGGAATACTCAGGTTGATATAGAGTGAATCATCTTTCTTGCCGTCTTCATCCCAGGTTCGCTGCAGATTGAGGCTCATGCTTCCCCACGAAAAACCCTTACCGTAGCCCAGCGTATAGTCGCTACGGCTGTTGCCCGTCGCCCAGTAATCGGTCCATGAACCGGACAGGTAAAAGGAGCCGTAATCAATTTCACCATCCTGTAGCGGCTGGCTGATGCTCAGGGTGACCTGGTTTTTCAGGCGAGAGAAGTTACTCATCGTGTTACGCTGCTCTTCATCTCCATATTTAGCATCGTCAATCAGCTGAAGCGCGTCGTTCAGGCCCAGATAGTTCTGGGTTGAATAACGGTAGGCCGCCACGTTAAACGAGGTCTCTGTGGCTTCAATCAGTTTGTTCCACGTTAAGCGGTAGCTCTGTCCCTGATAGGTTTTATCGTCAGGGATCTCCGTGCGGGAGTGGGTGACGTCCAGCGCGATGGCGCCAAACGGCGTGTTAAGGCCCATGCCGAACAACCCTGCCAGGTAGTGATTATCGGTAGCCTGAACGCCAGTATAGGCGGTCAGATAGTTGTTCAAACCGTAATAGTAGGTACCCTGCGCGACGTACGGATTATCGTGAAGATCGTCGTCTTTCACTTCTCCCGCGCTGATATCCCAGCGTCCAACGCCGGGTTTTTGCATCTGCATTACCGAGGAGAAGGGCTGACTGAAGGTACGCTTGCTGCCGTCGGCCTCTTCGATGGTGACGATGAGGTCACTACCGTAGCCGGAAGGACTGAGATCGTTAATTTCGAACGGGCCCGGCGGTACTGTAGATTCGTAAATCTTGTAGCCGCCCTGGGTAATGGTGACTTTGGCGTTGGTATTGGCGACGCCGCGGATCACGGGAGCATAGTTGGCAAGCTGCGAGGGCAGCATACGAGAATCGCTGAACAGGCGCACCCCGCGAATGCTGACCGAGTCGAAGGTCTCGCCGGTGGTGTATGTCTCGCCTATCATCAGCTGCGAGCGTAGTGCAGTGAGATCGCGCTGGACGTAGCGGTTCTGAAAATCGAAATTACTGCCGCCATTATTGTTCCAGTTATAGTTACCGTTGGCGCGAAAACGCCAGGCTCCGAGGTTAATGCCGGTATTGAGGGCTGCGTACATACTGTCGTTATCGGTACCGTGATTGGTATTGTGGTAGCCGTTAACGTTGTAGGAGAGCAACGCCGCCGGGATGCCGCTTTCCCACAGCGACGGTTCCACATAGCCGTCATAACTCTTATTGATCCAGACCTGCGGTACGGTAATATCCAGGCGCTGGTCGCCCATATCAAACATGACGCTGGACTGTTCGATCAGCGTCGCCAGATTTAAGCAATCGCCGCTCTCGTCGTCACCTTTCTTCAGGATCGCTTTTTCGCCGACGATCTCCGGCTGTTTGATGTGCAACTGCGCCAGATTTTTTGTCGTCAGACAGGCTTCGGCGCTCTTTTTGCCGATGTCGATAAACGGAATGGTCTGGCTGGCAACGGCTTTCTCATTCACAAACACTTTTACGGTATACGTTCCCACCGGCGTGGGGTTACCATCAGAATAACGGCTGACGTCAATAGACGTAGCGCCATCGCCCATTAAAAATGAGCTATCGTATTCAACGACGTCCGCAGCCAGACCAGGCTGGCTGTAAAGCAGCGCGCAGCACACCGCGAGCAGCGTCTTTTTTGGCATGGTCGTGGAAACGTTTTGCACCGTCTTTTTCATCCTGCTTTGTGATAACTTCATTACAGCGAAGCTGAGCCAGCGATAATGCCGCCGTAGTCATTAATGGATTGGAACTCTAGTTTGCCTGCGCTGGTGCTTTGCAGCCCTTTCACCGTGAATGTGGCTTTGCTAAAGGGGGCGACCATTGTCGCGTCGACGTCATAGCGTTTTCCGCCGCTGGTATAGGTGGCAGCGTTAAAGGAGACGTAATATGGGGTCGGGTTATCGGCACGAAGGACGGCATGGCCCTGTTCGTTGGCGACCTGCCATTTCAGCTGTTTTGGTGCTTCTGCCGGGGCACCCGGTAAACCTGTCGGGCGATAAAACAGCTTGATGCGGGTGCGGAACGCCAACTGAAGCAGATTCTTATTTTCTGCTTTGCTGGTATCCGCTTTCGGCGGAACTTCCAGCACGTTGAACCAGAAGACGCTTTCGCGATCTTTCGGTAGTGACTCGGTGCCGGAATACATAATTTTTATCGACTGCCCGCGCTTAGGGTCAATACGTGATACCGGCGGCGTGGCAGTAAAGGGGGCTTTAATAGTGCCCGGCTCAGCATTATCGTTGCCGAGATCTATCCAGTTCTGTACCAGTAACGGACTGTTTCCTTTATTTTCCAGACGCACACTAACGTCTTTTTTATTAGCATCATAAACAATACGCGTGCCGGAAATAATAATATCGGCATGGCTGGCAGCGCTAAATAACGCCCCGGTCAGAGCGATAGCAGACAAAGTAAATTTTATAGAGTGAGACATAAGCCGTCCTTGCTGTATTGTATGCCCGGAACAGGGAAGTAGCGCAGAAACTCGCTATTTCCCTGTATAGATAGGCATCGCCTGCAATACTGTCTGTTAAAGACAGGAGTGACTATTACTCGTAAGTAAAGGTATAAATCGCATTGGTGGAGACCAGACCGGTTGTCACGCTGGCACCTGCATCAGACGATTTCACGTAAGACGCTTTAAAGTTGTAGGTTGCGATACCGTTGGTAAAGACTTCTTCCATCGTGTTAGAAGGATCGTTGATTTTCACCAGCGAGAGGGCGCTGGCATTGTCAACATGGTGAACCGCGATATCAACCGCTTTCGCCGCCTCGATACCGCTGCGGGTCAGCGTTTCGTCGTTATCCAGGGTGCCCTTCGTATTGCTAAAAGAGGAGGACATCGTCAGATATGATTTCATCAGGCTTGCGCCTGCATCGGAGCAGTCGATAATGATGGAGAAATCTTCTGCGTTTACGCCTGCGGCGGTGTTTTGAACTTCTGCGGTGACATCGCTAACGTGTGCGGTTTTCAGGGTAACTGTACCGTCGATATCGCTATTACCAACAGCGGAGCTGACGACTTTTTTACAGGTTTCAGCGCTGACCAGGCCTTCAAAATTAATACGACCACCTTCAACTGCCATAGCGGAAGAAGAGCCTAAAGCCATAAACACAGCTGCCGCCAGGAGAACTTTTTTCATGCTTGTATCCTTACAAAATGAGATAAAAAATACCCTCAATAAGATTAAAGAGGGGTGGCATATCTTATGCATAGATTTCATTTTGTAAAATAATGAGAAATTATGTTTTTAATATTAACAATTTTTTTGTGAATGATTTAAAAAAAAGGGGGCGGATTTAACGAGATTGTATATATGTTTAAGTTATGTTTAAAAGCGGGAATATGCAACGAAATCGATAAAATGGGCGATTTAAGAAGGGGGAAGTCGTAAATGAATTCACGGTGTAGATTATAAAAAAATTACACATGAGTAATTTTCATTATTACTAAATGAGCTTTTAAGAAAAAATAATGGATAATCTCTTCTGTTATTTAGTGGTAGATGCAAAAATACAGGTTTGTCATAAATTAATATTAATTAAAAATTACCAGTATGCTGGAGCGGGAACGTGCTGATAGACAAGCTGTGTCAGCGCGACGCCATCGTCAGGAAAGGTCAATTCCGGGGCGATTTCAAACAGCGGCCACAGCATAAAGCCGCGGTTTTTCATATCGTAGTGCGGAACCGTCAGGCGCTCGGTGTTAATGACTTCATCGCCAAACAGCATAATGTCGAGATCCAGCGTTCGCGGCCCCCAGCGTTCAGCTTTACGCACACGGCCCTGCTGCAGCTCAATGCGCTGGGTATGGTTAAGCAATTCTTCGGGGGCGAGAGTGGTATCCAGCGCCACCGCGGCGTTCAGGTAATCGGGTTGATCCTGTGGGCCTAATGGCGGTGTGCGGTAAAACGAGGAAACGGCCACGATTCGGCTGTCAGGGATTTCACCGATCGCTTTCACGGCAGCATTAACCTGCTCCAAAGGGGAGGCGAGGTTGCTGCCAATGGCGATATAAACGACAGTCACGCACTTCCCTCGCGGCGCGGCGCGCGTTTGCGCGGACGTGAACGGCGGCGGCGTGGAGCAGGATCGTCGTCCAGCTCGTTGAGCATCCCTTTTTGTTCCGGCGGCGCGGAAGCCTGAAACTCGGCCCACCACTGCGCCAGACGTTGCAGCTCAGTATTATTTTCCACCTGAGCGCGCAGCTCCAGCAAATCAAACGCGGCGCGGAATTTGGGATGTTCCATCAGCTTCCAGGCGCGTTTGCCCTGGCGTCGCGACATCCGTAACTGAAGCTGCCAAATATCACGGGTAAGCGTGGTCAGACGTTTCGGGATCGCCAGTGAACGGCAGGCTTCATCCAGCACGTCATTCATGGCCAGCGCGAAAGCGTCGTAATAGGCCAGACCGCTCTCCTGAGCGATTTTTTGCGCCATCTCCAGCAGCGGATACCAGAACATGGCGGCAAACAAAAATGCCGGATTAACGCGCATCTCGTTACGGATGCGGTTATCCGTATTCTTCAACACCTGCGCAATGATGCGTTCCATTGCGCTGTCGCCGTTTTCGGTGAAATAACGCGTAATAGTAGGAAACAACGGCTGGAAGAGGTGGTATTCCCGCAGTTGTTGATAGGTTTCAAAACCGTTCCCCGCCTGCAACAGCTTCAGCGACTCTTCGAACAGGCGCGCGGGAGGAATGTCGTTTAGCAAGGTTGCCAGACGCGGGATTGGCTCAGCCGTTTCAGGGCTGATACGCATATTGAGCTTCGCAGCGAAACGCACGGCGCGCAGCATTCGAACCGGGTCTTCGCGGTAGCGCGTTTCCGGATTGCCGATCAGGCGAATCACGCCTTCTTGCAGATCCTGCATCCCGCCGACGTAATCGCGCACGGTAAAATCCGCTACGCTGTAGTAAAGGCTGTTAATGGTGAAATCGCGGCGCTGGGCATCTTCTTCGATAGAACCGAAGATATTATCGCGCAGCAGCATACCGTTTTGCCCACGCTGGGAGGTCGTACGGTCGCTTTCACTGCCTTCATGATGACCACGAAACGTTGCCACTTCGATAATTTCCGGGCCAAACATCACGTGAGCCAGGCGGAAACGACGCCCCACCAGACGGCAATTGCGGAATAATTTCCGTACCTGATCCGGTGTTGCGTTGGTGGTCACGTCGAAATCCTTCGGCTTTTTGCCGAGCAGGAGATCGCGGACGCCGCCGCCGACCAGGTAGGCTTCATAGCCCGCTTTGTTCAGCCTGTACAGTACCTTGAGGGCATTTTCACTGATATCTTTGCGGGAGATAGCGTGCTGTTCACGCGGGATAATCGTCATATGTGGACGGGCGACGGCTTGTTCTGCCTCGCTCTCCTCGCGGCTTAACACCTTACGGCAAAAATTAGCGACTCGGGTAAAAATAGCGCACCTCGGTAGTGTCATACATTAATAAGATCAACTTACTCTATGTCTTTCGCATTACGGCAGACGGGCGTAAGAGAGCAACGCGACCTGGGCTGTAAGCATCATTAACGCCGCAGCAATGCGAAAGACGATGAGCAAAAATAGCGGCTAATCATAGCTCAGCGAGACGCATTTGAGAATGCCGGATTTACATTAGCCGATGTGGGTACGGCTGCAAGCCTCCAGTGCTCCACCGCAAAGCGCAGCAACTCCTCAACAGACATCTCCTGCCACGCTACGACGTCGCGTTGGCCTAAAAAGCGCAATGCCTGGACCAGTACCGGGCGCGGATCGCCTGTCGCAAGCGCAGGGGCATGATTTTGCTTGGAAAGTTTAGCGCCTTGTTCGTTGAGCGCCAGCGGAAGGTGCACGTAACCTGGCGCACGCCAGCCAAACTGTTTATACAGCGAAAGTTGTCGGACAGTGGGTTCGATTAAATCTGCGCCGCGGACGATCTCCGTCACCCCCTGAAAATGATCGTCGACCACCACGGCCAGATTATAAGCAAACAGTCCGTCGCGGCGGTGGATAATAAAATCTTCGCTCGCCAGCTGTGGGTCAGCCTGGATGTCGCCGCGCAAGGCATCATGGAAACGCATCACCGGATGCTGCTGTTTAATTCTGACGGCGGCATTCTCCGGCCCGTGGTATAACGTCCGGCAATGGCCGTCGTAAATACCGCCCAGACGTTGAATGCGCGAGCGGGGGCAAGTGCAGTAGTAGCTCAGCCCCTGCTCGTGAAGCCAGGCCAGCGCCTCGCGATAAGCCTCATGACGCTGTGATTGCCATAAGACCTCGCCATCCCAGTGCAGGCCGTAATGTTCCAGCTGGCGCAGAATGGTCGCTGCGGCACCGGGAACTTCACGTGGGGGGTCGATATCCTCTATGCGAACGCGCCAAATTCCGCGTTGCGCACGGGCTTGTAGATAGCTGCCGAGGGCGGCGATTAACGAGCCGAAATGCAGTTCGCCGGATGGCGACGGCGCGAAACGGCCAATATAGTGTGAGTCAGTCATGCTGCGGGCAATAAAGAATAAGGCGGGAAAACTCCCGCCTGTCATAAATAGGGTAGAAACGAACGGGATTAACCCGCCATCTGTTTTTCGCGAATTTCAGCCAGCGTTTTGCAGTCGATGCACAGATCGGCTGTTGGACGCGCTTCCAGGCGGCGGATACCAATCTCCACCCCGCAGGACTCGCAATAACCGAAGTCTTCATCTTCCACTTTCTTCAGCGTCTTCTCGATCTTTTTGATCAGTTTGCGCTCACGGTCACGATTACGTAACTCCAGGCTAAACTCCTCTTCCTGCGCGGCGCGATCGACCGGATCGGGGAAGTTGGCGGCTTCGTCCTGCATGTGCGTCACAGTGCGATCGACTTCATCCCGGAGTTGATTACGCCATGCTTCAAGAATACGCTTGAAGTGCGATAGCTGGGCTTCGTTCATATACTCTTCGCCCGGTTTCTCCTGGTACGGCTCCACCCCAGCGATGGCGAGAATACTCAGGGACGATGTTTTACGGTTTTGCCCTTCTTGCATGTTGCTTCTCCTTAACACGCACTATCGATCCCCATGTTCGGGGGAAAATCAGGTCGCTATAAATAGCAGATGCTTTTCCGGATAGCAATTATCTAAACGTAACACTTGACAACCCTGTGAGGAAAAGCGTATTTACGCACGCGGCCAGAATACTTAATAATCAGGCTGTTATTCCACTACAACGTTATGGGTACTGGTTCGTTCAGTTCCATTTTTTGGGCTGAAAGTTCTGCTTTATAAGCTAAAACTTCCACGCCTTTATTCTGAGCCTCGCTCAATAGCTGCGCGTATTTTATATCGATATGACGTGCGGGTGAAAAACGTGTAATGGCGGAGTGCAGCACCGCGAACACCACCACCGCGCGATGACCTGCCGCCGCAACGCCCATCAACTCCCGAAGATGTTTTTGCCCTCGTTCGGTGATGGCGTCGGGAAAATAACCGTTTTCTTTTTCCGCTAACGTGACCGATTTCACTTCAATATAGCAGTCCGGGCGGAAATCTGCCTGTAACATAAAATCTATACGGCTGCGCTCGGCGCCATATTTGACTTCACTTTTCAGAATATTGTACCCCGCCAGCGCCGGCAGGCGATTCTCCTGAATCGCTTCTTTCGTTAGCTGGTTCGCCCGCAGCGTATTCACGCAAATGAATGCGCCGGATTGTGTTTCAGTCAATTCCCAGGTATGCGGATATTTGCGTTTAGTATTTTCTGATGTCGAATACCAGACGGTATCGCCTGGCGTGGCGCAGCCGGTCATTGCGCCGGTATTAGGACAGTGCAGCGTAAGCGTCGTACCGTCAGGGGTGATCACATCGGCTAAAAAACGTTTATAGCGCTGAATCAGCGTAGCGCGTTGTAAAGGGGGGGAGAATAGCATCGACATTCCTTCATTATTATTCGCCCAGCGTCCAGCGCTGCAGCTCGGCATAGCGGGTACGGCCTTGCCCATACGAAGAGGCGTAAAGCGCAAACGATGTGACCGGAAATGACCAGCAAAAGCCCGGCGGCGGGATAGCCACCGCATGGCTGGCGTCGCGCAGCAGCGTAATATGCGGGTGAAAAGGCTGCGGGCTTTGATAACAACCGCTGCGGGCGGCCTGCGCGCGCAGCATATTAGCCAACTGCAACAATCCGCGCGGCGGCTGGCGCATCCCCAGCCACACCACGCGTGAACGTAGCCACTGACCGGCGTCATCCAGATGTAGCGTAAAGCCCGGCTGGCGAATTCGTCCGGCCAGTTGCGCAAGCGCGCGCTGCTTATCGCTACTGACGTCGCCTAAAAAGGCCAGCGTCAGGTGTAGGTTCGCCGCTGCCACGGGGCGTCCGTCTTCAGACGCAAAATGGGTGGCGCGCCAGGCGATAATTTGCGCGCGCGCGTCGTCGGGTAAGTCAATCGCAAAAAACAGCCGTTTTGGCTCAGACATAGGGATACTCGGTTATGGATTAACACGATGCTACAATGCGGCGCAAAGAAAGTTAACCCCGTGGAGCCGTTTGTGACGTCATTGCCCGTTGCCGCCGTATTGCCTGAATTGTTGACAGCCCTAAAAACCGCGCCGCAGGTTTTGTTGTCCGCGCCTACCGGGGCGGGGAAATCCACCTGGCTGCCGTTGCAACTCCTGCAACAGGGGCCGGTTGCTGGAAAAATCCTTCTGCTTGAACCGCGTCGTCTGGCGGCGCGTAATGTCGCGCAGCGTCTGGCGGAAGCGTTGAATGAAAAGCCTGGCGAAACGGTAGGTTACCGGATGCGCGCGCAAAGCTGCGTGGGGCCGCGTACCCGGCTGGAAGTGGTGACCGAAGGCGTATTGACCAGAATGATTCAGCGCGATCCCGAATTACGCGGCGTGGGGCTGGTGATACTGGATGAATTTCATGAGCGCAGTTTACAGGCGGATTTAGCGTTGGCGCTGTTGCTGGATATCCAGCAAGGGCTCCGTGACGATCTCAGGCTGTTAATTATGTCTGCGACGCTGGATAACGACAGGCTTTGTCAGCGACTGCCTGATGCGCCGACGATCGTCTCGGAGGGGCGCGCGTTTGCGGTGGAGCGACGTTATCAGCCGCTCGCGGCGCATTTGCGTTTTGATGAGGCCGTCGCGATGGCGACAGCGGAACTGCTGCGCAATGAAAACGGTTCGCTGCTGCTATTTTTACCCGGCGTAGGCGAAATACAGCGCGTTCATGAACATCTGGCGTCGCGGGTAGGGAGCGATGTCCTGCTTTGTCCGCTGTATGGCGCATTGTCTCTGGAAGCGCAACGCAAAGCGATTGTTCCCGCCCCCGCCGGGATGCGTAAAGTGGTGTTGGCGACTAACATTGCCGAAACCAGTTTGACGATTGAGGGGATTCGTCTGGTCGTCGATAGCGCTCAGGAGCGCGTGGCGCGATTCGACGCGCGAACGGGACTGACGCGGCTGGTTACGCAGCGTATCAGTCAGGCGTCAATGACGCAGCGCGCGGGGCGCGCCGGACGACTGGCGCCGGGTATCTGTTTACATCTGCTGGCCAAAGAACAGGCGGAGCGGGCGGCGGCGCAAAGCGATCCGGAAATCTTACACAGTGACCTTTCCGGTTTGTTGATGGAGGTGTTGCAGTGGGGATGTCACGATCCGGCATCGCTTTTCTGGCTGGACAGGCCGCCGGAGGTGAATCTTCAGGCCGCCCGCCGTTTATTATTGATGTTAGGCGCGCTGGAGGGCGAACGGTTAAGCGCGCGGGGCCGGAAAATGGCGGCAATGGGTAACGATCCGCGCCTGGCGGCGATGTTAGTCAACGCCGACGAGGGCGACAGCGCCGCCACCGCCGCCATGCTCGCGGCCATCCTTGAGGACCCGCCGCGCGGCGGCGGTACGGATTTAAGCGTGCTATTTTCGCGGCGACAGCCGGGCTGGCAGCAGCGTAGCCAGCAGCTTTTAAAACGGCTGCAGGTGCGTAATGGCGAGCCGGATAGCGCGCTTATTATGCCGCTGTTGGCCAGAGCGTTTAGCGACCGCATCGCGCGACGTCGTGGTCAGGAAGGGCGCTATCAGTTAGCCAATGGTATGGGCGCGATGTTAGATGCGGATGACGCGTTGGGACGTCATGAATGGCTGATCGCGCCGCTGTTGCTGCAAGGTAGCGCCTCGCCGGACGCCCGAATATTGTTGGCGCAGCCGCTGGATATCGCCTCGCTGATTCAGGCGTGTCCTGATTTACTGCGCCAGTCTGACACGGTTGAATGGGACGAAGCGCAGGGAACGTTGAAAGCGTGGCGCAGAATGCGTATTGGACAGTTGACGGTTAGCGTTCAGCCACTGGCGAAACCGTCTGAAGAGGAGCTTCATCAGGCGATGCTGAACGGCATCCGCGATAGAGGTCTGTCCGTCCTTAACTGGACGCCGGAAGCGGAGCAGTTCCGTCTGCGTCTACACTGTGCGGCGAAATGGCTGCCGGAATATGACTGGCCTGCCGTGGATGAGGCGTCGCTGCTGGCGACTCTGGAAAACTGGTTGCTGCCGCACATGACAGGCGTACAGTCGTTACGGAGTCTGAAATCTCTGAATGTGACTCAGGCGTTACGGGGACTGCTTGACTATGCCATGCTGCAACGTCTGGATAGTGAACTGCCTGGGCATTACACTGTGCCGACGGGAAGCCGAATAACGATTCGTTATCATGAAGATAACCCGCCCGCACTGGCGGTCAGAATGCAGGAAATGTTTGGCGAAGCGAAGACCCCAACCATCGCTCAGGGCCGCGTGCCGCTGGTGCTGGAACTGCTTTCGCCAGCGCAGCGACCGCTACAGATTACGCGCGATTTAAGCGCTTTCTGGCAGGGGGCGTATCGCGAAGTGCAAAAAGAGATGAAGGGCCGTTACCCCAAACATGTCTGGCCGGACGATCCGGCGAATACGGCCCCAACGCGGCGCACGAAGAAGTATTCGTAATGTAACTGTAGGCCGGATAAGGCGTTATGCCGCATCCGGCGAAAGAGCGGTAATAATTGAGAGATTTCTTCTTCTGTCGTCTGGCGGAAGAATAGAGAATCGGGCCTTTGCGCCTGTATGTTGCGGAGAAAAAGCATGGCGGGGAATGACCGCGAGCCGATTGGACGTAAGGGGAAACCGTCACGTCCTGTGAAACAAAAGGTGAGCCGTCGTCGGCAGCATGACGACGATTATGATGATGACTATGAGGATGAAGAACCGATGCCGCGTAAAGGTAAGGGCAAAGGGCGTAAGCCTCGTGGCAAGCGCGGCTGGCTGTGGCTATTGCTAAAACTGTTTATCGTTTTTGTGGTGCTGTTCGCCATTTACGGCGTCTATCTGGATCAAAAAATCCGCAGCCGTATCGATGGCAAGGTCTGGCAGCTTCCGGCGGCGGTATATGGCCGGATGGTGAACCTTGAGCCAGACATGCCTGTCAGCAAAAACGAGATGGTGAAATTGCTGGAAGCGACGCAGTATCGTCTGGTGACGAAGATGACCCGTCCCGGCGAATTTACCGTGCAGGCCAATAGCATTGAGATGATCCGTCGTCCGTTTGACTTCCCGGACAGCAAAGAAGGGCAGGTGCGCGCGCGGCTGACGTTCAGTGACGGGCGTCTGGAAACCATCGTCAATCTGGATAACAACCGCCAGTTTGGCTTCTTCCGTCTCGATCCGCGGCTTATCACCATGCTTTCTTCGCCAAATGGCGAGCAGCGTTTATTCGTCCCGCGCAGCGGTTTCCCGGATCTGCTGGTCGATACGCTGTTGGCGACGGAAGACCGTCATTTCTATGAGCATGATGGCATTAGTCTTTACTCTATCGGGCGTGCGGTGCTGGCCAACCTGACGGCGGGACGCACGGTGCAGGGGGCCAGTACGCTAACCCAGCAGCTGGTGAAGAACCTGTTCCTCTCCAGCGAAAGATCATACTGGCGTAAAGCGAATGAAGCCTACATGGCGCTGATCATGGATGCCCGTTACAGTAAAGATCGTATTCTTGAGCTGTACATGAACGAGGTCTACCTCGGTCAAAGCGGGGACAATGAAATTCGCGGTTTTCCTCTGGCGAGCCTGTATTACTTTGGTCGTCCGGTAGAGGAACTGAGCCTCGATCAGCAGGCGTTACTGGTGGGGATGGTAAAAGGGGCGTCGATTTATAACCCGTGGCGCAACCCGAAACTGGCGCTGGAGCGTCGTAACCTGGTGCTACGCCTGTTACAGCAGCAGAAAATCATCGATCAGGAACTCTATGACATGCTGAGCGCGCGTCCGCTTGGCGTACAGCCGCGCGGCGGCGTTATTTCACCGCAGCCAGCGTTTATGCAGATGGTTCGTCAGGAACTGCAGGCGAAGCTGGGGGATAAAATTAAAGATCTTTCCGGTGTGAAGATCTTCACCACCTTTGACTCCGTGGCGCAGGATGCCGCAGAAAAAGCCGTTGTCGAAGGCATTCCGGCGTTGAAGAAGCAGCGTAAATTGAGCGATCTGGAAACCGCGATGGTGGTGGTGGATCGCTTTAGCGGCGAGGTGCGCGCGATGGTTGGCGGGGCGGAGCCGCAGTATGCCGGCTATAACCGTGCCATGCAGGCGCGCCGTTCCATCGGGTCGCTGGCGAAACCGGCGACCTATCTGACCGCGTTAAGTCAGCCGAACTTATACCGTCTGAACACCTGGATTGCCGATGCGCCGATTTCTCTGCGCCAGCCGAATGGTCAGGTCTGGTCGCCGCAGAACGACGATCGTCGCTACAGCGAAAGCGGGAAAGTGATGCTGGTGGATGCGTTAACTCGCTCAATGAACGTACCGACGGTCAATCTGGGGATGGCGTTAGGTCTACCGGCGGTAACCGATACCTGGACGAAGCTCGGCGTGCCGAAAGATCAGCTCAATCCGGTTCCGGCTATGCTGTTAGGGGCGCTGAACCTGACGCCGATCGAAGTGGCGCAGGCGTTCCAGACTATCGCCAGCGGTGGAAATCGCGCGCCGTTATCAGCGCTGCGTTCGGTTATTGCGGAAGATGGTAAGGTGCTGTACCAAAGTTATCCGCAAGCTGAACGCGCCGTACCGGCACAGGCGGCTTACCTGACGCTCTGGACAATGCAGCAGGTCGTCCAGCGTGGTACGGGGCGTCAGCTTGGCGCGAAATATCCAGGTCTGCATCTGGCGGGTAAAACCGGGACGACAAACAACAATGTCGATACCTGGTTTGCCGGTATCGACGGCAGCCAGGTGACTATCACTTGGGTAGGCCGTGATAACAACCAGCCGACGAAATTGTACGGCGCCAGCGGCGCGATGGCGATTTACCAGCGCTATCTGGCGAACCAGACGCCGACGCCTTTAGTTCTGACGCCGCCGGAAGATGTGGTGGATATGGGCGTTGATTACGACGGTAATTTTGTCTGTAGCGGCGGTATGCGCACTCTGCCGGTCTGGACGGACGATCCAAATACGCTGTGCCAGCAGGGCGAGATGATGCAGCAGCAACAGCAGCCGTCAGGCAATCCGTTCGATCAGTCGTCTCAGCCGCAGCAGCCTGCGCAGCAACAGCCGCCGAAAGAAGAGAAGAGCGACGGCGTTGCCGGCTGGATTAAGGAGATGTTCGGCGGCAATTAATCACGGTAATAGTGCCGGGTGGCGCTGTGCTTACCCGGTCTACACCGTTACGACTCCATTATGTGCGACGTAGGCCGAATAAGACGCTTACGTCGCCATCCGGCAAATCCCCTATAAATAACATTTCAGTCTAATTTATTAACCCTTCCTTTTCATCTGGTTGTTTCTTAACCCCTTAGTTTTCGTAGGGCCGCGTATCGCTTGCCATTGCGACGATATTTCGCCTATCATGCTGCGGTTATAATAATAATTATCGTTTACGTTATCATTCACTTTCATCAGAGATATACCAATGGCGCGTCTTAAAACTGCTCAGCCAAACTCCTCACTGCGTAAAATCGCAGTTGTAGTAGCCACAGCGGTTAGCGGCATGTCTGTCTATGCACAGGCGGCGGTTCAACCGAAAGAAGAAACCATTACCGTAACCGCAGCGCCTGCCGCGCAGGAAAGTGCCTGGGGACCGGCTCCGACCATCGCCGCGAAGCGTTCCGCCACCACCACCAAAACTGATACACCTATCGAAAAAACGCCACAGTCGGTTTCGGTGGTCACTAACGAAGAGATGCAGATGCATCAATTCCAGTCAGTAAAAGAAGCGTTGGGTTACACGCCGGGTGTAACGGTAAGCAGCCGCGGCGCTTCCAATACCTATGACTTTGTGATTATCCGTGGCTTTTCTTCCGTCGGCCTGAGCCAGAATAACTATCTGGATGGCCTGAAATTGCAGGGTAACTTCTACAACGATGCGGTTATTGATCCCTACATGCTTGAGCGTGTTGAGTTGATGCGTGGCCCAACGTCCGTTCTCTACGGTAAGAGCAACCCGGGCGGTATCATTTCGATGGTTAGCAAGCGGCCGACTACTGAGCCGCTGAAAGAAATTCAATTCAAAATGGGGACGGACAATTTGTTCCAGACCGGTTTTGATTTTAGTGATTCCCTGGATGACAACGGTGAGTTCTCATATCGTCTGACGGGACTGGCGCGTTCGACAAACGAACAGCAAAAGAGTTCTGAGTCGCAGCGCTATGCGATTGCGCCCTCTTTTACCTGGCGTCCGGATGAGAAAACGAATTTTACGTTCCTTTCTTATTTCCAGAACGAACCAGAGACCGGCTACTACGGCTGGCTGCCGAAAGAGGGAACGGTTGAACCGTTACCGAATGGTAAACGCTTGCCAACAGATTTCAACGAAGGGGCGTCAAACAACACCTATTCTCGTAACGAGAAAATGGTGGGATACAGTTTCGAGCATGGCTTCAACGACACTTTTACCGTGCGCCAGAATTTACGTTTTGTCGAAATGAAAACCGCGCAAAAAAGCGTCTATGGCACGGGGATTGCGGCGGACGGCCATACGCTTAACCGCGGTACTATCGTTGACAACGAGCGTTTACAGAATTTCAGCGTAGATACACAACTGGAAAGTAAATTCGCGACCGGCGATATTGATCATACGTTGCTGACGGGTGTCGATTTCATGCGTATGCGTAATGATATTAACGCGACGTTTGGTAGCGCGCCGTCAATCGATCTCTATAACAATTACCATCCTGAATACTTTGCTTTCGGCGGCGCCGAGCCGTACCAGATGAACGAAAGTAAACAAACAGGCCTTTATGTTCAGGATCAGGCGGAATGGAATAAGTGGGTATTTACTCTCGGCGGCCGTTATGACTGGTCTAAACAAGCGACAACGGTGCGTCAGAATTCCACTACGCCGACAGAAGGATATATTGAACGTAATGACCACCAGTTCACCTGGCGCGGTGGCGTAAACTACGTATTCGATAATGGAATTTCACCTTACTTCAGCTATAGCCAATCTTTCGAGCCAAGCGCCTTCGATTTGTGGAGCACCCCACGCGTTTCTTACAAGCCGTCAAAAGGCGAGCAATATGAAGCAGGGGTGAAATATGTACCGAAAGACATGCCGGTTGTTGTTACGGGTGCCGTTTATCAGCTGACCAAAACCAATAACCTGACCGCCGATCCAACCAACCCATTAGCGCAGGTGCCGGCAGGCGAAATTCGTGCGCGAGGTGTAGAGCTGGAAGCCAAAGCAGCATTGACGGCTAACATCAATATGACGGCGTCTTACACTTATACTGATGCTGAATACACGAAAGACACTAACCTGAAAGGGAATACGCCAGAGCAGGTGCCTGAACACATGGCGTCGTTGTGGGGCGATTACACCTTCAACGACGGTCCGTTGTCAGGTTTAACGCTGGGAACAGGCGGTCGTTTTATTGGCTCCAGTTACGGCGATCCGGCCAATAGCTTCAAGGTAGGCAGCGCAGCGGTGATGGATGCGGTCGTCAAGTACGATCTGGCGCGTTTTGGTATGGCGGGCTCCAGCATTGCGGTTAACGTTAATAATCTGCTCGACCGCGAATACGTCGCCAGCTGCTTCCAGACCTACGGCTGTTTCTGGGGCGCAGAACGTCAGGTCGTTGCAACGGCAACCTTCCGTTTCTAATTTCTTTTTGGGCACGGCTTGCCGTGCCCGTTTTACAAGTTGGCTGCGATGCAGGAAAACCACATTCATTCCGATACCACCTTTGCGCTGCGAAGCGTCGCCTTTCGTGTGCCGGGCCGCACGCTTTTACACCCCCTCTCGTTAACGTTTCCCGCAGGTCGAGTCACCGGACTTATCGGCCATAATGGTTCCGGTAAATCCACGCTGTTAAAAATGCTGGGCCGCCATCAGCCGCCTTCCGAAGGGGATATTCTGCTCGACAATCAGCCGCTGGCGAGCTGGAGCAGCAAGGCGTTTGCCCGCAAAGTTGCCTATCTGCCTCAACAATTGCCGCAGGCGGAAGGAATGACGGTGCGCGAACTGGTGGCGATTGGCCGCTATCCGTGGCACGGCGCGCTGGGACGCTTTGGCGTCGCGGACCGGGAAAAAGTAGACGAGGCGATTACGCTGGTCGGCTTAAAACCGCTGGCGCATCGTCTGGTAGACAGTCTTTCCGGCGGCGAGCGCCAGCGCGCGTGGATTGCCATGCTGGTCGCGCAGGACAGCCGTTGTCTGCTGCTGGATGAGCCGACGTCAGCGCTGGATATCGCCCATCAGGTTGACGTGCTGGCGCTGGTGCATCGTTTAAGTCAGCAGCGCGGGCTGACGGTGGTTGCGGTGCTGCACGATATCAACATGGCGGCCCGCTACTGTGATTATTTAGTCGCGCTACGCGGCGGTGAAATGATTGCGCAAGGAACGCCTGCGGAACTGATGCGCAGTGACACGCTGGAGCAGATTTACGGTATCCCGATGGGTATCCTTCAGCATCCGGCGGGCGCGGCACCTGTGAGTTTTGTGTATTAATGCGTGATTTATATCCTCTTACTCGCCGCCGTTTATTAACGGCGATGGCGCTCTCGCCGCTGCTGTGGCAAATGAATACGGCGCAGGCTGCCGCTATCGATCCCCGCCGGATTGTGGCGCTGGAGTGGCTGCCGGTTGAGCTGCTGCTGGCGCTCGGTATTACGCCTTATGGCGTGGCGGACGTACCAAATTATAAGCTGTGGGTTAGCGAACCGCCGTTGCCGGATTCGGTGATTGATGTGGGTCTTCGCACTGAACCCAATCTCGAACTGCTGACAGAGATGAAGCCGTCGTTTATGGTCTGGTCGGCAGGCTACGGACCCTCGCCGGAGAAACTGGCGCGGATCGCGCCGGGGCGCGGGTTCGATTTTAGCGACGGCAAAAAGCCGCTGGCGATAGCCCGACGATCGCTGGTTGAACTGGCGCAGACGCTGAATCTGGAAGCTGCGGCAGAAAAACATCTGGCGCAATACGATCGCTTCATCGCCAGCCAGAAGCCGCATTTTATCCGCCGCGGGGGGCGTCCGTTACTGATGACGACGCTTATCGATCCGCGGCATATGCTGGTGCTCGGCCCGAATTGCCTGTTCCAGGAGGTGCTGGACGAGTATGGCATTGTCAATGCCTGGCAGGGGGAAACCAACTTTTGGGGCAGTACGGCGGTTAGCATCGATCGGCTGGCGATGTATAAAGAAGCGGATGTGATCTGCTTCGATCACGGGAATAGCACCGATATGAACGCGCTGATGGCAACGCCGCTGTGGCAGGCCATGCCGTTTGTCCGCGCCGGGCGCTTTCACCGGGTGCCCGCCGTTTGGTTCTATGGCGCGACCCTCTCCACGATGCACTTTGTCCGCATCCTGAATAACGTGTTGGGAGGCAAAGCGTGAGCAGAAAACGTGAAATGCCGGATGGCGGCGCGAAAAGCGTCTTATCCGACCTACGGTTCGGGCGCTTTGTAGGCCGGATAAGGCGAAGCCGCCATCCGGCGTTGCTGTTATTGGCGCTGTTTGTTGCCGCCTGCTGGCTGACATGGGTTAACTTCTCCGTTGCGCTACCGCGCAGCCAGTGGCAACAGGCTATCTGGTCACCGGATATCGACATCATTGAGCAGATGATTTTTCATTACAGCCTGTTGCCAAGACTGGCGATTTCGCTGCTGGTGGGCGCGGGGCTTGGGCTGGTAGGCGTCCTGTTCCAGCAAGTATTGCGTAACCCGCTGGCGGAACCGACCACGCTGGGCGTGGCGACCGGCGCGCAATTGGGGATCACGGTGACTACGCTATGGGCGATTCCCGGCGCGCTGGCGACGCAGTTTGCCGCCCTGACGGGAGCCTGTATCGTCGGCGCGCTGGTGTTCGGCGTGGCGTGGGGCAAACGTCTGTCGCCGGTAACCCTAATCCTCGCCGGGTTGGTGGTTAGCCTCTATTGTGGCGCAATCAACCAGTTACTGGTGATTTTCCACCACGATCAGTTGCAAAGCATGTTTTTATGGAGCACCGGAACGCTGACGCAAACCGACTGGAGCGGCGTGCAGCGTCTGTGGCCGCAGTTGCTGGGCGGTGTGATGCTCACATTATTGTTGCTACGTCCGATGACGCTGATGGGGCTGGATGACGGCGTTGCGCGTAATCTGGGGCTGGCGCTGTCGTTAGCGCGTCTGGCGGCGCTGTCGTTGGCGATTGTGTTGAGCGCGCTGCTGGTCAACGCGGTGGGCATTATCGGTTTTATCGGCCTGTTTGCGCCGCTGCTGGCGAAAATGCTTGGCGCAAGACGTCTGCTGGCGCGCCTGATGCTGGCGCCGCTCATTGGGGCGCTTATTTTATGGCTATCCGATCAGATTATCCTTTGGCTCACCCGCGTATGGATGGAGGTCTCCACCGGTTCAGTGACGGCGCTAATCGGCGCGCCGCTGCTCCTGTGGCTGCTGCCGCGGCTTAAAAGCATGAGCGCGCCGGATATGAACGCCAGCGATCGTGTGGCGGCGGAGCGTCGGCATGTCCTCGCTTTTGCCGTTGCTGGTGGCGCGCTCTTGCTGCTGGCAACATGGGGCGCGCTCTCTTTTGGTCGCGACGCGCACGGCTGGACGTGGGCGAGCGGAACGCTGCTTGAAGAACTGATGCCGTGGCGCTGGCCGCGGATACTGGCGGCGTTAATGGCGGGCGTCATGCTGGCGGTGGCGGGCTGCATTATTCAGCGTCTGACCGGTAATCCAATGGCCAGTCCGGAAGTGCTGGGGATCAGTTCCGGAGCCGCGTTTGGCGTGGTGTTGATGCTGTTTTTGGTGCCGGGGAATGCCTTCGGTTGGCTACTGCCCGCCGGAAGCCTGGGCGCGGCGGCGACACTGCTGATTATTATGATAGCCGCCGGGCGCGGCGGTTTCTCGCCGCAACGGATGTTGCTGGCGGGGATGGCGCTCAGCACCGCGTTTACCATGCTGCTAATGATGCTCCAGGCGAGCGGCGACCCGCGGATGGCGGAAGTATTGACCTGGATCGCAGGATCTACCTATAACGCCACTGGCGGGCAGGTTACGCGAACTGCGATCGTGATGGTGATTTTGCTGGCAATTGTGCCGTTGTGTCGCCGCTGGTTAACGATTTTGCCACTGGGCGGCGATGCCGCGCGCGCGGTGGGCATGGCGCTTACGCCGTCGCGTATCGCGCTGCTGGCGCTGGCGGCTTGTTTGACGGCAACTGCGACGATGACCATTGGGCCGCTGAGTTTCGTTGGACTGATGGCGCCACATATTGCGCGGATGCTCGGTTTTCGCCGGACGATGCCGCATATGGTCATCTCGGCGCTGGCAGGGGGCGTTTTACTGGTCTTTGCCGACTGGTGCGGCAGGATGGCGCTATTTCCGTATCAGATCCCGGCGGGACTGCTTTCAAGCTTTATTGGCGCGCCGTACTTTATCTATTTGCTACGTAAACAAAGCCGCTGAGTTTGCCGGATGGCGGCATAAATGCCTTATCCGGCCTGCGGTGTAGAATGTAGGCCGGGTAAGCGTAAGCGTCACCCGGCAATTCATCCTTTACAATTTCGCAAACACCCGACGCGCGGCGTCAATAGTATTATTAATGTCGTCCATGCTGTGTGCGACCGACATAAAGCCCGCCTCAAACGCCGATGGCGCCAGATACACGCCTTCCTCCAGCATCAGGTGGAAGAAACGCTTAAAGCGTTCAACGTCGCACGCCATCACGTCCTGATAGCAAGTTACGCTCTCAGCGTCGGTGAAGAAAATCCCGAACATGCCGCCGACATGGTTAACCACCAGCGGAATATTCGCTTCTTCGGCAGCTTCCAGCAAACCTTCCGCCAGACGGGTGGTGAGCTCATCCAGCGTTTCATGAATGCCGGGCTGGGCGACTTCATTCAGGCAGGCGAAACCGGCCGCCATCGCAATCGGGTTGCCGGAAAGGGTGCCCGCCTGGTAAACCGGGCCCGTCGGCGCCAGCGCATCCATTACATCGCGACGACCGCCAAACGCGCCTACCGGCATCCCGCCGCCGATGATTTTACCCAGACAGGTCAGGTCCGGCACGACGCCGTAGTAATCCTGGGCTCCGGCCAGCGCTACGCGAAAACCGGTCATCACTTCGTCGATAATCAGCAGCGCGCCGAACTCATCGCACAAGGCGCGCAGACCTGGCAGGAATTCCGGCAGCGGCGGGACGCAGTTCATATTGCCCGCCACCGGCTCGACGATGATACAGGCGATTTCCTGCGGATATTGTTCAAACGCCGCGCGCACTGACGCCAGATCGTTATAAGTGCAGGTCAGCGTATGTTTCGCGAAATCTGCCGGCACGCCCGGTGAGTTCGGCTGACCGAGCGTCAGCGCGCCAGAACCGGCTTTGACCAGCAGACAGTCTGCGTGGCCGTGGTAGCAGCCTTCGAATTTGATAATCTTATCGCGGCCAGTAAAACCACGCGCCAGGCGAATAGCGCTCATGGTCGCTTCGGTGCCGGAATTCACCATGCGCACCATGTCCATGGTCGGCACCAGGTTGGTGACCAGTTCCGCCATTTTCACTTCCATCTCGGTTGGCGCGCCGAAGCTTAAACCGCGCTCCGCAGCTTCGATCACCGCATTGCGGATAGCCGGATGGTTATGCCCCAGTACCATTGGCCCCCAGGAACCGACATAGTCGATATACGCTTTGCCATCGACATCATAAAGATACGCGCCGTCCGCTTTTTCGATAAACAGCGGGGTGCCGCCCACGCCAGTGAAGGCGCGAACAGGGGAGTTCACGCCGCCGGGGATCAGCTCGCGGGCCGCGCTATAGAGATTTTCAGACTTACTCATGGAAAGATTCCTGGTTCGTAGAAAAAGTGAATACCCGCTATTCTAAGTTATTCAGAGAAGGTTATGAAAGTTTTACGCATTTGAAACAATACGATTTGCAGGGGATTTTCACGGCGTTGGCGAGTAGAATGCCGACTTTAGATTTGTATTACCAATTAATGATCTTCTGATGAAAACAGACACTTCCACCTTTTTAGCTCAGCAAATTGTGCGTTTACGGCGCAGAGATCAGATTCGCCGGTTAATGCAGCGGGATAAAACGCCGCTGGCCATCCTGTTCATGGCGGCCGTTGTCGGCACGCTTACCGGACTGGTTGGCGTCGCCTTTGAAAAGGCGGTTTCCTGGGTACAAAACATGCGCATTGGCGCGCTGGTTCAGGTCGCGGACCATGCGTTTTTGCTTTGGCCGCTGGCCTTTATCCTTTCGGCGTTACTGGCGATGGTCGGCTACTTTTTGGTGCGAAAATTTGCGCCAGAAGCCGGCGGCTCGGGTATCCCGGAAATTGAAGGCGCGCTGGAGGAGTTACGTCCGGTGCGCTGGTGGCGCGTGTTGCCAGTGAAGTTTATCGGCGGGATGGGAACGTTGGGCGCAGGAATGGTATTAGGGCGCGAAGGGCCAACGGTGCAAATCGGGGGCAACCTGGGGCGCATGGTGCTGGATGTTTTTCGTATGCGCAGCGCCGAAGCGCGGCATACGTTGCTGGCGACCGGCGCGGCGGCGGGGCTTTCTGCGGCGTTTAACGCGCCGCTGGCGGGTATCCTGTTTATTATTGAAGAGATGCGCCCGCAGTTTCGCTACAACCTGATTTCGATTAAAGCGGTGTTTACCGGCGTCATCATGTCGAGCATTGTGTTCCGCATATTTAACGGCGAAGCGCCGATTATTGAAGTCGGCAAACTGTCTGATGCACCGGTTAACACGCTGTGGTTATACCTTATCCTCGGTATTATTTTTGGCTGCGTCGGGCCGGTATTTAATTCGTTGGTGCTGCGTACCCAGGATATGTTTCAGCGCTTTCATGGCGGCGAAATTAAAAAATGGGTGCTAATGGGCGGCGCGATCGGCGGCCTGTGCGGTATTCTGGGGTTGATTGAGCCGGAAGCGGCAGGCGGCGGATTTAACCTTATTCCTATCGCCGCGGCAGGTAATTTTAGCGTCGGGCTACTGCTGTTCATCTTTATTACCCGGGTGGTCACGACGCTGCTTTGCTTTTCTTCCGGCGCGCCGGGGGGCATTTTCGCCCCGATGCTGGCGCTGGGAACGCTGCTTGGTACGGCCTTCGGTATGGCGGCGGCAGTGCTTTTCCCGCAGTATCACCTGGAGGCCGGTACCTTTGCGATTGCCGGGATGGGGGCGCTGATGGCGGCGTCGGTGCGCGCCCCGCTGACGGGGATTGTGCTGGTGCTGGAGATGACCGATAACTACCAGCTCATTTTGCCAATGATTATCACCTGTCTTGGCGCGACACTATTAGCCCAGTTTTTGGGCGGGAAACCGTTATACTCAACCATCCTGGCGCGCACTCTGGCGAAGCAGGATGCGGAACAGGCGGCGAAAAACCAGAATGCGCCTGCGGGCGAGAATACTTGAACGAATTACCAGGGTATTAGATAATGACTGCCAATATTGGGTGAAAATTTATCCAATTACCGATGTCGTTTGGAGCAAAATATGAGTGATGACGTAGCGCTGCCGCTGCAGTTTACCGACGCAGCAGCGAATAAAGTAAAAAGTCTTATCGCTGACGAAGATAACCCGAATCTGAAACTGCGCGTGTATATCACCGGCGGTGGTTGCAGCGGCTTCCAGTATGGTTTTACCTTTGACGATCAGGTGAACGAAGGGGATATGACCATCGAAAAACAGGGCGTTGGCCTGGTGGTTGACCCGATGAGTTTGCAGTATCTGGTGGGTGGTTCGGTCGATTATACCGAAGGCCTGGAAGGTTCCCGCTTCATTGTAACCAACCCGAATGCGAAAAGTACCTGCGGGTGTGGCTCTTCCTTCAGCATTTGATTGCTGTTCGTTGTGCCGGATGGCGACGCGAGCGTCTTATCCGGCCTACAACATCTTTCCTGTAGGCCCGATAAGCGTAGCGCCATCGGGCAAAACAATATCAACGTCCGTTTTCATCCAGGGCAAACGTCGGCAATTTCAAATGCCAGCGAATGGCCGCCAGCCGAATGAACAGCGTGACCACCATACCCATCATGCTGGCGCTTTCCAGCGGTACTGAAAACGTATAAAACGCGGTGGCGTGAACAATCCCGCCGATAATACAGGCCGTGGCATAGATTTCGGTGCGTAGGATCATGGGGATCTCGCGTGCCAGAACATCGCGAATAATCCCGCCGCCGACGCCGGTAATCACGCCCATACAGACAGCCACTAATGGCCCCGTTTCAGCGAGGAAGGCTTTATTCACCCCAATGCCGACAAACACCGCCAGCCCGACCGCATCCAGTACCGGCAACATCCATTTCGGCAGACGTCTTGGCTGGCGAACCAGCAGGATGGTCAGCATACTGGTGACCATGGCGACGACCAAATCGGTAGGATCTTTAACCCAGAATACCGGGCCGTTATCCAGCGCCATATCGCGGATTGTCCCGCCGCCGACGGCAGTAACGACGCCGAGCACCAGGACGCCGAACGGGTCCATACGTAATTTCCCGGCCAGCAACACGCCAGAGATAGCAAATACAGCCGTGCCTACAATATCCAGCCAATAGACGAGCATTGTCGAATCCCCACTGGGAGCCTGGTAAGACAGGCTCTAATTCACCTGTGAAAGCGCATTACAGAGTTGTTTTGCGGCGAGGATAATACGCGGGCTTGCGCGTTCAAACCAGTCGCTGTTAAGCGGAATAACCGGAATTTTTAACAGGTTTCCCCAGTATTGTTCAATTTTGAGAATTTCGCCCGCTTTTCCGGCCACGATAATAGCCTGGGGATGCCTTGCCAGCACCTGTTCACGGCTGACTTGCGGCCACGGCACGCGGCTGTCAGCAAAGACGTTTTCTCCGCCGCAGGTCGTCAAAACCTGATGTTGAATAGACCCTTTACCACTGGTAAACAGAGGATTCATGCCAAACTGAAGAAAGACGCGCTTTTTAGCTTTACCGGCATACTCGGCGTTGAGCGCGGCGTACTCGTTTAGCAATGTCTGCGCTGCCTGCTGAGCCTTTTCCGGCTGCGGGCTCCAGGCGGCCAGTTGGCGGAGCGTGTCGGCGATCTGTTCGATGCTTACCGCGTCCACCCACATGACCTTAATACCTAATGACGTCAGTTGGTTTACCTGGCGTTCCGCATTACCGCCGCGCCAGGCGACGACCAGATCCGGCTTCAGCGCCACAATGCGTTCCAGATTCATTCCCTGCCAGGTAGAGACCTGTTCTATTTTTTGCGCTTCGGGCGGGTAGTCGGAATAGCTGCTGACGCCAACGGGCGTAATCCCGGCGGCAAAAGCGAGCTCCGTATTGGCGGGAGAGAGGGTAATTACGCGCGGCGCAGCGTAAAGCCACACCGGGAGCGTAAGCAGCAGGGCGACCAGCGCCCTGAACATTTGCTTAACCATGCGCCAGTTTCTGTACCAGCGTTTCGACCATCAGAGTCGACTGTTTCGCCGCCACCGCGAGGAATTCGTCAAAGCTGAGGTGCGATTGCTGATCGGCCACGTCAGAGATAGCGCGTACCACCACGAACGGCACGCTGAAGTTATAGCAGACGTGTGCGATAGCGGTGGCTTCCATCTCTACGGCGACCGCGTCGGGGAAGTTATGCCGAATTTTCGCCAGCCCGACAGAGCCGTTAATAAACGCGTCGCCGCTAACAATAAGGCCGCGTACCGCGTTCAGATTCAACTCCCTGATGCAGGATTCCGCGGCGGCGATCAGTTTGTCATCGGCCTTAAATCCGGCCGGACAGCCCGGTAATTGCCCGTATTCATAGCCGAAAGCGGTCACATCAGCGTCGTGGTAACGCGCTTCGTCAGAGACGACGATATCGCCGACCTTCAGCGTGGACGCCAGACCGCCTGCGGAACCGGTATTGATGATCACGTCCGGCTTGCAGTGCTCCAGAAGCAACGTTGCGCCCAGCGCCGCCGCGACTTTACCGATACCGGATTTCAGCAACGCCACTTCGGTGCCGTTCAACTGGCCAGTGTAAATTTCGCAGCCGCCCAGCGTAATCGTCTGACGGTTGTCAATTTTGTCACGCAGCAGCGTAACTTCTTCTTCCATTGCGCCAATGATGCCGATTTTCATAGATTTACTCGCGATAAGTCAGTTTTGGGGGCATAGTTTATCATGCGCTTATGGGGAAGCGCATTTCTCAGGCGGGGAGAGGATATGGCATCGATCGATTTCCGAAATAAAATTAACTGGCATCGTCGTTATCGTTCACCGCAGGGCGTAAAGACGGAACATGAGATCCTGCGGATTTTTGAAAGCGATCGCGGGCGGATTATCAACTCTCCGGCTATACGCCGTTTGCAGCAAAAAACGCAGGTTTTCCCGCTGGAGCGCAATGCCGCGGTGCGTACTCGCCTGACGCATTCGATGGAGGTGCAGCAGGTAGGGCGTTATATCGCGAAAGAGATTTTAAGCCGCCTGAAAGAGCAAAACCGACTGGAGGAGTACGGCCTGGACGCGCTGACCGGTCCCTTTGAAAGTATTGTGGAAATGGCCTGCCTGATGCACGACATCGGTAATCCGCCGTTCGGTCATTTTGGCGAGGCGGCGATCAATGACTGGTTTCGTCAGCGGCTGCATCCGGAAGATGCGGAAAGTCAGCCGCTCACGCATGATCGCTGTGTGGTTTCCTCGCTACGGTTACAGGAAGGCGAAGAAAATCTGAACGATATTCGCCGCAAAGTACGTCAGGATATCTGCCATTTTGAAGGCAATGCACAGGGAATTCGCCTGGTGCATACGCTCATGCGGATGAATCTTACCTGGGCGCAGGTTGGCGGAATTTTAAAATATACCCGTCCGGCATGGTGGCGAGGGCCGGTGCCGGATTCCCATCGCTATTTAATGAAGAAACCGGGCTATTATCTTTCTGAAGAGAAGTATATTGCGAGGTTACGTAAAGAACTTCAGTTAGCGCCTTACAGTCGCTTTCCATTAACGTGGATTATGGAAGCCGCAGATGATATTTCTTATTGTGTCGCCGATCTTGAAGACGCGGTAGAGAAAAGAATCTTTAGCGTTGAGCAGCTTTATCACCATTTATATCACGCGTGGGGCCACCATGAGAAGGATTCGCTGTTTGAGCTGGTGGTAGGAAATGCGTGGGAAAAATCACGCGCCAATACATTAAGCCGCAGTACCGAAGATCAGTTTTTTATGTATTTACGGGTAAATACATTAAATAAACTGGTGCCCTATGCCGCTCAGCGTTTTATTGATAATTTGCCGCAGATTTTTGCCGGTACCTTCAATCAGGCGCTGCTGGAAGATGCCAGCGGTTTTAGCCGCCTGCTTGAACTCTATAAGAATGTGGCGGTTGAACATGTGTTTAGCCATCCGGATGTAGAACAGCTTGAACTACAGGGATACCGGGTGATCAGCGGGTTATTAGATATCTATCAGCCGCTATTAAGCCTGTCGCTTAACGACTTTCGCGAGCTGGTGGAAAAAGAACGGTTGAAACGCTTCCCCATAGAATCGCGCTTATTTCAGAAACTTTCTACGCGCCATCGTTTGGCCTACGTGGAAGTCGTCAGTAAATTACCTACGGATTCGGCGGAGTACCCGGTACTGGAATATTATTATCGCTGTCGGTTGATTCAGGATTATATCAGCGGGATGACTGACCTTTACGCATGGGATGAATATCGGCGTTTGATGGCGGTCGAACAGTAAATGGACTTTTGTAAAGATGGACAATAAATTTTTACTTTTTCCAGAAACTTTGTTCCGGAACTTCGCGTTATAAAATGAATCTGACGTACACAGCAATTTTGCGTTACCTGTTAATCGAGATTGAAACACATGAAAAAAACCACATTAGCAATGAGTGCACTGGCTCTGAGTTTAGGTTTGGCATTGTCGCCTCTGTCTGCCACGGCGGCTGAAACGTCCTCTTCAGCAATGACTGCCCAGCAGATGCCAAGCCTGGCACCGATGCTCGAAAAAGTGATGCCATCGGTGGTCAGTATTAATGTAGAAGGTAGCACCACGGTGAATACGCCGCGTATGCCGCGTAATTTCCAGCAGTTCTTTGGCGATGACTCCCCGTTCTGCCAGGACGGTTCTCCGTTCCAGAATTCTCCGTTCTGCCAGGGCGGCGGTAACGGCGGCAACGGCGGTCAACAACAGAAATTCATGGCGCTGGGCTCCGGCGTAATTATTGACGCCGCGAAGGGCTACGTCGTTACCAACAACCACGTGGTTGATAACGCCAGCGTGATTAAAGTACAGCTTAGCGATGGGCGTAAATTCGATGCTAAAGTGGTGGGCAAAGATCCGCGTTCTGATATCGCACTGATTCAAATTCAGAATCCGAAGAACCTGACGGCGATTAAGCTGGCGGACTCCGACGCGCTGCGCGTGGGGGATTATACCGTCGCTATTGGTAACCCGTTTGGTCTGGGCGAAACGGTGACGTCAGGTATCGTTTCGGCGCTGGGGCGTAGCGGCCTGAACGTAGAAAATTATGAGAACTTTATTCAGACCGACGCCGCGATTAACCGTGGTAACTCCGGCGGCGCGCTGGTGAACCTGAACGGTGAGCTGATCGGTATTAACACCGCGATTCTGGCGCCGGACGGCGGCAACATCGGTATCGGCTTCGCTATCCCCAGTAACATGGTGAAGAATCTGACGTCGCAGATGGTGGAATACGGCCAGGTGAAACGCGGCGAACTGGGGATCATGGGGACTGAGCTGAATTCCGAATTGGCGAAAGCGATGAAAGTCGACGCCCAGCGTGGCGCGTTCGTCAGCCAGGTGATGCCGAATTCGTCCGCGGCGAAAGCGGGTATCAAAGCCGGGGATGTCATTACCTCGCTGAACGGTAAACCGATCAGCAGCTTTGCGGCGCTGCGCGCTCAGGTCGGCACTATGCCGGTCGGCAGCAAAATCAGCCTCGGTCTGCTGCGTGAAGGTAAAGCGATTACGGTTAATCTGGAACTGCAGCAGAGCAGCCAGAGTCAGGTTGATTCCAGCACCATCTTCAGTGGGATTGAAGGCGCTGAAATGAGCAATAAAGGCCAGGATAAAGGCGTTGTGGTGAGCAGCGTGAAAGCGAATTCACCCGCCGCGCAAATTGGCCTCAAAAAAGGTGATGTGATTATCGGCGCTAACCAGCAGCCGGTGAAAAATATCGCCGAGCTGCGTAAGATTCTCGACAGCAAGCCGTCAGTTCTGGCGCTGAATATTCAGCGTGGTGATAGTTCTATTTATTTGCTGATGCAGTAATCACCTTTGTCCCCCTTCCGCCATGGAAGGGGGCAACACTTTTCTGTGAAACCCCCCACAACTCCATACTTCTTTGCACTGTTTTGTGCATTTGCACAATGTCGAGACCTGTCATCTTCCTTATGCTTGTGCTCTGCTCACAGGAGGGATTTATGGCTGGCTGGCATCTTGATACCAAAATGGCGCAGGATATCGTGGCGCGCACTATGCGCATCATCGATACCAATATCAACGTAATGGATGCCCGCGGGCGCATTATCGGCAGCGGCGATCGGGAACGTATTGGTGAATTGCACGAAGGCGCGCTGTTAGTGCTGTCGCAGGGCCGGGTTGTGGATATCGACGACGCCGTGGCGCGACACCTGCACGGGGTGCGTCAGGGGATTAATCTTCCCTTACGCCTTGAGGGCGAAATTGTCGGCGTGATCGGCCTCACCGGCGAACCAGAGCACCTGCGTAAATATGGCGAACTGGTGTGTATGACTGCCGAAATGATGCTGGAGCAGTCGCGGTTAATGCACCTTTTGGCGCAGGATAGCCGTTTGCGCGAAGAGTTGGTGATGAACCTGATTCAGGCCGAAGAAAATACGCCGGCGCTGGTGGAATGGGCGCAGCGTTTGGGGATCGATTTGAACCAGCCGCGTGTGGCGGCGGTGGTGGAAGTCGACAGCGGCCAGCTTGGCGTCGATAGCGCAATGGCGGAACTTCAGCAGTTGCAGAATGCGCTTACCACGCCGGAGCGTAACAACCTGATAGCCATTGTTTCTCTCACCGAGATGGTGGTGCTCAAACCCGCCTTAAACTCGTTTGGTCGCTGGGATGCTGAAGATCATCGTAAGCGCGTAGAGCAGCTTATCTCGCGAATGAAAGAGAATGGTCAGCTACGTTTTCGCGTAGCGCTGGGCAATTACTTTACCGGGCCGGGCAGTATTGCACGCTCATACCGCACGGCGCGCACCACGATGATGGTCGGCAAACAGCGGATGCCAGAAAGCCGCAGCTATTTTTATCAGGATTTGATGCTGCCGGTTCTGTTAGATAGCCTGCGTGGCGGCTGGCAGGCCAATGAGCTGGCGCGCCCGCTGGTAAAACTCAAAGCGATGGATAACAACGGGTTATTACGTCGGACGCTGACGGCGTGGTTTCGCCATAATGTCCAGCCGCTGGCGACCTCTAAGGCGCTGTTTATTCATCGTAACACGCTGGAATATCGGCTAAATCGTATTTCGGAACTGACCGGGCTGGATTTGGGAAATTTTGACGATCGGCTGTTGCTGTATGTGGCGCTACAATTGGATGAACAGCGTTAAGCCCGGCGGCGCTACGCTTATCAGGCCTACGGGGATATATCTGTAGGCCGGATAAGGCGTAACACGTCGCCATCCGGCAACACACAGCTTACTTACGGGTAAGCTTGTCCAGATCGGCTTCGATTTCACTGATCTTATTCGCGACGACGCTTTCCAGGTGGCGCAAGTCGTCGAGGATCTTACGTTTGAGATCGAGTTCTGAGCGGTCGCGCTGGCAGATTTGGTCCAGCTCGTCAATCACATAGCGTAGGTTAGGGCTAATCTCCTGTACTTCTTTATAACCCTGACCGATGCCATCGGCCACCACCGTTTTACGCTGGCGTGGATACTTAAACTTCACGCTTTTAGCAAAGAATTCACCTCTATCCTTTTGAAAATAGATTTTCAGGATATCGTTATTGGCTTCTTGCCGCAGGCTGTAACGATCGATTTCCTCAGGATTGGTAATGCCCAGACTTTTTAGATTGTCATACATAGCGGTATCCTTCATCACACTATAACTTTTGAATAATTAACGAAAAGTTGGTTTTTCGCCACCAATGGATACAAAAAAAGCGCGGTTGATCGCAGAAGATGTCTCGGCAACGTAATGAGTAAAAGGGCGGTGGTTATTGATAGTTTAAGTAATTCAACGCGATATTCCGTTTATAGAGAAAGCGTTTGAGGTCAGTGTGGAAAATTGACCGGAGGTAGTGGTCGATAACCTTGAGAGGCGGAGTCTATGTCCGGAACGTATAATGCTACTATTCGCCGGGTGGTGATTTCCGCCTGGATAGGAAACTCCATTGAATATTATGATTTTCTATTATACGGCCTGGCAAGCGCGCTGGTATTTGGCCCGCTTTTTTTCCCTGGCGCCAGCCCATTGACTGCAACGTTATCTTCTTTTGCCAGTTTCGGCGTGGGATTTATTTCCCGGCCGCTGGGCGCGCTATTTTTTGGCAACAGGGGAGATACGCTTGGGCGTAAAAACACGTTATTAATCACGTTAGGGGGGATGGGCGCGGTCACGTTTCTCATCGGTTGCCTGCCTTCTTACGCCAGTATTGGCGCGCTGGCGCCTGCCTTACTGGTTATTCTGCGTTTTCTGCAGGGATTTATGGTTGGAGGCGAATGGGGAGGCGCCATGTTAATGGTCGTGGAATATGCTGCTGGAAAGCACCGGGGGCGGTTAAGCGCGCTATCGCAAACAGGAGGACTCACGGGACAATTATTGGCGACAGGCGCATTTATAGTCGTGACCCAATTACCGAAGGATGCGTTGTTATTGTGGGGATGGCGTATTCCTTTTCTGCTCAGTGCGCTTTTGGTGCTGCCTGGATTATATATGCGTCATCGTCTGGATGAGACGCCTGTCTTCCGTGCGTTTAAAAAGCAGCAGGCCATTAAGCATATGCAGCAAAAAGAAGAAAGGCCGGTGGTCAAAGTGGTACGAGAACAATGGCGCAGCATTTTGCTGATTATAATTCTACGTTTTGCGGAAAGCGTTCCCTTTTTTCTTGCCACCGTCTTCGCGGTTTCCTGGGCGACGACGCAGCTTGGGATTGCCAGCCTGACTATTCTGTACATTGTAATGTTCACCTGTCTGCTGGCGTATCCCATGCACGTGCTATTTGGCATCATGTCGGATCGGCGTGGCTGCCGTCAGGTGTATATTTTCGGCGCGCTTTTTGTCGCGGCAATGGCTTTTCCCTTTTTCTGGCTGCTGGAAAGCCGTTCGCTCATACTGATGACAATGGGCTACGTTCTGCTTATTAACATTGGTCATAATTCACTGAATGCTGTGCAACCTTCTTTTTTCGCCGGACTGTTTCATCCGCCTGTACGCTACAGCGGTTCATCAATTGGCGCTCAGTTGGGGGCGGTTGTGGCAGGGGGATTCACGCCGTTTATCGCTAAAGCGTTAAGCGCAGTCTATGATAACAGTTGGACGTTGGTTGCCGGTTATGTCGTTTTAACTGCGCTGGCTTCGGCGTTTGCGGCAAAGATTGCGCCGGAAACCGTGTTACCGCATTCGCCGTAATGCAAAGGGGGGCTGTCGCCCCCGCTTTTCACTCGCTTAATCAATAGTGCGCAATAATTCGTTAATGCCCACTTTGCCACGCGTTTTGGCGTCGACTTTTTTCACGATCACCGCGCAGTACAAACTGTACTTACCGTCTTTTGACGGCAGGTTGCCGGAAACGACCACGGAGCCCGCCGGTACGCGGCCATAGTGAACTTCACCGGTTTCGCGATCGTATATTTTGGTGCTCTGGCCGAGGTATACGCCCATGGAAATGACGGAACCTTCTTCGACAATGACGCCTTCCACGACTTCAGAACGCGCGCCAATAAAGCAGTTGTCTTCAATGATGGTCGGGTTAGCCTGCAGCGGCTCCAGTACGCCGCCGATACCCACGCCGCCGGAAAGGTGAACATTTTTACCAATCTGCGCGCAGGAACCCACCGTCGCCCAGGTGTCAACCATGGTGCCTTCGTCAACGTAGGCGCCGATGTTAACGTAAGACGGCATCAGCACGGTGTTGCGGGCGATAAATGCGCCCTGACGAACGGCCGCAGGCGGAACGACGCGGAAGCCTTCTTTTTGAAAACGCGCTTCGTCGTAATCAGCGAATTTCATCGGGACTTTATCGAAGTAGCGGCTTTCCGCACCGTCGATAACCTGGTTATCGTTAATACGGAAAGAGAGCAGAACCGCTTTCTTCAGCCACTGGTGAGTGACCCACTGACCGTCGATTTTTTCTGCGACACGCAGCGCGCCGGAATCAAGTAGAGAAATGACCTGGTTTACCGCCTCTCGGGTCACGGTATCTACATTAGCCGGCGTAATATCGGCGCGGCGCTCAAAAGCGGTCTCAATAACGTTCTGTAACTGCTGCATTGTTAAACTCTTTCATATAAATAAACACACTACCCTTTATCGTTTGGATTGAGGGCCGCTGTCAACCGTTGTTGCACCTCAAGTTGCAGCACATTATTAAGCGCGCGCCGATCCGCTGTGGCGATTATGAATAAATCTTCTACTCGTTCACCAATGGTTGTAATTCGGGCGCCATGAAGCGAAATTCCCAGATCGGCAAAAATTTGTCCGACCCTGGCCAGCAGACCAGGTTGATCGAGCGCGATCAATTCCATGAATGATTTTCTGTCAGTATGGGTGGGCAGAAAATTGACTTCCGTTTCGACCGTAAAGTGCCGTAACTTTGCCGGTTGCCGACGCGGCTGCGGCGGCTGCCAGCTACGCTGCGTAATGGTCTGTTCAAGTCCGGTGCGAATAACGTCATGGCGATCCGCCGCCAGCGGGCTGCCGTCTGGTTCCAGAACGATAAACGTATCCATTGCCATGCCGTCGCGAGTGGTAAAGATCTGCGCGTCATGGACGCTTAAATTACGCCTGTCCAGCTCGGCGCAGACGGCGGCAAACAGATAGGGTCTGTCCGGACTCCAGATAAAAATTTCGGTTCCGCCGCGCGTGGCCTGCGGACTGAGCAACACTAACGGTTGGCGCAGATCGTGCTGCAATAAATGGCGTGCGTGCCAGGCGAGCTGATTTGGACTATGACGAACAAAATAGTTAGCGCGACAGCGGGTCCAGATTTTGTGCAGCGCGGCTTCATCAATATTGTCCATTCGCAGTAGCGCCAGCGCCTGAAGCTGATGGTGACGCACGCGCTCACGCATATCCGGCGTATTTTGCATTCCACGTCTGAGCTGTTTTTCAGTGGCGAAGTACAGCTCGCGCAGCAGGCTCTGTTTCCAGCTATTCCACAAGGTTTCGTTGGTCGCGCAGATGTCCGCGACGGTCAGGCAGACCAGAAAACGCAGCCGTGTTTCGGTTTGCACCTCTTCGGCAAACTGCTTGATGACTTCCGGATCCTGGATGTCGCGGCGCTGGGCGGTGACTGACATCAGCAGGTGTTGGCGCACCAGCCAGGCGACCAGTTGCGTTTCGCGTGAGTTCAAACCGTGCAGTTCGGCGAAGGTGAGTACATCCTGCGCGCCCAGTACCGAATGGTCGCCGCCGCGACCTTTCGCAATATCGTGGAACAGCGCGGCGATCAGGATCAGTTCCGGATGGGGAAGCCGCGGCCAGAGATCGACGCATAGCGGATGGCGCTGGCGCGTCTCTTCTTTCGCGAAGCTCTCCAGTTTGAGCATTACGCGGATGGTGTGTTCATCCACCGTGTATGCGTGGAACAGGTCAAACTGCATTTGTCCGACGATGTGCGACCACTGCGGCATATAAGCCCACAGTACGCTGTGGCGATGCATAGGCAGCAGGCCGCGGCTGACCGCGCCGGGATGGCGCAGCATACTAAGAAACAGAGTGCGCGCCTCCGGGATGTAACACAGCGGTTGGCTCAGGTGGCGGCGGGCGTGGCGCAAATGGCGTAACGTCGTAGAGTAGATGCCGGTGATCGCGCTATTGCGCACCATCATATAAAACATCCGCAGGATCGCTTGCGGTTCGCGGATAAACAGCGTGTCGTCACGCAGATCAATGAGCGTGCCGCGCAGTTGAAACTCATCGTCAACAGGACGTGGTTTTTCATCCGCAGGCAGCGCCAGAATCGCCTCGTCAAATAGCTGAAGCAGCATCTGATTAAGTTCGCTCACCCGACGCGTAACCCGGAAGTAGTCTTTCATCATCCGCTCAACCGGATCATTGCCCTCGCCGCTGTAGTTAAGGCGTTGAGCGACGCTTAACTGGCGGTCGAACAGCAGGCGGTTATCGTAGCGGCTGACCACCAGATGTAGCGCAAAGCGAATGCGCCACAGGATATGCAGGCACTCGTTGAGCTCCGCGCGCTCAGCCGGGGTTAAAAAGCCGAACCCCACCATCTCATCGAGCGAGGTGGCGCCGAAGTGACGTCGGGCGACCCACTGCAATGTATGGATATCGCGCAGGCCGCCGGGGCTGCTTTTAATATCCGGCTCCAGATTATAGCTGGTGCCGTGATAGCGCTGGTGGCGCTGGTTCTGCTCTTCTACTTTGGCGGCGTAAAATTTGTCGGACGGCCAAAAACCTTCGCTGAAAATATGTTTTTGCAGTGCCAGAAACAGAGCGACATCACCGATCAGCAGACGCGTTTCGATGAGGTTTGTCGCAACGGTTAAATCAGACAGACCTTCCAGCAGACACTCTTCCAGCGTACGTACGCTATGTCCGACATCCAGCTTGACGTCCCATAATAAAGTCAGCAGTTCGCCGACCTTTTGCGCCTGTTCATCGGGCAGCTTTTTGCGGCTTAAAATGAGCAGATCAATATCGGAAAGCGGATGCAGTTCGCCGCGTCCATAGCCGCCGACGGCGACCAGCGCCAGATCGGCAATCTGACCGAAACCGGCCTCAATCCACAGGCGTTGCAACAACTGGTCGATAAATTCGGTACGAGCTTCAATAAGCTGTTCAGCACAAATGCCGCTGTCAAATGCCTCGCCCAGCCAGTGTTGAAAGATGTCGATGCGGGCTTTGATACCAGCGACGGTCAGTTCAGCGCGCGGCCAGACGCCAGGGTTTTGCGGCTGGTCCGGGAGGGTGGGGAGTGCGGTATTCGCGTGCTGTTCAGGAAGAGTATTCATATGCGCCACCCATTAAAAAGCCGGATAATGGCGTGAACGCCTTATCCGGCCTACGTATTTACTCTTCATCCTTCAAGTTGCTTCTACGTTGGCTGCGCTCGTTCACTCCAGTCACGTACTTATGTACGCTCCTGAAGATTCACTCTCTTGCCGCCTTGAGGCAACTCGAATGATTTTGAGTAAAGGAGTAATTTGTAGGCCTGATAAGATGCGAAGGCATCGCCATCAGGCAAAACATTATTCGTCGTGTGTGATGATCGCCGGGATGGTGTCATCTTTACGCAGCGTCAGAATTTCACAGCCGTTTTCCGTTACCACAATAGTATGCTCGTACTGAGCAGACAAGCTGCGGTCTTTGGTTTTTACCGTCCAGCCGTCTTTCATGGTGCGGATACGGTAATCCCCGGCGTTCAGCATCGGTTCAATGGTAAAGGTCATGCCAGGCTGCAACACGACGCCGCCATCGTCTGCATCATAATGCAGCACCTGCGGTTCTTCATGGAAGCCGCGACCAATACCGTGTCCGCAGTATTCACGTACCACGGAGAAACCTTCGCCTTCGGCATATTTCTGGATGGCGGCACCAATGGTGCGCAGGCGAATGCCCGGTTTCACCATTTTGATGCCCAGATACAGGCTCTCTTGCGTGACGCGGCACAGACGCTCGCCCAGAATGGTCGGTTTGCCGACGATAAACATCTTCGAGGTATCGCCGTGGAATTCATCTTTAATCACGGTCACGTCGATGTTGACGATATCACCATCTTTCAAATGTTTAGCGTCATCCGGAATGCCGTGGCACACCACTTCATTAATAGAGATACAGACGGATTTCGGATAGCCGTGGTAGCCGAGGCAGGCGGAGATCGCGTGTTGTTCGTTAACGATGTAATCGTTACAGATACGGTCCAGTTCGCCAGTGGTGACGCCCGGTTTGATATACGGTTCGATCATTTCCAGCACTTCGGCTGCCAGACGGCCCGCGACGCGCATTTTTTCGATGTCTTCAGATGTCTTGATTGAGATAGCCATGAATTCTGTCCATCAGTGCCGATGATTTCGGCAATAATTGTGTAAGTGCTGACAATGGTATCAGTCAGGGGTGTACCCTGCCAAATTGAGAATCATTCTGAACTTCGCCTTTCGTGCCACAGGTGCGTTGGCGACATTTTTTCACCCCAGTCACTTACTGGTCGTAAGCTCCCGGGGATTCAGAAATTTGCCGCCTGCCTGTAACACGAAATTCATCGTTCAATTCAGCACTGAGTGCCAACAATTATTGGTGTCGGTGGCGTATTTGTGGTATAAAGCGCGCCGGACTTCCGATCCATTCGAAGACTACACACGATGGACGGGAGCGACAAATCTCACTTTGTGTAACAACACACACGTATCGGCACATATTCCGGGGTGCCCTTTGGGGTCGGTAATATGGGATACGTGGAGGCATAACCCCAACTTAATCTATAGAGGTTTTAAATCATGGCAACTGTTTCCATGCGCGACATGCTCAAGGCTGGTGTTCACTTTGGTCACCAGACCCGTTACTGGAACCCGAAAATGAAGCCTTTCATCTTCGGCGCGCGTAACAAAGTTCACATCATCAACCTTGAGAAAACTGTACCGATGTTCAACGAAGCTCTGGCTGAACTGAACAAGATCTCTGCTCGTAAAGGTAAAATCCTTTTCGTTGGTACTAAACGCGCTGCAAGCGAAGCGGTGAAAGAAGCTGCTAACAGCTGCGACCAGTTCTTCGTGAACCATCGCTGGCTGGGCGGTATGCTGACTAACTGGAAAACAGTTCGTCAGTCCATCAAACGTCTGAAAGACCTGGAAACTCAGTCTCAGGACGGTACTTTCGAAAAGCTGACCAAGAAAGAAGCGCTGATGCGTACTCGTGAGCTTGAGAAACTGGAAAACAGCCTGGGCGGTATCAAAGACATGGGCGGTCTGCCGGACGCTCTGTTCGTTATCGATGCTGACCACGAGCACATTGCTATCAAAGAAGCGAACAACCTGGGTATCCCGGTATTTGCTATCGTTGATACCAACTCTGATCCGGACGGCGTTGACTTCGTTATCCCGGGTAACGATGACGCAATCCGTGCTGTTAGCCTGTACCTGGGCGCTGTCGCTGCAACCGTTCGTGAAGGCCGTTCTCAGGATCTGGCTTCCCAGGCGGAAGAAAGCTTCGTAGAAGCCGAGTAATAAGGCTTGATAACTCCCTAAAATAGTTCGAGTTGCAGGAAGGCGGCAAGCTCGAGAATTCCCGGGAGCTTACATCAGTAAGTGACCGGGATGAGCGAGTGAAGGCAACGCACCTGCGGCTCGAAATATGAAGGGGAGAGCCCTTATAGACCAGGTAGTATCACGTTTGGTTAGGGGGCCTGTATATGGCCCCCTTTTTCACTTTTATATCTGTGCGGTTTGATGCCGGGCAGATCAAATCTTTCGAGGATTTTAGAATGGCTGAAATTACCGCATCCCTGGTAAAAGAGCTGCGTGAGCGTACTGGCGCAGGCATGATGGATTGCAAAAAAGCGCTGACTGAAGCGAATGGCGACATTGAGCTGGCAATCGAAAACATGCGTAAGTCCGGCGCTATCAAAGCGGCGAAAAAAGCAGGCAACGTGGCTGCTGACGGCGTAATCAAAACCAAAATCAACGGCAACGTCGCTTTCATTCTGGAAGTTAACTGCCAGACTGACTTCGTGGCTAAAGATGCTGGCTTCCAGGCATTTGCTGACAAAGTGCTGGACGCCGCTGTTGCTGGCAAAATCACTGACGTAGAAGTCCTGAAAGCGCAGTTCGAAGAAGAGCGCGTTGCTCTGGTAGCGAAAATTGGCGAGAACATCAACATTCGTCGCGTAGCTTCCCTGGAAGGCGACGTTCTGGGTTCTTACCAGCACGGTGCGCGCATCGGCGTTCTGGTTGCCGCTAAAGGCGCTGACGAAGAGCTGGTTAAACAGCTGGCGATGCACGTTGCGGCAAGCAAGCCGGAATTCGTTAAGCCGGAAGACGTGTCTGCTGACGTGGTAGAGAAAGAGTACCAGGTACAGCTGGACATCGCGATGCAGTCCGGTAAGCCGAAAGAAATCGCAGAGAAAATGGTTGAAGGCCGCATGAAGAAATTCACCGGCGAAGTTTCTCTGACTGGTCAGCCTTTCGTCATGGAACCGAGCAAATCTGTTGGCCAACTGCTGAAAGAGCACAACGCTGACGTGACTGGCTTCATCCGCTTTGAAGTGGGCGAAGGCATTGAGAAAGTCGAGACTGACTTTGCAGCAGAAGTTGCTGCGATGTCTAAGCAGTCCTGATTTTCCTGAGGAGCCGCCTGAGGGCGGCTTCTTTTTGCGCCTCTCTTGTAAAATCAGCCGACGCCTGGCGTCTGCGCTGAAATGCGACGTACAATGTCGCCGGAATTAACTCATATCAATCGTTGACAGTCTCAGGAAAGAAACATGGCTACCAATGCAAAACCCGTCTATAAACGCATTCTGCTTAAATTAAGCGGCGAAGCTCTGCAGGGTACGGAAGGCTTCGGTATTGATGCAAGCATACTGGATCGTATGGCTCAGGAGATCAAAGAACTGGTTGAACTGGGTATTCAGGTTGGTGTGGTGATTGGCGGTGGTAACCTGTTCCGTGGCGCGGGTCTGGCAAAAGCGGGGATGAACCGCGTTGTGGGCGACCACATGGGCATGTTGGCCACCGTCATGAACGGCCTGGCAATGCGTGATGCGCTTCACCGCGCCTATGTGAACGCCCGCCTGATGTCGGCAATTCCTTTAAACGGCGTGTGCGACAACTACAGTTGGGCCGAGGCGATTAGCCTGCTGCGTAATAACCGTGTTGTGATTCTGTCTGCAGGTACGGGTAACCCGTTCTTCACTACCGACTCTGCGGCCTGTCTGCGCGGGATCGAAATTGAAGCGGATGTCGTACTGAAAGCGACCAAAGTGGATGGCGTATTCACTGCCGATCCGGCAAAAGATCCTTCCGCGACCATGTACGATCAGCTGACCTACAGCGAAGTGCTGGATAAAGAGCTGAAAGTGATGGATCTGGCGGCGTTCACGCTGGCTCGTGACCACAAACTGCCGATTCGTGTTTTCAACATGAACAAACCAGGCGCGCTGCGTCGTGTGGTGATGGGCGAAAAAGAAGGGACGTTAATCACGGAATAATTCCCGTGAGCGCCAAATACGGGTAAGATTCTGTTCTATTGACGGGTCTTATTACCTGGCAGAAATTAAACGAGACTATACTTAGCACATCTTTGTATTGTGTGACCGTCTGGTCTGACTGAGACTAGTTTTCAAGGATTCGTAACGTGATTAGCGATATCAGAAAAGATGCTGAAGTACGCATGGAAAAATGCGTTGAAGCGTTCAAAACCCAAATCAGCAAAGTGCGCACGGGTCGTGCTTCTCCCAGCCTGCTGGATGGTATTGTCGTAGAATACTATGGCACTCCGACCCCGCTGCGTCAGTTGGCAAGCGTAACGGTAGAAGACTCCCGTACCTTAAAAATTAACGTGTTTGACCGTTCTATGGGGCCAGCCGTTGAAAAAGCGATCATGGCGTCAGACCTCGGTTTGAATCCAAGCTCTGCGGGCACCGACATTCGCGTTCCGCTGCCGCCGCTGACCGAAGAACGTCGTAAAGATCTGACGAAAATTGTCCGTGGCGAAGCGGAGCAGGCGCGTGTCGCCGTTCGTAACGTCCGCCGTGATGCGAACGATAAAGTAAAAGCTCTGCTGAAAGATAAAGCGATCAGTGAAGATGACGATCGTCGCTCTCAGGAAGAAGTACAGAAAATGACCGACGCGGCAATTAAGAAAGTTGATGCGGCGTTGGCAGATAAAGAAGCAGAACTGATGCAGTTCTGATTGATCTGTACGCAGATATAAACTCATTCCACCGCTAAACCTGGCGGATGAGTGGTGTACAAAGCGCCGCGCAGAAGACATTATCAGGTCTCCTGTGCGGCGTTTTGCTTTTTATTCCGTTTCAACACTTCTGGACGTTTCATGAAGCAATTAACCATTCTGGGCTCGACCGGCTCTATTGGTTGCAGCACACTGGACGTGGTGCGCCATAATCCTGATAGCTTCCACGTTATCGCGCTGGTGGCGGGTAAAAATGTCGCCCGCATGGCGGAGCAGTGCCTGGAATTCTCGCCGCGTTATGCCGTGATGGACGATACGTCGAGCGCAGAACAGCTCAAAATAATGCTTCAGCAGCATGGCAGTCGCACCGAGGTTCTGAGCGGTCAGCAGGCTGCCTGTGAGATGGCGGCGCTTGATGAGGTCGGGCATGTGATGGCGGCCATTGTGGGCGCGGCTGGTTTACTGCCGACCCTGGCGGCGATTCGCGCAGGGAAGACGATTCTGCTGGCGAATAAAGAATCGCTGGTGACCTGCGGGCGGCTGTTTATGGACGAAGTAAAACGCAGCAACGCCCGGCTTTTACCCGTCGATAGCGAACATAACGCGATTTTTCAGAGTTTGCCGCAATCTATTCAGCATAATCTGGGATACGCTGACCTTGAGCAAAATGGCGTAACGTCGATTTTGCTTACCGGGTCTGGTGGCCCGTTTCGTGAAACGCCAATGTGCGATCTGGCAGCGATGACGCCAGATCAGGCATGTCGTCATCCGAACTGGTCGATGGGGAGAAAAATCTCCGTCGACTCCGCCACCATGATGAATAAAGGTCTGGAATACATTGAAGCGCGTTGGTTATTTAATGCCAGCGCACGTCAGATGGAAGTGTTGATCCATCCGCAATCGGTCATTCATTCGATGGTGCGTTATCAGGACGGCAGCGTCCTGGCGCAGCTTGGAGAACCTGACATGCGTACGCCTATTGCGCATACGATGGCATGGCCGAATCGCGTCACGTCCGGCGCGCAGCCGCTCGATTTTTGCAAACTCAGCGCGCTGACGTTTAGCGCGCCAGATTATCAGCGTTATCCGTGCCTGAAGCTGGCTATGGAGGCGTTTGAGCAAGGTCAGGCGGCAACGACGGCGCTCAATGCGGCAAACGAAATCACCGTTGCCGCGTTTCTGGCGCAACAGATTCGTTTTACCGATATCGCCGGGCTCAATTTAGCGGTGCTGGAGAGGATGGATTTACAGGAACCGGCAAGCGTTGAGGACGTATTGCAGGTTGACGCCATCGCGCGTGAAGTAGCCAGAAAACAAGTGATACGGCTCTCACGCTGACGATTATCCCGCGACAGAAGATCGTGCTATTTGTTAGCGTTGGGCTTCGGTGATATAGTCTGCGCCACCTGATCGCAGGTTTTTGGCTTTTTTCGGTCAGGTTAGCCGTGGTTTTACACGGCTTTTTTGTGGATACACAAAATCATTCAGGACGCATCGGGACGGCAGGCGAGTACGTTCCCGGCGTGCGCAGACAGCGCATGACAGGGGCGATGACGCGCAGCCATCCGTGAAGCGAACCGAAGAGAATGTGTATAAAGGCTTCAGTATTCCTGAGTACCGCTAAATCCTTTCAGGGACAAAAAACGCGTTATGTTGTCTGCAACTCAACCAGTAAGCGAAAATTTGCCAGCGCATGGCTGCCGTCATGTTGCAATAATTATGGATGGCAATGGTCGCTGGGCGAAAAAGCAAGGGAAGATCCGGGCCTTTGGGCATAAAGCCGGGGCGAAGTCCGTCCGGCGAGCGGTCTCTTTTGCTGCCAATAACGGTATTGATGCGTTAACGCTGTATGCCTTTAGTAGTGAAAACTGGAACCGACCGGCGCAGGAAGTGAGCGCGTTAATGGAGCTGTTTGTGTGGGCGCTGGATAGCGAAGTCAAAAGCCTGCACCGCCATAACGTTCGCCTGCGTATTATCGGCGATATCAGCCGATTCAACTCACGTTTACAAGAACGTATTCGCAAATCAGAAGCGCTTACCGCCCATAATACGGGTCTAACGCTGAATATTGCTGCGAATTACGGCGGACGTTGGGATATTGTCCAGGGAGTCCGACAACTGGCGGAACAGGTGCAGGCTGGAGTGCTGCGCCCCGATCAGATTGATGAAGAGAGACTAGGCCAGCAAATCTGTATGCATGAGCTGGCGCCTGTGGATTTAGTAATTAGGACTGGGGGAGAGCATCGCATTAGTAACTTTTTGCTTTGGCAAATTGCCTATGCCGAACTTTACTTTACGGATGTTCTTTGGCCCGATTTCGATGAACAAGACTTTGAAGGTGCGCTGCATGCCTTTGCTAATCGAGAGCGTCGTTTCGGCGGTACCGAGCCTGGTGATGACAAAGCCTGATGGGGGTTGCTTTTGCTGAAGTATCGCCTGATTTCTGCTTTTGTGTTAATACCCGCGGTCATCGCTGCGCTTTTTTTATTGCCGCCGGTGGGGTTCGCTATTATTACGCTGGTTGTCTGTATGCTGGCCGCGTGGGAATGGGGACAGTTAAGCGGTTTCGCCGCGCGTTCACAGCGGGTTTGGCTGGCGGTGCTGTGTGGTCTGTTATTGGCGCTGATGCTATTTTTGTTGCCTGAGTATCATCACAACATTCGTCAACCGCTGGTTGAGATGTCGCTTTGGGCATCGTTAGGATGGTGGGTTGTCGCGCTACTGCTGGTGCTATTTTATCCCGGTTCGGCGGCAATCTGGCGCAACTCAAAAACATTGCGTCTCATTTTCGGTTTGTTAACTATTGTGCCATTTTTCTGGGGAATGCTGGCGCTGCGCGCCTGGCACTATGACGAGAATCATTACAGTGGCGCAATATGGCTACTCTATGTCATGATCCTGGTCTGGGGAGCGGACTCTGGCGCGTATATGTTTGGTAAATTATTTGGCAAACATAAGCTGGCGCCGAAGGTTTCCCCGGGTAAAACCTGGCAAGGGTTTATCGGCGGGCTTGCTACGGCTGCCGTGATCTCATGGGGTTACGGTATGTGGGCGAATCTGAATGTTGCGCCTGTTATCTTGCTGATTTGCTCTGTGGTGGCGGCTCTGGCTTCTGTACTGGGCGACCTCACCGAGAGTATGTTTAAGCGCGAAGCAGGAATTAAGGATAGCGGCCACTTGATTCCAGGCCATGGCGGCATTCTGGACCGAATTGACAGCCTGACGGCTGCCGTACCGGTCTTTGCTTGCCTGTTGTTACTGGTGTTCAGGACGCTCTAACGGAAGGTTTTATGCTGAGTATTCTCTGGAATCTGGCTGCATTCATCATCGCACTGGGCGTGCTGATCACTGTGCATGAATTTGGTCATTTCTGGGTTGCCCGGCGCTGCGGTGTGCGAGTTGAGCGCTTTTCCATCGGTTTTGGCAAAGCGCTCTGGCGTCGTACCGATCGGTACAGCACCGAGTATGTCATCGCCCTGATCCCGCTGGGCGGCTACGTCAAAATGCTGGATGAACGCGCCGAACCGGTAGCGCCGGAATTGCGTCGTCACGCCTTCAATAACAAAACGGTGGGCCAGCGCGCCGCAATTATTGCCGCAGGTCCGGTTGCGAACTTCATTTTTGCTATCTTTGCTTACTGGCTGGTCTTTATCATCGGCGTCCCTGGCGTTCGTCCGGTCATTGGCGAAATAACGCCCAACTCGATTGCTGCGCAGGCGCAAATTGCGCCTGGTACGGAACTTAAAGCCGTTGATGGTATCGAAACCCCTGATTGGGATGCCGTGCGTTTACAACTGGTGTCCAAAATTGGCGATCAGCAGACGACGGTGAGCGTCGCGCCGTTTGGCAGCGACCAGCGGCAGGACAAAACGCTTGATTTACGTCACTGGGCATTTGAGCCTGATAAGCAAGATCCTGTATCTTCTTTAGGGATTCGGCCCCGCGGGCCACAGATTGAACCGGTACTGTCAGAAGTGCAGGCGAATTCCGCAGCCAGTAAAGCGGGTTTGCAAGCGGGCGACAGGATCGTTAAAGTCGATGGTCAGCCGTTAACGCAGTGGATGAAATTCGTGACGTTTGTACGCGATAATCCCGGTAAGCCGTTAGCGTTAGAGATTGAAAGGCAGGGGAGCGCCTTGTCGTTGACGTTAACGCCGGATACGAAATCGGTTAACGGAAAGGCGGAAGGGTTTGCAGGCGTGGTGCCTAAAATTATTCCTCTGCCGGAAGAGTACAAGACTATACGCCAGTATGGGCCTTTTAGCGCCATCCTCGAAGCCACGGATAAGACGTGGCAGTTGATGAAGCTGACGGTCAGTATGCTGGGTAAATTGATAACCGGTGATGTGAAACTGAACAACCTCAGTGGGCCGATTTCTATCGCTCAGGGGGCTGGGATGTCAGCGGAGTTCGGGGTGATTTATTACCTGATGTTCCTTGCGCTAATCAGCGTGAACTTAGGGATAATTAACCTGTTTCCGCTGCCCGTTCTTGACGGGGGTCATCTGCTGTTCCTGGCGATTGAAAAGCTTAAGGGCGGGCCGGTATCCGAGCGGGTTCAAGACTTTAGTTATCGCATTGGCTCGATTTTGCTGGTGTTGTTAATGGGGCTTGCACTTTTCAATGATTTCTCTCGGTTGTAAGAGAGTTAGTTAGGAAGAACGCATAATAACGATGGCGATGAAAAAGTTGCTCATAGCGTCGCTGCTGTTCAGCAGCGCCACCGTATACGGTGCTGAAGGGTTCGTAGTGAAGGACATTCATTTCGAAGGCCTGCAGCGAGTCGCCGTTGGTGCGGCTCTCCTCAGTATGCCGGTGCGCACAGGCGACACGGTTAATGATGAAGATATCAGTAACACCATTCGCGCTCTGTTCGCCACCGGCAACTTTGAGGACGTCCGCGTCCTGCGCGATGGTAATACCCTTCTGGTTCAGGTAAAAGAACGTCCGACCATTGCCAGCATCACTTTCTCCGGGAACAAGTCGGTGAAAGATGACATGCTCAAGCAAAACCTCGAAGCGTCTGGCGTACGTGTTGGCGAGTCTCTGGATCGCACCACGCTGTCTGATATCGAAAAAGGTCTGGAAGACTTTTACTATAGCGTAGGTAAATACAGCGCCAGTGTTAAGGCGGTCGTCACGCCGCTGCCGCGCAACCGTGTTGATCTTAAACTGGTGTTCCAGGAGGGCGTATCGGCGAAGATCCAACAGATCAACATCGTCGGTAACCATGCCTTTAGCACCGAAGAACTCATTTCTCATTTCCAGTTGCGTGACGAAGTGCCGTGGTGGAACGTCGTCGGCGATCGTAAATACCAGAAACAGAAGCTGGCGGGCGACCTTGAAACCTTGCGCAGCTACTATCTGGATCGCGGCTACGCGCGTTTCAATATTGACTCCACGCAAGTGAGTCTGACGCCGGATAAGAAAGGGATCTACATCACCGTCAATATCACCGAAGGCGATCAGTACAAGCTTTCCGGGGTTCAGGTAAGCGGTAACCTGGCCGGACATTCCGCTGAAATTGAGAACCTGACGAAAATTGAACCGGGCGAGCTCTATAACGGCACCAAAGTGACCAAAATGGAAGATGACATCAAAAAGCTTCTGGGTCGCTATGGTTACGCCTATCCGCGCGTGCAGTCACAGCCTGAAATTAACGATGCTGACAAAACCGTAAAACTGCGCGTGAACGTCGATGCGGGCAACCGTTTCTACGTGCGTAAGATCCGCTTTGAAGGCAACGATACCTCAAAAGATTCCGTTCTGCGCCGTGAAATGCGCCAGATGGAAGGGGCGTGGCTGGGCAGCGACCTGGTTGACCAGGGTAAAGAGCGTCTGAACCGTCTCGGCTTCTTTGAAACCGTCGACACCGACACGCAGCGCGTTCCGGGTAGCCCGGATCAGGTTGATGTGGTGTACAAGGTGAAAGAGCGTAATACCGGTAGCTTCAACTTCGGTATCGGTTACGGTACAGAAAGCGGCGTGAGCTTCCAGGCCGGCGTTCAGCAGGACAACTGGTTAGGTACCGGTTATTCCGTGGGGATTAACGGCACCAAAAACGACTACCAGACCTACAGCGAACTGTCCGTTACTAACCCATACTTTACCGTTGACGGCGTGAGCCTCGGTGGTCGTATCTTCTATAACGACTTCCAGGCGGACGATGCGGATCTATCCGACTATACCAACAAGAGTTACGGTACGGATGTGACGCTTGGCTTCCCCATCAACGAGTACAACACGTTGCGTGCTGGTTTAGGGTATGTGCATAACTCCCTGTCCAATATGGAACCGCAGGTTGCAATGTGGCGTTATCTGGCATCAATGGGTCAGTATCCGAGTACTAATGATCAGGATAATAGTTTTAGCACTGATGACTTCACCTTTAACTACGGCTGGACCTACAACAAACTAGACCGTGGTTACTTCCCGACGGAAGGTACGCGTATCAACCTGACGGGTAAGGTGACGATTCCGGGATCGGATAACGAATACTATAAAGCGACGTTGGATACCGCGACCTATGTACCGATCGATAACGATCATAAGTGGGTCATTCTGGGCCGTACCCGCTTTGGTTATGGCGATGGTTTAGGCGGTAAAGAAATGCCGTTCTATGAGAACTTCTATGCCGGTGGTTCCAGTACCGTTCGTGGCTTCCAGTCCAATACCATTGGTCCTAAGGCGGTCTATTATCCCTATAACCCTAAAAATTACGATGCTGATGAAGACTACGATTGCGCGACGCAGGACGGCGCAAAAGATATGTGTAAGTCGGATGATGCGGTAGGGGGTAACGCGATGGCGGTCGCCAGCCTGGAATTTATCACGCCGACGCCGTTTATCAGCGAGAAATATGCTAATTCGGTCCGTACTTCTTTCTTCTGGGATATGGGGACCGTCTGGGATACTAACTGGGATTCCAGCCAGTATTCTGGTTATCCGGACTACAGCGATCCGAGCAACATCCGTATGTCCGCGGGTATCGCATTACAATGGATGTCCCCATTGGGGCCGTTGGTCTTCTCCTACGCCCAGCCGTTTAAAAAGTACGATGGAGACAAAGCCGAGCAGTTCCAGTTTAACATTGGTAAAACCTGGTAATTGTTCACTGCAAAGGAATGCATTGGTAGTGTAGCGATGACTTTTGGCGATGCCCCCAGGGATCGCCAGGCCACGCAAAGAGCTGTACCTTCGGGTGCAAATGGGATGGTAAGGAGTTTATTGTGAAAAAGTGGTTATTAGCTGCAGGTCTTGGTTTGGCGATGGTAACGTCCGCACAGGCTGCTGACAAAATTGCAATCGTCAACATGGGTAATCTGTTCCAACAGGTTGCGCAGAAGACGGGTGTATCCAATACACTGGAAAACGAATTTAAAGGCCGTGCGGCTGAACTGCAAAAAATGGAAACCGATCTGCAATCTAAAATGCAGCGTCTGCAATCCATGAAAGCAGGTAGCGATCGTACTAAGCTGGAAAAAGACGTGATGTCTCAGCGCCAGACTTTCGCGCAAAAAGCGCAGGCTTTTGAGAAAGATCGCGCTCGTCGTTCCAACGAAGAACGCAACAAACTGGTGACTCGTATCCAGACTGCAGTGAAAAAAGTGGCTAACGACCAGAGTATCGATCTGGTGGTAGACGCAAACACCGTTGCTTACAACAGCAGCGATGTGAAAGACATCACCGCTGACGTACTGAAACAGGTTAAATAAGTAATGCCTTCAATTCGACTGGCTGACTTAGCAGAACAGTTGGATGCAGAATTACACGGTGATGGCGATATCGTCATCACCGGCGTTGCGTCCATGCAATCTGCAACAACAGGCCACATTACGTTTATGGTAAATCCTAAGTACCGTGAACACTTAGGTTTATGCCAGGCTTCTGCGGTTGTCATGACGCAGGACGATCTTCCTTTTGCTAAGAGCGCGGCGCTGGTAGTTAAAAATCCCTACCTGACCTACGCGCGCATGGCGCAAATTTTAGATACTACGCCGCAGCCCGCGCAGAATATCGCGCCAAGCGCCGTGATTGATGCGACGGCAACGCTGGGTAGCAATGTTTCAGTCGGCGCGAATGCGGTGATTGAATCTGGCGTACAACTGGGCGATAACGTGGTTATCGGCGCAGGCTGTTTCGTCGGAAAAAATACCAAAATCGGGGCGGGTTCACGCTTGTGGGCGAACGTAACGATTTACCACGACATTCAGATCGGTGAGAATTGCCTGATCCAGTCCAGTACGGTGATCGGCGCGGACGGTTTTGGCTACGCCAACGATCGTGGCAACTGGGTGAAGATCCCACAACTGGGCCGGGTCATTATTGGCGATCGTGTCGAGATCGGCGCTTGTACCACCATTGACCGTGGCGCGTTGGATGATACTGTTATTGGCAATGGCGTGATTATTGATAATCAGTGCCAGATTGCACATAACGTCGTGATTGGCGACAATACGGCAGTTGCCGGTGGCGTCATTATGGCGGGTAGCCTGAAGATTGGCCGTTACTGCATGATTGGCGGCGCCAGCGTGATCAATGGGCATATGGAAATATGCGACAAAGTCACGGTAACTGGCATGGGTATGGTGATGCGTCCCATCACGGAACCGGGCGTCTACTCCTCAGGCATTCCGCTGCAACCCAACAAAGTATGGCGTAAAACTGCTGCACTGGTGATGAACATTGATGATATGAGCAAGCGTCTCAAAGCGATTGAGCGCAAGGTTAATCAACAAGACTAACGTTCCGCCTTGTAGTTGCCATTCTTTTCCGGCCTGTCACATTCATACGATTGCGGCAGGCCGTGTTATTATTGCCTTTTTGTATATTTGGACAGGAAGAGTATTTTGACTACTAACACTCATACTCTGCAGATTGAAGAGATTTTAGAGCTTCTGCCGCACCGTTTTCCGTTTTTACTGGTCGATCGCGTGCTGGACTTTGAAGAAGGTCGTTTTCTGCGTGCGGTGAAAAATGTCTCCGTCAACGAGCCGTTTTTCCAGGGGCATTTCCCGGGCAAACCGATTTTGCCAGGCGTGTTGATTCTGGAAGCGATGGCGCAGGCAACCGGTATTCTGGCGTTTAAAAGCGTTGGTAAACTGGAACCTGGCGAACTGTATTATTTCGCGGGTATTGATGAAGCGCGCTTTAAGCGTCCGGTGGTGCCAGGCGATCAGATGATCATGGAAGTCACTTTCGAGAAAACGCGCCGTGGCCTGACCCGCTTTAAAGGGGTTGCGCTGGTCGACGGTAAAGTTGTGTGCGAAGCAACCATGATGTGTGCTCGTAGCCGGGAGGCCTGATTCGTGATTGATAAATCCGCCTTTATTCATCCTACCGCCATTGTGGAAGACGGCGCTGTAATTGGCGCTAATGCCCACATTGGTCCCTTTTGTATTGTTGGGCCGCAGGTCGAAATTGGTGAGGGAACCGTACTGAAGTCTCATGTGGTCGTGAATGGTCAAACCAAAATCGGCCGCGACAACGAGATTTATCAGTTTGCCTCCATCGGTGAAGTGAACCAGGATCTGAAATATGCGGGTGAGCCGACCCGTGTGGAAATTGGCGATCGTAACCGCATCCGCGAAAGCGTCACCATTCATCGTGGTACAGTGCAGGGTGGTGGGTTGACGAAGGTGGGTAGCGATAACCTGCTGATGATCAATGCGCATGTTGCACATGATTGTACGGTAGGTAATCGCTGTATCCTCGCCAACAACGCCACGCTGGCGGGGCACGTATCAGTCGATGATTTTGCGATCATCGGCGGTATGACGGCAGTTCATCAATTCTGCATTATCGGTGCGCATGTGATGGTCGGCGGCTGCTCCGGCGTGGCGCAGGATGTCCCTCCGTATGTGATTGCGCAGGGTAACCATGCGACGCCGTTCGGGGTAAATATCGAAGGGCTGAAGCGTCGCGGCTTTAGCCGTGAAGGGCTGGTGGCGATTCGTAATGCCTACAAACTGTTGTACCGCAGTGGTAAAACGCTCGACGAAGCGAAGCTGGAAATCGCTGAACTTGCTGAAAAGCATCCGGAAGTGAAGGCGTTTACCGAGTTCTTTGAGCGTTCAACGCGCGGTCCGATTCGTTAATGGCGGCACAGCGTCCTTTAACGATTGCCCTGGTCGCCGGTGAAACGTCCGGCGATATTCTTGGCGCAGGCTTAATTCGTGCGCTGAAAGCGCGCGTACCCAACGCCCGCTTTGTGGGCGTTGCGGGGCCGCGTATGCAGGCCGAAGGGTGTGAAGCCTGGTACGAAATGGAAGAGCTGGCGGTCATGGGCATTGTTGAAGTGCTCGGTCGTTTACGCCGTTTGTTGCATATCCGCGCCGATCTGACCCGTCGTTTTACCGAACTCAAGCCCGATGTCTTTGTCGGGATTGATGCCCCTGATTTCAACATTACCCTCGAAGGTAATCTGAAAAAACAAGGGATTAAGACCATTCATTATGTCAGCCCGTCTGTTTGGGCCTGGCGACAGAAACGCGTTTTCAAAATAGGCAGATCCACCCATATGGTGTTGGCTTTTCTGCCTTTCGAAAAAGCGTTTTACGATAAATTTAACGTCCCGTGCCGCTTTATCGGTCACACCATGGCGGATGCCATGCCGCTGGACCCGGATAAAAATGCGGCGCGCGACGTGCTGGGTATCCCGCATGACGCCCATTGTCTGGCGCTACTGCCAGGCAGCCGTGGCGCGGAAGTGGAAATGCTCAGCGCCGACTTCCTGAAAACCGCACAATTGCTGCGACAGCGCTATCCCGATCTGGAAGTGGTAGTGCCGCTGGTGAACGCGAAACGCCGCGAGCAGTTTGAAAAAATTAAAGCGGAGGTTGCGCCGGATCTCGCCGTTCATTTGCTGGACGGCATGGCGCGCGAGGCGATGATCGCCAGCGACGCGGCTCTGCTGGCCTCGGGTACGGCGGCACTGGAGTGTATGCTGGCAAAATGTCCGATGGTCGTGGGATATCGTATGAAGCCCTTCACTTTCTGGCTGGCGAAACGTCTGGTGAAAACGGAGTATGTGTCTTTGCCTAACCTGCTGGCGGGAAGAGAATTAGTCAAAGAGCTGTTGCAGGAAGAGTGCGAACCGCAAAAACTCGCCGAAGCGCTGTTGCCGCTACTGGCGAACGGTAAAACCAGCCATGCGATGCACGACACCTTCCGTGAACTGCATCAGAAGATCCGCTGTAATGCCGATGAGCAGGCGGCAGATGCCGTCCTGGAGTTAGCACAATGATCGAATTTGTTTATCCACACACCCATTTAGTGGCGGGTGTGGATGAAGTGGGCCGTGGCCCGCTGGTGGGCGCCGTAGTGACCGCCGCCGTGATCCTCGATCCGGCTCGTCCGATCGTCGGTCTGAATGATTCCAAAAAATTGTCTGAAAAGCGTCGTCTGTCATTGTATGACGAGATTAAAGAAAAGGCGTTAAGCTGGAGTCTGGGACGCGCAGAAGCGCATGAAATTGATGAGCTGAATATTTTGCACGCCACAATGCTCGCTATGCAGCGCGCTGTCGCTGGTCTGCATATTGCGCCAGAATATGTGCTGATCGACGGCAATCGCTGTCCGGAACTGCCTGTGCCGTCAATGGCCGTGGTGAAAGGCGACAGCCGCGTGGCGGAGATTAGCGCGGCGTCTATTCTGGCGAAAGTCACCCGCGATGCAGAAATGGCGGCGCTGGATATCGTTTTTCCTCAGTATGGCTTTGCGCAGCACAAAGGCTATCCAACCGCTTTTCATCTGGAAAAGTTGGCACAGTATGGCGCGACGGCGCACCACCGACGCAGTTTTGCGCCTGTTAAACGCGCTCTGGGACTTGTGTCCTGATTCTTGTATCGAGAAATCTGAAGATGTCTGAACCACGTTTCGTTCACCTGCGGGTGCACAGCGACTACTCTATGATCGATGGGCTGGCGAAGACCGGGCCGCTGGTGAAAAAGGCGGCCTCATTAGGTATGCCTGCGCTGGCGATCACCGATTTTACCAACCTCTGCGGTCTGGTGAAGTTCTACGGAGCGGGTCATGGCGCGGGCATTAAACCCATCGTCGGGGCGGACTTTAACGTTCACAACGAACTGCTGGGAGATGAGCTGACTCATCTGACGGTACTGGCGGCGAATAATACGGGATACCAGAACCTGACGTTGCTGATCTCGAAAGCGTATCAGCGCGGCTACGGCGCGGCAGGCCCGATTATCGAGCGCGACTGGCTGGTAGAGCTTAAAGAAGGTTTGATCCTGCTTTCCGGCGGGCGCATGGGCGACGTAGGCCGCTGTCTGCTACGCGGCAACCAGGCGCTGGTGGAGGAGTGCGTTGCTTTCTATGAAGCGCATTTTCCCGATCGCTACTTCCTGGAACTGATCCGTACCGGCAGACAGGATGAAGAGACCTATCTTCATGCTGCGGTTGAACTGGCTGAGGCACGTGGTTTGCCGGTTGTCGCGACAAACGATGTCCGTTTTCTTGAAAGCGATGATTTTGACGCCCATGAAATTCGTGTCGCGATCCACGACGGTTTCACCCTTGACGATCCTAAGCGTCCGCGCAATTACTCGCCGCAGCAATATATGCGCAGCATCGATGAGATGTGCGAGCTGTTCGCCGATATTCCGGAGGCGCTGGAAAATACGGTGGAGATTGCCAAACGCTGCAACGTAACGGTGCGTCTGGGTGAATATTTCCTGCCGCAGTTCCCGACCGGCGATATGACCACCGAAGATTATCTGGTCAAAAAATCGAAAGAGGGGCTGGAAGAGCGTCTGGCTTTCCTGTTTCCGGACGAAGAAGAGCGCAAAAAGCGTCGCCCGGAATATGACGAGCGTCTGGATATTGAACTACAGGTTATCAACCAGATGGGGTTCCCTGGCTACTTCCTCATCGTGATGGAGTTTATCCAGTGGTCAAAAGATAACGGCGTGCCGGTAGGGCCGGGACGTGGTTCCGGGGCCGGTTCGCTGGTGGCCTACGCGCTGAAAATTACCGACCTTGATCCGCTGGAATTTGACCTGCTGTTCGAACGTTTCCTGAACCCGGAACGTGTCTCGATGCCTGACTTCGACGTTGACTTCTGTATGGAGAAACGCGACCAGGTTATTGAGCACGTCGCAGACATGTACGGGCGTGATGCGGTATCGCAAATTATCACCTTCGGTACGATGGCGGCGAAAGCCGTTATCCGCGATGTGGGCCGCGTGCTGGGGCATCCGTACGGTTTTGTCGATCGTATCTCGAAGCTGGTGCCGCCCGATCCGGGCATGACGCTGGCAAAAGCCTTTGAAGCGGAACCGCAACTGCCGGAAATTTACGAGGCGGACGAAGAGGTCAGAGCGCTGATCGATATGGCGCGTAAGCTTGAAGGTGTCACGCGTAACGCCGGTAAACACGCTGGTGGCGTGGTCATCGCGCCGACCAAAATTACCGACTTTGCGCCGCTGTACTGCGATGAAGAGGGCAAGCATCCGGTTACCCAGTTTGATAAAAGCGACGTGGAATATGCCGGACTGGTGAAGTTCGACTTCCTCGGTTTGCGTACGTTGACTATCATCAACTGGGCGCTGGAGATGATCAACAAGCGGCGCGAGAAAAACGGCGAGCCGCCGCTGGATATCGCCGCCATTCCGCTGGACGATAAAAAAAGCTTCGACATGCTGCAGCGCTCGGAAACCACGGCGGTCTTCCAGCTTGAATCGCGCGGTATGAAAGACCTGATCAAGCGTCTGCAGCCGGACTGCTTTGAAGATATGATCGCGCTGGTGGCCCTGTTCCGTCCCGGTCCGTTGCAGTCCGGGATGGTAGATAACTTTATCGACCGTAAGCACGGTCGTGAAGAACTCTCTTACCCGGACGTTCAGTGGCAGCATGAAAGCCTGAAGCCGGTACTGGAGCCGACCTACGGCATCATTCTGTATCAGGAACAGGTGATGCAGATTGCCCAGGTACTTTCCGGGTATACTCTCGGCGGCGCGGATATGCTGCGTCGTGCGATGGGTAAGAAAAAGCCGGAAGAGATGGCCAAACAGCGTTCCGTTTTTGAAGAGGGCGCGAAAAAGAACGGTATCGACGGCGAACTGGCGATGAAAATCTTTGACCTGGTGGAGAAATTCGCCGGTTACGGGTTTAACAAATCGCACTCCGCCGCTTATGCGCTGGTTTCTTATCAGACGCTATGGCTAAAGGCGCACTATCCGGCTGAATTTATGGCGGCGGTGATGACTGCCGATATGGACAACACCGAGAAGGTCGTCGGCCTGGTGGACGAGTGCTGGCGGATGGGACTAAAAATTCTGCCGCCGGATATTAACTCCGGATTGTACCATTTCCACGTTAACGATGAGGGCGAGATCGTCTACGGCATCGGCGCGATCAAAGGCGTCGGCGAAGGGCCGATCGAAGCGATCATCGACGCGCGTAATCAGGGCGGCTATTTCCGCGAACTGTTTGATCTGTGCGCGCGGACCGACACGAAAAAGCTCAACCGCCGGGTGCTGGAAAAGCTGATCATGTCCGGGGCGTTCGACCGCCTGGGGCCGCACCGCGCCGCGCTGATGAACTCATTGGGCGATGCGCTGAAAGCCGCCGACCAGCACGCCAAAGCGGAAGCTATCGGTCAGGCGGATATGTTCGGCGTACTGGCGGAAGAGCCGGAGCAAATCGAGCAATCCTATGCCAGCTGCCAGCCGTGGCCGGAGCAGGTGGTGTTAGATGGGGAACGTGAAACGTTGGGGCTGTACCTGACGGGCCACCCCATCAATCAGTATTTAAAAGAAATTGAGCGCTATGTCGGCGGGGTAAGGCTCAAAGACATGCATCCGACAGAACGTGGTAAAGTCACCACGGCTGCGGGGCTCGTGATTGCCGCAAGGGTTATGGTCACCAAGCGCGGCAATCGTATCGGCATCTGTACGCTGGATGACCGTTCCGGGCGTCTGGAAGTGATGTTATTTACCGACGCGCTGGATAAATACCAGCAGTTGCTGGAAAAAGACCGCATACTTATCGTCAGCGGACAGGTCAGCTTTGATGACTTCAGCGGGGGGCTTAAAATGACCGCCCGCGAAGTGATGGATATTGACGAAGCTCGCGAAAAATACGCTCGCGGGCTTGCTATCTCGCTGACGGACAGGCAAATTGATGACCAGCTTTTAAACCGACTCCGTCAGTCTCTGGAACCCCACCGCTCGGGGACCATTCCAGTACATCTCTACTATCAGAGGGCGGATGCGCGTGCGCGACTGCGTTTTGGCGCAACGTGGCGTGTCTCTCCGAGCGATCGTTTACTTAACGATCTGCGTGGCCTCATTGGTTCGGAGCAGGTGGAACTGGAGTTTGACTAATACAGGAATACTATGAGTCTGAATTTCCTTGATTTTGAACAGCCGATAGCAGAGCTGGAAGCGAAAATCGATTCTCTGACTGCGGTAAGCCGCCAGGATGAGAAACTGGATATTAATATCGATGAAGAAGTCCATCGCCTGCGCGAAAAAAGCGTAGAACTGACGCGCAAAATCTTCGCCGATCTCGGCGCATGGCAGGTAGCCCAACTGGCGCGCCATCCGCAGCGTCCGTACACCCTGGATTATGTCCGTCTGGCGTTTGATGAGTTTGATGAGCTGGCGGGCGATCGCGCCTATGCTGATGACAAAGCCATCGTCGGCGGTATCGCGCGTCTGGAAGGGCGACCGGTGATGATCATTGGTCATCAGAAGGGTCGTGAAACCAAAGAAAAAATTCGTCGTAACTTTGGCATGCCAGCGCCGGAAGGCTACCGCAAAGCGCTGCGCCTGATGGAAATGGCTGAACGCTTCAACATGCCGATTATCACCTTCATCGACACCCCGGGCGCTTACCCTGGCGTGGGCGCGGAAGAGCGTGGTCAGTCTGAAGCTATCGCCCGCAACCTGCGTGAGATGTCTCGTCTGAACGTACCGGTCATCTGCACCGTGATTGGCGAAGGCGGCTCCGGCGGCGCATTGGCGATTGGCGTGGGTGATAAAGTGAATATGCTGCAATACAGCACCTATTCCGTTATCTCCCCGGAAGGTTGCGCCTCTATTTTGTGGAAGAGCGCCGACAAAGCGCCATTGGCTGCTGAAGCGATGGGCATCATCGCGCCGCGTCTGAAAGAGCTGAAGCTAATCGATTCCATCATTCCGGAGCCGCTGGGCGGCGCGCACCGTAATCCGGAAGCGATGGCGGCGTCGCTAAAAGCGCAGCTGCTGGAAGATTTAGCCGATCTCGATGTGTTAAGCACCGATGATTTAAAAAACCGTCGTTACCAGCGTTTGATGAGCTACGGTTACGCCTAATCATTTACCTCATTTTTCCCAGGAGGCCGGATAATCCGGCCTCTTTTTTTTGGACGAGGAAAAATGAGACGCCGATGAGTTGATGTGATTAAACGCAACGGCATGTTCTCCCTGACACTGTATCAACTGCCAGGCGTGTGGCCAGGGCAGGCAGTGAACTACCCTTCAAGGAGAAAATTATGGGATTGCAAAAAACACTGGCGCTCAGCGCCGTGGCGGCAGGAATCATGTTGAGCTTATCCGGTGCGCAGGCCGCGCCGCTGCTTAGCAGTAGTGAACCAATGACCATTAACGCCAGCGATCTGGCGGCGAAAGAGAAAGCGCTGACGGATTTTCCGTTAATGGAGGCAGTGAAATCCTCTATCCAGACGTTGGATAACAGCGCGGTCGAACAAATCGAACCGGGGCGCGCCGCTAACCCGGCAAACGTAAAACGCGTTGAAAGTATTCTGAAAGAGGCCGACTGGGATTATCTGTTCCCGATGCGCGCGCCGGAATATACTTACTCTAACTTCCTGAAAGCGATAGGTAAATTCCCGGCGGTTTGTGGTACCTACACCGATGGACGCGATAGCGACGCTATCTGCCGTAAAACCCTGGCTACTATGTTTGCGCATTTTGCCCAAGAGACGGGCGGTCACGAAAGCTGGCGTGACATTCCGGAATGGCGTCAGGCGCTGGTCTATCTGCGCGAAGTCGGCTGGACAGAAGGGCAGAAAGGCGGCTACAACGGCGAATGTAACCCGGATGTATGGCAGGGCCAGACCTGGCCGTGCGGTAAAGATAAGGACGGCGATTTCCTCAGCTATTTTGGTCGCGGGGCAAAACAGCTTTCTTATAACTACAACTATGGGCCTTTCTCTGACGCGATGTATGGTGACGTTCGCCCTCTGCTGGATAAACCCGAGCTGGTGGCGGATACCTGGATGAACCTGGCGAGCGCCGTCTTCTTCTTTGTGTATCCGCAGCCGCCGAAGCCGTCTATGCTACATGTGATTGACGGTACCTGGCAGCCAAACGATCGCGATAAAGCAAACGGCCTGGTATCAGGTTTCGGCGTCACCATTCAGATCATCAATGGCGGCGTGGAGTGCGGCGGCGCAGATGAGAATGCGCAGTCGCTTAACCGTATCGCCTACTACAAAGAGTTTGCCAACTACCTGAAAGTGCCGGTGCCGGCGGACGAAGTGTTGGGCTGTAAAAAGATGAAGCAGTTCGATGAAGGCGGCGCTGGCGCGTTACCGATCTATTGGGAACAAGACTGGGGCTGGAGCGCCGATACTGCGGACGGTAAAACCTATTCCTGCCAGTTAGTGGGATATCAGACGCCGTATACCGCCTTTAAAGAGGGCGACTACACGAAATGTGTACAGCATTATTTCAACGTTAATGTCGTCGATGATAACGGAACCACTGAACCGGATGTCACGCCAACTCCGGCGCCAGTGACGGATGAAAACGTGGCGCCAGTCGCGCGCATTGCCGGGCCGGTCGGGGCGGTGGAAGCCGGTAGCCCGGTTTCACTCAGCGCGGAAGGATCGACCGACGCGAATGGCGACAAGCTCACCTATACCTGGATGTCGCAGGATGGCAAAACGCTGAGCGGCCAGGATAAAGCCGTTGTGATTTTCAACGCGCCGGATGTCACTCAGAACACCCAGTATGTGGTGAATCTGACCGTTAGCGACGGTACGCTCTCCAGTACAGCGGTTTATACGCTGAATGTGAAAGCGAAGGCCGCCGCTGCGGATGACGAAGATAAGACCACCAGCTATCCTGCCTGGAGCAGCAGCCAGAAATGGAATCCGGGCGACATCGTCAACAGTAATGGCGCATTGTACCAGTGCAAACCGTTCCCGGAAGGCTCATGGTGTAATGTTGCGCCTGCCTACTATGAGCCCGGCGTAGGGATTGCCTGGGCCGATGCATGGAACGCATTGTAATAAGATAAATCCTGTCGGTGCTTTGCATCGGCAGGATTGTTACTATGCTTATCTCAGGTTTTTTCAGGAGAAAGCATGAACATCATCGCCATTATGGGGCCGCACGGGGTTTATTATAAAGATGAACCCATCAAGGAGCTTGAGCGTGCATTACAATCCCTGGGATTTCAAATTATCTGGCCGCAAAATAGCGTTGACTTGTTGAAGTTTATTGAACATAACCCGCGCATCTGCGGCGTTATTTTTGACTGGGATGAATACAGTCTCGACCTTTGTAGCGAAATCAACCAGCTAAATGAATACCTTCCTCTCTACGCCTTTATCAATACCAACTCCACGCTGGACGTTAGCGTTCACGATATGCGCATGGCGCTGTGGTTTTTTGAGTATGCATTGGGGCTGGCTGAAGATATCGCGACGCGCATTCATCAATATACAAACGAATATCTCGATAATATTACGCCGCCATTTACCAAAGCGCTGTTTACCTACGCCAAAGAAGGAAAATATACCTTTTGTACGCCGGGTCATATGGCGGGAACGGCGTATCAGAAAAGCCCGCCAGGCTGTCTGTTTTATGACTTTTTTGGCGGCAATACCTTAAAAGCTGATGTGTCGATTTCGGTGACTGAACTGGGATCGCTGCTGGATCACACCGGGCCGCATCTGGAAGCGGAAGAGTATATCGCCCGTACTTTTGGCGCCGAGCAGAGTTATATGGTGACGAACGGTACGTCGACCTCGAATAAAATTGTCGGTATGTATGCCGCGCCTGCGGGAAGTACGCTACTTATTGATCGTAATTGCCATAAATCGCTGGCGCATTTGCTGATGATGAGCGATGTGGTGCCTCTCTGGTTGAAGCCGACGCGCAATGCGCTCGGTATTCTTGGCGGTATTCCTAAGCGTGAATTTACCCGCGACAGCATTGCGCGTAAGGTGGCGGAAACCGCGCAGGCGCAATGGCCAGTTCATGCGGTTATCACCAATTCGACTTACGATGGTCTGCTGTATAACACTAACTGGATCAAGCAGATGCTGGACGTTCCCTCGATCCATTTTGATTCCGCCTGGGTACCCTATACCCATTTCCATCCGATCTACCAGGGGAAAAGCGGGATGAGCGGCGATCGGGTGCCCGGAAAAGTGATTTTCGAAACGCAATCCACCCATAAAATGCTGGCGGCTTTTTCGCAGGCGTCGCTTATTCATATCAAAGGGGAATATGACGAAGAGACGTTTAACGAAGCGTTTATGATGCACACTTCCACATCGCCGAGCTATCCCATTGTCGCCTCTATCGAGACCGCAGCGGCGATGCTGCGCGGCAATCCAGGGAAAAGATTGATTAATCGTTCGGTGGAGCGGGCGCTCCATTTTCGTAAAGAGGTACAGCGGCTACGTGAAGAGTCCGATAGCTGGTTCTTTGATATCTGGCAGCCGGAAGAGGTTGATGAGGCCGAATGCTGGCCGGTCACGCCGGGAGAAACCTGGCATGGCTTCGCCGATGCCGATGACGATCATATGTTCCTCGATCCGGTTAAGGTGACAATCCTGACGCCGGGGATGGATGAACAGGGCAACATGAGCGAAGAGGGGATACCCGCCGCGCTGGTGGCGAAGTTCCTCGATGAGCGAGGCGTGGTGGTGGAAAAAACCGGGCCGTATAATCTGCTGTTTTTGTTTAGCATAGGGATTGATAAGACCCGTGCGATGGGGCTGCTGCGCGGACTGACGGAATTTAAACGGGCCTACGATCTTAACCTGCGCGTCAAAAATATGTTGCCGGATCTGTATGCGGAAGATCCGGATTTTTATCGCAATATGCGCATTCAGGATCTGGCGCAGGGGATCCATAAACTGATCCGCCAGCACGATCTTCCGGGGCTGATGCTGCGGGCGTTCGAGGTTTTACCGGAGATGATTATGACCCCGCACCAGGCCTGGCAGCGTCAGATCAAAGGCGAGGTGGAAACCGTGGCGCTCGATCAACTGCCAGGGCGCGTTTCCGCGAATATGATCCTGCCTTATCCGCCAGGCGTTCCGCTGTTGATGCCCGGCGAGAGGATCACGCAACAGAGTCGGGCCGTGCTCGATTTTCTGCTGATGCTCTGCTCGATTGGCCAGCATTATCCCGGTTTTGAAACGGATATTCACGGTGCGAAACGGAATGAAGACGGGGTGTACCAGGTACGAGTCTTAAAACACGCCTGTTAGCTTGCCTGACGGGAATGTGACGAGTAACGTACTGATAATCAATAAAGGAGACGCTATGCTGGGATTAAAACAGGTTCATCACATCGCGATCATTGCGACAGACTATGCGGTGAGCAAGGCGTTTTATTGCGATATTCTGGGGTTCGATCTGCTAAGCGAAGTCTGGCGGGAAGAGCGTGACTCGTGGAAGGGCGATTTGGCACTAAACGGGCAGTATGTGATTGAGCTTTTCTCTTTTCCCTTCCCTCCGGCGCGTCCAAGCCGACCTGAAGCCTGCGGCCTGCGCCATCTGGCTTTCAGCGTGGAAAATGTGGAAAACGCCGTTGCGCATCTGGAAAAGCATCAGGTTAAGTGCGAACCGATACGCATCGATCCGTATACCGGGAAGCGCTTTACTTTTTTCAACGATCCGGACGGTTTACCGCTTGAGCTGTATGAGCAGTAAGGCTTGTCATTAAGACGCTCGCCAGGTAACGTTGCCGGGCTAAGTCACTATAAGCATGGATCATGACCACTCTCACGTTGAATACCTCGTTACTCTCTTCTCGCCGTATTCTGGCTGCCTTTAGCGGTGGCCTGGATTCTACGGTGCTTCTGCATCAACTGGTGTTGTGGCGAGAACGCCATCCTGACGTCACGCTGCGTGCTATCCATATTCATCACGGTTTAAGCCCTCATGCTGATAGCTGGGTGCGGCATTGCGAAACCGTATGCGAACGCTGGCAGGTTCCGCTGGTAGTGGAGCGGGTGACGCTGGCGGATAATGGCCTGGGTATCGAGGCCCATGCGCGTGAAGCGCGCTACCGGGCGTTCGCACAGACGCTATTGCCTGGCGAAGTGCTGGCAACCGCGCAGCACCTTGACGATCAGTGTGAAACGTTCCTGCTGGCGTTAAAGCGCGGCAGCGGTCCGGCCGGACTTTCCGCGATGGGAGAATGCTCGCCTTTTGCCGGAACTCTACTTCTTCGCCCGCTGTTGAGAGAAACGCGGAAGACGCTGGAACAGTGGGCTGTGCGTCATGGCTTATGCTGGATTGAAGATGAAAGCAATCAGGATGACGCCTACGATCGCAATTTTTTACGCCTGCGCGCGCTTCCGCTCTTGCAGCAGCGCTGGCCGCATTTTCCTGCGGCGGTAGCCCGTAGCGCGACGCTCTGCGCCGAGCAAGAAAGGCTGCTGGACGAGCTTCTGGCCAGCGATCTTACGGACTGTATCACGGCGGAGGGAACATTGCGGCTCTCTCCATTAATGTCGATGAGCGATGTACGGCGGGCGGCGATTTTGCGTCGCTGGCTGGCGATGCGTAATGCGCCGATGCCCTCTCGCGACGCGCTGGAACGTATCTGGCAGGAGGTGGCGCTGGCGCGCGACGATGCCTCTCCCTGTTTACGTTTTGGCGATCGCGAGATTCGCCGTTATCAGTCGCAACTGTGGTGGATTAAATCCGTGGCCGGACAACACGAAACGACGGTCGCCTGGCCCGTCTGGCAAACACCGCTGGCGCTGCCTGCCGGCTTAGGGACGGTACAGCTCGTTCCTGGCGGCGAACTGCGCCGACCGCGAGAGGAAGAATCCGTCAGCATTCGTTTTAAAGCGCCAGGCGTGTTACATATTGTCGGGCGTAACGGTGGACGTAAATTAAAGAAAATCTGGCAGGAGCAGGGGATCCCGCCCTGGCGACGAGACACCACGCCGCTGTTGTTTTACGGCGAAACGCTGATTGCGGCTGCGGGTGTTTTTGTGACGCGTGAGGGAGCAGCAGAAGATAAAGAAGGGGTGAGTCTGGTTTGGCATGCCTGATGGCGCTGCGCTTATCAGGCCTACGTATCGCATGGAACGTAGGCCGGATAAGGTGCTTGCACCACCATCCGGCAACAAAATACTCAGGATTCGCTAACTACCACGGTACCAATTTCCGGGTGGCTGAAACTGGCGATTTTATCGAGACGAAGCTCACAAGACTCGCCGGAAACCTCGGCAAGCAGATATTCTACATTTTTACGTAAGATCAAATCGTTCGCTTTTGCCTGCAAAACCTCGCCATCTTTTAACGTTAGCGTCAGTATTAAATGATGCATGCAGGCAAGCTCAAGACTATCGTAGTCATCGCAATTAATGGGTTGATACGTTTCATTCATTGACATAATCGCTCACCAGTAAGTTCGCGGCAGCATAAGCTGCCTTTTCCCTGACCGACTCTGAAAGGGCGCTATCTGCCGCCACTTCATTAAGCACTTTCAATACACAACCCAGCGCATCCGGGACATACCCTAAGTCTCCGCTGGCGATTTCCGCATACCGCTTGCGTACTAACTCACAATATTTTTCCACATGCCCTCCTGTCAGCATTCTGACTTAACCGTGGATGCAAGTCTAAGCCTACGAAGTTAAATCTTGTTTAGCAAGGTGACTATACCATACTCATTTGCGCAATATCAGCGCCTGACGCGAGTGGGTAAAAGATTCGTTAACAGCCTTTTAGCGCGGTTTTCGCTACAATGGGCGCCTGATTCGAAAGGAGTTTTCTCATGGCGCTTAAAGCGACAATTTATAAAGCCGTCGTCAATGTGGCTGACCTTGATCGCAACCGGTTTCTGGATGCGGCATTGACGCTGGCGCGTCACCCTTCTGAAACGCAGGAGCGCATGATGCTGCGCCTGTTGGCATGGATAAAATATGCTGATGAACGGTTGCAGTTTACACGCGGGCTCAGCGCGGAAGATGAACCGGAGGCCTGGCTGCGCAACGATCATCTGGGCATCGATCTCTGGATAGAGCTGGGGCTGCCGGATGAGCGCCGTATTAAGAAAGCCTGTACTCAGGCGAGCGACGTCGCGCTCTTTGCTTATAACTCCCGGGCGGCGCAAATCTGGTGGCAGCAGCATCACAGCAAGTGCGCGCAGTTCGCTAACCTGTCCGTCTGGTATCTGGATGACGGGCAACTGGCTCAGCTCAGTGAATTTGCCGATCGTACCATGACGCTACAGGCGACGATTCAGGACGGCGCAATCTGGCTTTCTGATGCTCGGAATAATCTGGAAATACAGCTAACCGCCTGGCAACAGCCCTCATGATTGCCATCTCCCGGACGGTCTCCATAGCCGACAATGAGCTGGAAATTACGGCCATTCGCGCGCAGGGCGCGGGTGGTCAGCATGTAAATAAGACCTCTAGCGCGATTCATTTGCGCTTTGACATTCGGGCCTCTGGCCTGCCAGAGTATTATAAACAGCGTTTGCTGACGGCCAGCCACCATCTGATAAGCGATGATGGCGTCATTATCATTAAGGCGCAGGAGTTCCGGAGCCAGGAGCTCAACCGGGAAGCGGCTATCGCCAGGCTGGTTGCCGTCATAAAAGAATTAACCGCGGAGCAGAAAAGCCGTCGCGCAACCCGTCCGACGCGTGCCTCGAAAGAGCGCCGCTTGTCCTCAAAGGCGCAAAAATCTTCTGTAAAGGCGCTTCGCGGCAAAGTTCGTCGTCCACTGGATTGACGGGCAGGAATAGCAATTTCATAAGGATTTTATGGTGAGAACAGCAATATTGTCAGTAGCGGCAGCCTGTACGCTATTTGCATTGATAGGGTGTAATAACCGTGCGGAAGTTGACGCCCTGCAACCTGCGCAGGCGGCGGAATTAAAACCCATGCAGCAAAGCTGGCGCGGCGTGCTGCCCTGTGCGGATTGTGAAGGTATTGAAACGTCACTGTTTCTGGAAAAAGACGGCACATGGGTGATGAACGAGCGCTATCAGGGCGTGCGCGAAGAACCTTCCTCTTTTGCGTCATACGGTACCTGGGCGCGGACGGCGGATAAACTGGTGTTAACCGACAGCAATGGCGAGAAATCGTATTATCGCGCGAAAGGCAATGCGCTGGAGATGCTCGACAGAGAAGGCAATCCGGTGGCTTCGCAGCTTAATTATACGCTTGTGCCTGTTACCGCCAGCCTGCCGGTAACGCCAATGCCGCTGCGTGGTATGTATATATACAGGGCCGATGCGGCGACCTTTACCGATTGTGCGACCGGAAAACGGCTGCCGGTCGCCAGTAACGCCCAGCTTGAGCGCGGCTATCTGACGGCGAAAGGTGAAGCGGAAAAACCGGTGCTGCTGACGGTAGAAGGGCATTTTGTGTTTGCCGCGAACCCGGACACGGGCGAGCCGGTAAAAATGCTAATAGCCGATAAAAATGCGAAGTTTGCGCCGGGTAAAGATTGCACTCACTAATAAAAGGCCTCGCAAGGTGCGAGGCCTTTACATATTTGCCGGGTGGCGCCGGGCAACCCCAACAAAATGTCGTTTAGCCTTTAATCGCCTTGACCAGATAATCAACGATATCGCCGGTTTTAATCAGCGATTTTTCACCGCTGCGACGGTATTTATACTCAATATCGTCGTTATCCAGGTTGCGATCGCCAATCACGATAGTATGTGGAATACCAATCAGCTCCATATCGGCAAACATCACGCCCGGGCGCTCTTTACGGTCGTCCATCAGCACTTCAATGCCCTGCGCGCGCAATTCGCTGTACAGCTTTTCCGCCAGCTCCTGCACACGGAAGGATTTGTGCATATTCATCGGCAGAATAGCGACCTGGAAAGGCGCAATGGCGTCAGGCCATACAATGCCGCGCTCGTCAAAGTTCTGCTCGATAGCCGCGGCAACGACACGTGTTACGCCGATACCGTAGCAGCCCATTGTCAGGATCTGGTTACGGCCATCTTCACCCTGAACGGAGGCTTTCAGCGCTTCTGAGTACTTGGTACCTAACTGGAAGATGTGACCCACTTCGATACCGCGTTTGATAAGCAACGTTCCCTGACCATCCGGACTCGGATCGCCGGCGACTACGTTACGGATGTCGGCAACAACAGGCGTCGCCACATCGCGATCCCAGTTAATACCAAAGTAGTGTTTACCGTCGATGTTGGCGCCAGCGGCAAAATCGCTCATGGCGGCAACGGTACGATCGATGATGACCGGAATCGGCATATTGACCGGGCCGAGGGAGCCAGGGCCGGCATTAATCACGGCGCGAATCTCTTCTTCGGTAGCGAAGGTCAGCGGGCTGGCAACCTGCGGCAGTTTTTCCGCTTTAACTTCATTCAGTTCATGATCGCCGCGAACCAGCAGAGCCACCAGCGGAGACTTGCTGTCTTTCACCGCTTTCACCAGCAGCGTTTTTACCGTTTTTTCAATTGGCAGGTTGAATTGTTCCACCAGCTCCGCGATGGTTTTGGCATTTGGCGTATCGACCAGAGTCATTTCCTGCGTCGCCGCTGCGCGCGGCGTTTGCGGCGCGATAGCTTCTGCCAGTTCAATGTTAGCCGCGTAATCAGAAACATCAGAGAAAACGATATCGTCTTCGCCGCTTTGCGCCAGTACCTGGAATTCATGCGAGGCGTTGCCGCCGATAGAACCGGTATCGGCCTGTACCGCGCGGAAATCCAGCCCCATACGGCTGAAGATACGGCTATACGCGGCGTACATGGCGTCATAGGTTTCCTGCAACGACTCCTGAGAGGTGTGGAAAGAGTAAGCATCTTTCATCAGGAATTCGCGCGAACGCATCACGCCAAAGCGCGGACGCACTTCATCACGGAATTTGGTCTGGATTTGGAAGAAGTTCAGCGGCAACTGCTTATAAGAGCTGAGTTCATTACGCACCAGATCGGTGATAACTTCTTCGTGGGTCGGGCCGAGTACGAACGGACGCTCGCCACGGTCGACAAAACGCAGCAGTTCCGGACCGTACTGTTCCCAACGACCACTCTCTTGCCACAGGTCGGCTGGCTGAACGACTGGCATCGACACCTCGATAGCACCGGCGTTGTTCATCTCTTCACGCACGATGTTTTCGACTTTTTTCAGGACGCGCAGGCCGGTCGGCAGCCAGGTATATAACCCGGAGGCGAGCTTGCGGATCATCCCGGCGCGCAGCATCAGCTGGTGGCTGATAACCTCGGCGTCGGCAGGTGTCTCCTTCAGAGTGGAGAGCAGGTATTGGCTAGTACGCATGTTGTTACGGTTCCAGTTGAACGATCGAACAGGCTCAATGTGAGCCTGATACAAAAAAAGTGATTTAGTTTACCAGCGTGCAAGAGATGTCAAAAGAGAAGGGCGTGAAATTACCGTGGTTCCAGCGCAAACACTTCAAATCCCGAGTTAACCACACGCCAGCGCACGTTAAAATCATGCAGCCAGACGGCATAGGTTTTGCCCGTCTCTTCACCCTTACGATAAGCCGGGCGAGGATCTTGCGCCAGCACATCGCAAATAAATGTCCGTAGCTGCGGATAACGCCTTTCCAGCGTCGTAAGCTGTTGAGCCACCTCAGCGGTAAAACTCACGGGCATTTCAGCTATCGGCGCCTGTTGCGCATAGCTGGCGGCGGCGTCCGGTAAGGCCTCGGCAAACGGTAAATACGGTTTGATATCCACCACCGGCGTGCCATCCACCAGATCCAGACTGCCTAATTTCAGAATTACGCTCTCTTTCCGGCACTCGATACCTTTTAGCGCAACGAGCGACATGCCAATCGGATTGGGGCGGAACGTGGAGCGCGTGGCAAAAACGCCCATTCTGGCGTTACCGCCAAGACGGGGCGGACGAACTGTCGGCCGCCAGCCGCCGTCCATCGTCTGATGAAAAACGAAAAGCACCCACAAATGGCTGAACGCTTCCAGGCCGCGAACGGCATCGGCCTGGTTGTAAGGCGCTATCAGATGCAGTTCGCCGCAGGCGCTTTTGACCAGACCAGGCTGGCGCGGAACGGCGAATTTTTCTTTATAGGGGGAGCGAATAACGCCGATTTGTTCAAACTGAAAGCTGCTCATTTCGCCGAAATATTCAGGGCGGACCCGATACAAACCGCCTGACGGTAGCAGCCTGGCGTGCCGCTGGTAATTTCACAGCTGTGCAGCAGGACGGCGTTGGCTTTCATTTTAGATGCATTAATCTGCATACGCTTGCGCGCAGTTGGAATGTTAGGCGGAGAGTCTTGATTTGTTGCCTGGCAGGATTCGCCGCTAACCTCGCCAAGATCGCGGAAAGGTTTGCCGACTAAGTCTTCAGCATTGGTGTAAATCCTGACGGGAGCGGCACGCGGCGCTTTAGGTTTCTCCGGCTCCGCTTTTGGCGGGGTTGCGGTGCTTTGAACGGGTTCAACAGGGGATCTGCTTAGCATGGAACAACCGCCCAGCATGAGTGCCAATAAACAGATCGGTAAAGCACGCATAATATTTCCTCAATGAATGTTCTAATTGCCAGATATTGAATCAGGAGCTTGCATAAATGACAAGACGGGCAATAGCCCGTCCTGAATAATATTACAGATTGTGGAATCAGCCTAAAACTTACCAGCCTTTCACCGCGCCGCCATTAAAAACTTTATTTGCGGCTTCGTATACTTCATCAGACTGGTAAGCCTGAACGAATTTTTTCACATTCTCGGCGTCTTTGTTATCTTCACGCGTCACGATCAGGTTAACGTACGGAGAATCTTTATCTTCAACGAAGATACCGTCTTTCGCTGGCGTCAGGCCAATCTGGCTGGCGTAAGTCGTATTAATGACCGCTAACGCGATCTGCGCGTCATCCAGCGAACGCGGCAACTGCGGCGCTTCCAGCTCAACAATTTTCAGATTTTTCGGGTTTTCCACGATATCCAGCGAGGTAGGAAGCAGACCGACGCCGTCTTTCAGTTTAATCAGCCCTACTTTTTGCAGCAGCAGCAGGGAACGACCAAGGTTGGTCGGGTCGTTAGGCACGGCGACCTGGGAACCGTCCTTGAGCTCATCCAGAGATTTGATTTTTTTGGAATATCCTGCAATGGGATAGACAAAAGTCTTACCAACAGAAACCAGTTTGTAGCCGCGATCTTTGATTTGCTGATCCAGATACGGTTTGTGCTGGAAGGCATTGGCATCGATATCGCCTTTGCTCAGCGCTTCATTAGGCAGAACATAATCATTAAAGGTCACCAATTCCACGTCCAGGCCGTATTTTTCTTTCGCGACTTTCTGCGCGACTTCGGCAACTTGCTGCTCTGCGCCAACGATTACGCCGACTTTAATATGATTTGGATCTTTTTCATCCTGACCGCAACCCGCAAGTGCCAGAGAACCAATCAGAGCACCCACTGCCGCAAAGGTTTTGAATTTGAACGCCATGCTTATTTCCTTAATGAGTATTTGTGTTGTGTTTAACGTTACTTATGCGTGACAGCCCTGACGATGCGATCGCCGGATAACTGAATTAAATAAACCAGAACGACAAGTAATACCAGCACCGTATTCATCACGGTAGCATTGTATCCAATATAACCGTACTGATAGCCGATTTGACCGAGGCCGCCTGCGCCGACGGCGCCGCCCATTGCGGAGTAACCGACCAGGGTGATCAGTGTAATGGTTGCCGCATTTACCAGACCAGGCAGCGCTTCCGGTAAAAGGATTTTACGTACAATTTGCAGCGGCGTGGCGCCCATCGCTCGCGAGGCTTCAATCAGCCCGGCAGGGATCTCTAACAACGCATTTTCCACCATACGGGCGATAAAAGGCGCGGCGCCGACGGTCAGCGGTACAATTGCAGCCTGCAAACCAATGGAGGTGCCGACAATTATTCGGGTAAAAGGAATCATCCACACCAGCAGGATGATAAAGGGAATCGAGCGGAAAATATTGACCACCGCAGAGAGGGAGCGATACAGCCTGGCGTTCTCCATAATCTGCCCCGGGCGCGTAACATACAGCAATACGCCAACCGGCAGGCCAATCACGAAACCGAAGAAACCGGAGACAAAGGTCATCGCCAGCGTTTCCCAGACGCCACGAACCAGTAACCACATCATTGCCTCAGACATAACCCAGTACCTCTACTTTCACATGGTGATCCTGCAGCCAGGCAATTGCGGCTTGCGTCTCTTCTTGTGTGCCGTGCATTTCCGTTAGCATAATGCCGAACTTCACACCGCCCGCGTAATCCATCTGCGCGCTGATAATATTATTGTTCACGTTGAAACGACGCGCGGTTTCAGAAAGCAGCGGGGCATCCACAGACTGCCCGGTGAACTCCATGCGCAGCATCGGCACGCTGTCAGTTTCCGGCGACGCTTTCAAACGCGCCTGGTAATCTTCCGGAATGTCCAGATGCAGAGTGGACTGAATAAACTTCTGCGCCAGCGGCGTTTTAGGATGCGAGAAGACTTCGCTGACCGTATCCTGCTCAATAAGCTCGCCATTACTGATGACGGCAACGCAGTCGCAGATACGTTTTACGACATCCATTTCATGAGTGATAAGCAGAATCGTCAACCCCAGACGACGGTTGATATCTTTCAGCAATTCCAGAATCGAACGGGTCGTCGCGGGATCAAGCGCGCTGGTGGCTTCATCGCACAGCAACACTTTTGGATTACTGGCTAACGCGCGGGCAATCGCGACACGCTGTTTCTGACCGCCGGAAAGATTTGCCGGATAGCTGTCGTGCTTGTCGCCAAGACCGACTAAATCCAGCAGCTCTGTGACACGGCGTTTGATCTCTTCCTTTGGTGTGTTATCCAGTTCCAGCGGCAGCGCGACGTTGCCAAACACGGTACGGGAAGAAAGCAGGTTAAAATGTTGGAAAATCATGCCGATTTGACGGCGAGCTTTGGTCAACTCAGACTCTGAAAGCGTTGTCAGCTCCTGACCGCCGACCTGAACGCTACCTTCGGTTGGGCGTTCAAGTAAGTTAACGCAGCGGATAAGCGTACTTTTACCGGCGCCGGATGCGCCGATGACGCCGTAAATTTGTCCGGCAGGGACATGCAGGCTGACATTGTTCAGCGCCTGAATGGTGCGAGTCCCCTGATGGAACACTTTGGTAATATTCGAAAGTTTAATCATTGGTTATTTATTATCGTAATTAAGTTAGCCGTGGCATTTTCGTCTGTCTAATACGGTCAACGCCGTCAACAGAATGGATGTTAAGGCATCCAGACGTCTAAATCAATCAGGCTTTATACGATGAGCACTTTCTTGCCTGCTGAAACATGCGATACTAGCGGCACTTGCTTTACTCAGGAGCTATAAAAGGTGGCAAAGTCTGTACCCGCAATTTTTCTCGACCGTGACGGCACCATTAATGTGGATCACGGCTACGTACATGAAATCGATGCATTTGAGTTTATAGACGGTGTTATTGACGCGATGCGCGAGCTAAAAAAAATGGGCTATGCGCTTGTGGTGGTGACGAACCAGTCCGGAATCGCGCGCGGCAAATTCACTGAGGCGCAGTTTGAAACCTTAACCGAATGGATGGACTGGTCGTTGGCGGATCGCGATGTCGATTTGGACGGCATCTATTATTGTCCTCACCATCCGCAGGGCAGTATAGAAGAGTTCCGCCAGGTATGTGATTGCCGCAAGCCGCATCCAGGAATGCTTATCTCGGCGCGTGATTTCCTGCATATCGATATGGCGGCTTCTTATATGGTGGGAGACAAGCTGGAAGATATGCAGGCGGCAGCGGCGGCAAATGTCGGGACAAAAGTGCTGGTGCGTACGGGCAAACCGGTCACGGCAGAAGCAGAAAACGCGGCGGACTGGGTGTTAAACAGCCTTGCCGACCTGCCATCGGCGATAAAAAAGCAGCAAAAATAAGCGTTATGGATAAAAGATGAGCGGTTAAAACAAAAATGCATTTTTCCGCTTGTCTTCCTGAACCGACTCCCTATAATGCGCCTCCATCGACACGGCGGATGTGAATCACTTCACACAAACAGCCAGTCGATTGAAGAGAAAAATCCTGAAATTCAGGGTTGACTCTGAAAGAGGAAAGCGTAATATACGCCACCTCGCGACGGTGAGCTGAAAGCCGCGTCGCGCCTGCTCTTTAACAATTTATCAGACAATCTGTGTGGGCACTCGAAGATACGGATTCTTAACGTCCTCGGACGAAAAATGAATACCAAGTCTCAAGAGTGAACACGTAATTCATTACGAAGTTTAATTCATTGAGCATCAAACTTTTAAATTGAAGAGTTTGATCATGGCTCAGATTGAACGCTGGCGGCAGGCCTAACACATGCAAGTCGAACGGTAACAGGAAGCAGCTTGCTGCTTCGCTGACGAGTGGCGGACGGGTGAGTAATGTCTGGGAAACTGCCTGATGGAGGGGGATAACTACTGGAAACGGTGGCT
>NZ_JBGDOX010000007.1:0-294940 GCF_046558195.1 Salmonella sp. 5800 | reverse complement strand
CGGGAATAGCTCAGTTGGTAGAGCACGACCTTGCCAAGGTCGGGGTCGCGAGTTCGAGTCTCGTTTCCCGCTCCAAATTTGAAAGTACTTGTTAAGTACAAGCGCACCCAAGCGGGAATAGCTCAGTTGGTAGAGCACGACCTTGCCAAGGTCGGGGTCGCGAGTTCGAGTCTCGTTTCCCGCTCCAAATTTGAAAGTGCTTGTTAAGCACAGACGCACCCAAGCGGGAATAGCTCAGTTGGTAGAGCACGACCTTGCCAAGGTCGGGGTCGCGAGTTCGAGTCTCGTTTCCCGCTCCAATTCTTATCTACAGTAAAATTATCCACAACGAATATCGCGTTGGGGCACGTTTTGTTCCGCTTTCTTAGGATCCTTGTAAACAGACTTATCCACAGGGCGGTCCATTACTCCTGGAATGCAAAAAATTATACCTGACGCGTAGAATTTCTATAATCTACTGAAAAATATAGAAAAAAATAAGATTTCAAAACGTTAGCGTTATTGACTGTTCCTTTTTTCCCTCTTGAATCGCAATGTGTTTTTATTTTTATACACAGCCTGTGAATAATTCAGGCATCGCGCACCAGCCCTTTTTCAATCACCCTGACCAGACGCTGTTTTTTCGGTAGCTGCACTTCAATGATGCAGGCGTTGCGCTTTTCAATTTGTTGCGCAATCGCCCATTCGATATGCTCATCGAGAAGTGGATGCTCACCCTTGCGGCTTTCCAGCGCCGTAATGACGGCATTACTCCACGGCGCATTCCCCAGCGCGACGGCAACATTGCGCAGCCAGCGTAAATGACCAATGCGCCGAATCGCAGAACCTTCAGTGACTTTCAGAAACTGCGCTTCGCTCCAGCTAAACAACTCAAGCAAATCTGGGTTATGCAGCGCCTTGCGTGGGCTAAAATCTGCTTCGTCGGTCAACTGAGAGTAACGATTCCACGGACAGATAAGCTGGCAGTCATCGCAGCCGTAAATACGGTTGCCTATCAGTGGGCGAAATGCTTCCGGAATAGCGCCTTCCAGCTCAATGGTGAGATAAGAAATACAGCGCCGCGCGTCCACCGTATACGGTTCGACAATCGCCCCGGTCGGGCAAATGGTCATACAGGCGACGCATTTGCCGCAACCTTCCTCGACCGGCTGGTCGACCGGCAGCGGTAAATCAATCAACAATTCCCCCAGGAAAAAGAATGAGCCTGCCTCCCGATTAAGGATAAGTGAGTGCTTACCCGTCCAGCCAAGTCCGGCTTTTTCCGCTAATGGGCGTTCAAGAATAGGCGCAGAGTCGACAAACGGTCTAAAATTCAGCGAACCGCAGTACTGCTGGATCTGCTCGCCCAGTTTTTTAAGGCGGCTGCGTAATAGCTTGTGATAATCACGCCCCAGCGCATATCGGCTAACGTAGCCCAGCGTGGGATCCTTCAACGTACTGGCAAACGCGGCGTTGGCGGGCAGATAGTTCATGCGCACGCTGATGACACGTAGCGTACCGGGTAAGAGTTCATGAGGCCGGGCGCGCATCATACCGTGGCGCGCCATCCATGCCATCTCGCCGTGGTATTGTTTGTCCAGCCACGCCTGCAGCGCAGGTTCGGATGCGCGCAGATCGGTATCAGTAATACCGACCTGCTGAAAGCCCAGCTCCAGCCCCCACTGCTTAATATTTTGCGCTAACTGATTGAGATCGAGGGGCTTTGACATGATGGACCATAACATGAAGAAAAACCCTGTAAGTATACCACACTCCATTTGGCCCGCCGATGACATCAAACGGCTGGAACGCGATGCGGCGGATGCCTTTGGACTTACACTCTATGAATTGATGCTGCGCGCTGGCGACGCGGCATTTCGGGTAGCCCGTGACAGTTATCCTGACACCCGACACTGGCTGGTGTTGTGTGGTCATGGCAACAACGGCGGCGATGGTTACGTCGTGGCGCGACTAGCGCAAGCGGCGGGCATTAGCGTAACGTTGCTGGCGCAGGAGAGCGACAAACCGTTGCCTGAAGAAGCGGCGCAGGCGCGCGATGCCTGGCTGAATGCCGGCGGCATTATCCATGCTGCCGATATTATCTGGCCGGAAGCGACGGATCTAATTATCGACGCGCTGCTTGGCACCGGTATAGCCCAGGCGCCGCGCGACCCGGTAGCCGGTCTGATTGAACAGGCGAACGCCCATCCTGCGCCGGTTGTCGCCGTCGATATCCCGTCAGGCCTGCTGGCGCAAACGGGCGCCACGCCTGGCGCGGTGATAAGCGCCGCGCATACGGTCACGTTTATCGCCCTGAAACCAGGCCTGCTGACCGGCAAAGCGCGTGACGTTACCGGCATATTGCATTATGACGCGTTGGGACTGGAAGGCTGGCTGGCGAGCCAGACGCCGCCGCTCCGGCGTTTTGACGCGACGCAGTTGGGGCAATGGTTAACGCCGCGTCGACCGACCTCGCATAAGGGCGATCATGGTCGTCTGGCGATTATCGGCGGCGACCAGGGAACAGCGGGCGCGATTCGGATGGCTGGCGAGGCGGCGCTGCGTACGGGAGCTGGCTTGGTCAGAGTACTGACCCGCGGTGAAAACATCGCGCCGTTGCTGACGGCCCGCCCGGAACTGATGGTACATGAACTCACGCCTCAGTCGCTGGAAGAGAGCCTGACCTGGGCTGACGTTGTAGTGATCGGCCCGGGGCTTGGGCAGCAGGAATGGGGCAAAAAAGCCTTACAGAAAGTAGAAAACGTCCGTAAACCTATGCTGTGGGATGCGGATGCGTTGAACCTACTGGCAATCAATCCTGATAAACGTCACAATCGCGTGATTACGCCGCATCCGGGAGAGGCGGCCCGCCTGTTAGGATGTTCTGTGGCAGAAATTGAAAGTGATCGCTTACTTTCAGCACAGCGTCTGGTAAAACGGTATGGAGGCGTGGTCGTGTTAAAAGGCGCAGGAACGATCATTGCCGCTGAACACCACCCTCTGGCTATCATTGACGCTGGTAATGCGGGGATGGCGAGCGGCGGGATGGGCGATGTCCTGTCCGGCATCATCGGCGCATTGCTCGGACAGAAGTTTACCCCGTATGATGCGGCATGTGTGGGATGTGTGGCTCACGGCGCGGCGGCGGACTTACTGGCAGCGCGTTATGGCGCTCGCGGCATGTTGGCGACCGATCTTTTTACTACGCTGCGGCGTATTGTTAACCCTGATGTGATTGACGTAAACCATGATGAATCGAGTAATTCCGCTACCTGACGAACAGGCGACGCTAGACCTGGGGCAACGGGTAGCCAACGCCTGCGATGGCGCGACCGTTATTTATCTGTATGGCGATTTAGGTGCCGGTAAAACGACGTTTAGCCGGGGATTTTTACAGGCGTTAGGCCATAACGGTAATGTAAAAAGCCCCACCTATACGCTGGTAGAGCCTTATGCGCTTGATAACATGATGGTATATCACTTCGACTTATACCGTCTTGCGGACCCGGAGGAGCTGGAGTTTATGGGCATTCGCGATTATTTCGCCAACGACGCCATTTGTCTGGTGGAGTGGCCGCAACAAGGTAAAGGCGTTCTCCCCGACCCGGACGTCGAAATCCATATTGATTACCAGGTGCAGGGGCGTGAGGCTCGCGTAAGCGCGGTATCCTCATCGGGTCATTCGTTACTGGCGCGTTTAGCCGATTAGCTATAAAGGTGGCGGGATGATTTATCGCATCAAAAATGCCGTAATAGCAGCCTTAATCCTGCTGTGCGCGCAGGCGGGCGCCGCCAGTCTCTCTGATATTCAGGTGTCCAACGGCGAGCAGCAGGCGCGCATTACGCTGAGTTTTATCGGCGAGCCGGAATATGCTTACTCACAGGACGGTAAACGTACCGTGGCGCTGGATATCAGGCAGACCGGCGTGATTCAGGGGCTGCCGCTTCAGTTTAGCGGTAACAATCTGGTAAAAACGATCCGTGCTGGAACGCCGAAAGATGCGCAATCTTTACGGTTGCTTGTCGATCTGACGGAAAATGGTAAAACCGAGGCGGTGAAGCGGCAAAACGGCGGCAACTATACGGTCATTTTCACCATTAATGCCGATGTTCCGCCGCCACCGCCGCCTGTCGTCGCGAAACGGGTTGAAAGCGCGCCTCGCCCGACGGAGCCGGCCCGTAATCCGTTTAAATCTTCTGATGATCGCCTGACCGGCGTAACCAGCAGCAATACCGTTACGCGGCCTGCGGCGCGCGCGTCGGCAGGCGCTGGCGATAAAGTGGTGATTGCTATTGATGCCGGACATGGAGGCCAGGACCCCGGCGCTATAGGCCCGGGCGGTACGCGCGAGAAAAATGTCACCATCGCTATCGCGCGTAAGTTACGCACATTACTGAATAACGATCCGATGTTTAAAGGCGTGCTGACGCGTGACGGCGACTATTTTATTTCGGTGATGGGGCGGTCTGACGTGGCGCGTAAGCAAAACGCCAACTTCCTTGTCTCTATTCATGCGGATGCCGCGCCAAATCGCGACGCCACCGGCGCCTCCGTCTGGGTATTGTCCAATCGTCGCGCGAACAGCGAAATGGCAAACTGGCTTGAGCAGCATGAGAAGCAATCCGAACTGTTAGGCGGCGCTGGCGATGTGCTGGCGAACAGTCAGTCAGACCCTTACCTGAGCCAGGCGGTACTGGATTTGCAATTCGGTCATTCGCAGCGGGTAGGGTATGATGTGGCGACGAACGTGCTAAGCCAACTCGATGGCGTGGGGTCGCTGCATAAACGTCGCCCGGAACACGCGAGCCTGGGCGTGTTGCGTTCGCCGGATATCCCGTCCATTTTGGTGGAGACGGGCTTTATCAGTAATCACGGCGAAGAGCGATTGCTGGCGAGCGACCGCTATCAGCAGCAGATTGCTGACGCTATATACCGGGGGTTGCGTAAGTACTTTGCAGCGCATCCGATCCAGTCTGCGCCGCAGGGCGGCCCAGGCCAGACGGCCAGTACCAACCAGCCTGGCGTCATAACCGCCGCGAATTAAGGAGATTTCATGCCGATTCAGGTTCTGCCGCCGCAGCTTGCGAACCAAATCGCCGCTGGCGAAGTGGTGGAACGCCCTGCGTCGGTTGTTAAAGAGCTGGTAGAGAATAGTCTGGATGCAGGCGCCACCCGCGTTGATATCGACATCGAGCGTGGCGGCGCGAAGCTTATTCGTATTCGTGACAATGGCTGCGGCATTAAAAAAGAGGAACTGGCGCTGGCGCTGGCCCGTCATGCCACCAGTAAGATCGCCTCGCTTGACGATCTGGAAGCGATTATCAGTCTGGGATTTCGCGGCGAAGCGCTGGCCAGTATCAGTTCGGTCTCGCGTTTGACGCTAACGTCGCGCACGGCGGAGCAGGCGGAAGCCTGGCAGGCGTATGCGGAAGGGCGTGACATGGACGTAACGGTAAAACCCGCCGCGCACCCGGTCGGCACCACCCTGGAAGTTCTGGATCTCTTTTATAATACGCCCGCCCGGCGCAAATTCATGCGTACCGAAAAAACGGAATTTAATCACATCGATGAGATCATCCGTCGTATTGCATTGGCCCGTTTTGACGTCACGCTTAACCTGTCGCACAACGGCAAATTGGTACGGCAGTATCGCGCTGTCGCAAAGGACGGGCAAAAAGAGCGCCGGTTAGGCGCCATCTGCGGGACGCCGTTTCTCGAACAGGCACTGGCGATCGAGTGGCAGCATGGCGATCTGACCCTGCGCGGCTGGGTCGCCGATCCGAATCACACCACCACGGCGTTAACGGAGATCCAGTACTGCTATGTGAATGGCCGCATGATGCGCGACCGCTTGATCAACCATGCCATTCGCCAGGCCTGTGAAGATAAACTGGGCGCGGACCAACAGCCTGCGTTTGTGTTGTATCTGGAGATTGACCCGCATCAGGTGGATGTCAATGTTCATCCCGCCAAGCACGAAGTGCGTTTTCATCAATCCCGGCTGGTGCACGACTTCATCTATCAAGGGGTGCTGAGCGTTCTGCAACAGCAGACGGAAACGACGCTGCCGCTGGAGGAGATTGCGCCAGCGCCGCGGCATGTCCCGGAAAACCGTATCGCCGCCGGGCGCAACCATTTTGCTGTACCCGCCGAGCCAACTGCGGCGCGCGAGCCCGCGACACCGCGTTATTCCGGCGGCGCATCGGGCGGTAACGGCGGGCGTCAGTCCGCAGGTGGTTGGCCGCACGCGCAGCCAGGTTATCAGAAGCAGCAGGGCGAGGTTTATCGCGCGCTTTTACAGACGCCGACGACGAGCCTCGCGCCGGAGCCGGTTGCGCCTGCGCTTGACGGACATAGCCAGAGTTTTGGTCGCGTACTGACGATAGTCGGCGGTGACTGCGCGTTGCTGGAACACGCGGGGACTATCCAGCTCTTGTCGCTGCCGGTTGCGGAGCGTTGGCTGCGTCAGGCGCAGCTTACACCGGGTCAAAGTCCGGTTTGCGCGCAGCCGTTGCTGATTCCGCTGCGTTTAAAAGTGAGCGCCGATGAAAAAGCCGCGCTGCAAAAAGCCCAGTCTTTGTTGGGAGAATTGGGTATTGAATTTCAGTCAGATGCGCAGCATGTGACCATTCGGGCGGTGCCTTTACCCTTACGACAACAAAATTTACAAATCTTGATTCCTGAACTGATAGGCTACCTGGCGCAACAGACCACATTTGCAACGGCCAATATTGCACAATGGATAGCGCGTAATGTGCAGAGTGAACATCCGCAGTGGTCGATGGCGCAGGCCATATCGCTGCTGGCGGATGTTGAGTGGCTATGTCCGCAGCTGGTAAAAGCGCCGCCGGGTGGCCTGTTACAACCTGTTGATTTACATTCGGCGATGAACGCCCTGAAGCATGAATGATGTAAGCAAGGCGAGCCTGCCTAAGGCGATATTTTTGATGGGGCCGACGGCCTCCGGCAAAACGGCGCTGGCGATAGAACTGCGTAAAGTTTTGCCAGTAGAGTTGATAAGCGTTGATTCCGCCCTCATTTATCGGGGAATGGATATTGGCACGGCTAAGCCGAATGCCGATGAGCTGAAAGCGGCGCCGCATCGACTGCTGGATATACGCGACCCGTCACAGGCGTATTCGGCGGCGGATTTTCGCCGCGACGCGTTAGCGCAAATGGCGGAGATCACCGCTGCGGGGCGTATCCCGCTGTTAGTGGGCGGTACCATGCTGTATTTTAAGGCATTGCTGGAAGGGTTATCGCCGCTGCCTTCAGCAGATCCGGAAGTCAGATCCCGGATAGAGCAGCAAGCAGCGGAGCTTGGATGGGAGGCGTTGCATCAGCAACTTCAGGAGATAGATCCGGTTGCCGCCGCGCGAATTCATCCAAATGATCCGCAAAGACTTTCCCGAGCACTGGAAGTTTTTTTCATTTCGGGTAAAACTTTAACGGAGCTAACGCAAACGTCAGGAGACGCGCTACCGTACCAGGTGCATCAGTTCGCTATCGCCCCGGCGAGCCGTGAACTGCTCCATCAGCGCATTGAACTGCGTTTTCATCAGATGTTGGCTTCAGGTTTTGAAGCAGAAGTCCGGGCGCTTTTTGCCCGAGGAGATTTGCATACGGACTTGCCTTCCATCCGTTGTGTGGGATACCGCCAGATGTGGTCATACATTGAGGGCGAAATCTCATATGATGAAATGGTTTATAGAGGTGTTTGCGCCACGAGACAGTTGGCGAAGCGCCAGATGACCTGGTTGCGCGGTTGGGAAGGGGTGCGCTGGCTTGACAGTGAGAATCCCGATCGGGCGCGAAAAGAAGTATTACAGGTTGTTGGTGCTATCGCAGACTGAATGTGTACAATTGAGACGTATCGTGCGCAATTTTTCAGAATCGAAAGGTTCAAAGTACAAATAAGCATATAAGGAAAAGAGAATGGCTAAGGGGCAATCTTTACAAGATCCGTTCCTGAACGCATTGCGTCGGGAACGTGTTCCAGTTTCTATTTATTTGGTGAATGGTATTAAGCTGCAAGGTCAAATCGAGTCCTTTGATCAGTTCGTGATCCTGTTGAAGAACACGGTCAGCCAGATGGTTTATAAGCACGCGATTTCTACTGTTGTCCCGTCTCGCCCGGTTTCCCATCACAGCAACAATGCCGGTGGCGGCGCCAGCAATAACTACCATCACGGTAGCAACGCGCAGGGTTCTACTGCGCAACAGGACAGCGAAGAGACTGAATAAGTTCACGCGCTGTTTATCCATGTCGGGGGCGTCGGATAATCGCCCCCGCTGGTTATTAAGAGGGTTTACGCTTGTTTGACCGTTATGATGCCGGTGAGCAGGCGGTACTGGTACACATCTATTTTTCGCAAGACAAAGATATGGAAGACCTCCAGGAGTTTGAATCTCTGGTCTCTTCCGCCGGTGTCGAAGCAATGCAGGTGATTACCGGTAGCCGTAAAGCACCGCACCCGAAGTACTTTGTAGGTGAAGGTAAGGCAGTTGAAATTGCGGAAGCCGTGAAAGCGACTGGCGCAGCGGTCGTATTGTTTGATCATGCATTGAGTCCAGCCCAGGAGCGAAACCTGGAGCGTTTGTGCGAGTGCCGGGTTATCGATCGCACCGGTCTTATCTTAGATATTTTTGCCCAACGTGCGCGTACCCATGAAGGTAAGTTGCAGGTTGAGCTGGCGCAGCTACGCCATCTGGCTACGCGTCTGGTGCGTGGCTGGACCCACCTTGAACGTCAGAAAGGCGGGATTGGTTTGCGCGGTCCGGGTGAAACCCAGCTCGAAACCGACCGTCGTTTACTGCGTAATCGCATTGTGCAGATTCAGTCGCGCCTGGAGAAAGTTGAGAAGCAACGTGAGCAGGGGCGGCAGTCGCGCATCAAGGCCGACGTTCCGACGGTATCGCTGGTGGGCTATACCAACGCCGGAAAATCCACCCTTTTTAATCAGATCACTGAAGCGCGGGTCTATGCGGCAGATCAGCTATTTGCGACGCTGGACCCCACGTTACGTCGTATTGATGTAGCGGATGTCGGTGAAACCGTTCTGGCGGATACGGTAGGCTTTATCCGCCATTTACCGCACGATCTGGTGGCTGCCTTTAAAGCTACCCTGCAGGAGACGCGTCAGGCGACGCTGCTGCTGCATGTGGTCGATGCGGCGGATGTTCGTGTGCAGGAAAACATCGAGGCGGTAAACACCGTTCTTGAAGAGATTGACGCTCACGAAATCCCCACCTTAATGGTGATGAACAAAATCGATATGCTGGACGACTTTGAACCGCGTATCGACAGAGATGAAGAGAATAAACCCATCCGCGTTTGGCTTTCAGCGCAAAGCGGCGTGGGAATACCACAGCTTTTTCAGGCTTTGACGGAGCGTCTTTCCGGCGAGGTGGCGCAGCATACGCTGCGTTTGCCGCCGCAGGAAGGGCGTCTGAGAAGCCGGTTTTATCAGCTTCAGGCAATAGAAAAAGAGTGGATGGAGGAAGACGGTAGCGTCAGTCTGCAGGTACGAATGCCGATTGTCGACTGGCGTCGCCTCTGTAAACAAGAACCGGCGTTGATCGAATACGTGATCTAGACGCGAAGTCATTCAGGTCGTATTGAAGCGGTAGCTGAGAGAATTTCAGGAGCTCACAACGAAGTGACCTGGGGTAAAAAAGCCGCCACTCAGGACGCAGCCTGAAAGATGATGTCTGTAACGGCGGTTCGTCTGAAGCATGGAGTAATTTCGCCTTATCCTCTGAGGTCGAAAGACAACGGGGATCACCGCATAACAAATATGGAGCACAAACATGGCGTGGAATCAGCCCGGTAATAACGGACAGGACCGCGACCCGTGGGGAAGCAGCAAACCTGGCAGCAACTCTGGGGGAAATGGAAACAAAGGTGGCCGCGATCAGGGACCTCCCGATCTGGATGATATCTTCCGTAAGCTGAGTAAAAAACTCGGTGGTTTTGGGGGCGGTAAAGGCACCGGTTCCGGCGGCGGTAGCTCATCGCAAGGCCCGCGTCCGCAACTGGGAGGCCGTATTGTCGCCATCGCCGCGGCGGCAGTAGTCATTATCTGGGCGGCCAGCGGTTTTTATACCATTAAAGAAGCCGAGCGCGGCGTTGTGACGCGTTTTGGTAAATTCAGCCATCTGGTAGAGCCAGGTCTGAACTGGAAGCCGACATTTATTGACGACGTTACGCCGGTGAACGTCGAAGCGGTGCGCGAACTGGCGGCGTCAGGCGTGATGCTGACGTCTGATGAAAACGTCGTGCGCGTTGAAATGAACGTGCAATACCGCGTCACCGATCCGCAGAAATATCTGTTTAGCGTGACCAGCCCGGACGATAGCCTGCGTCAGGCCACCGACAGCGCGCTGCGTGGCGTCATTGGCAAATACACGATGGATCGCATCCTGACCGAAGGCCGTACCGTTATTCGTAGCGATACCCAACGCGAGCTGGAAGAGACTATCAAACCGTACAACATGGGGATTACCCTGCTGGACGTGAACTTCCAGGCTGCGCGTCCGCCGGAAGAGGTGAAAGCCGCCTTTGACGACGCGATTGCCGCACGTGAAAACGAGCAGCAGTACATTCGTGAAGCGGAAGCGTATACCAACGAAGTTCAGCCGCGCGCCAACGGTCAGGCGCAGCGTATTCTGGAAGAGGCACGCGCCTATAAAACCCAGACTATCCTGGAAGCGCAGGGTGAAGTCGCCCGGTTTGCGAAGATTTTGCCGGAATATAAAGCCGCGCCGCAGATTACACGCGAGCGTCTGTATATTGAAACGATGGAAAAAGTGCTGAGCCATACCCGTAAAGTACTGGTTAACGACAAGAGCGGTAATTTAATGGTGCTGCCGTTAGATCAGATGCTGAAAGGCGGGAATGCGCCGGCGGCAAAGAGCGACAATAGCGCCAGCAACCTGCTGCGCCTGCCGCCGTCCACAAAGTCTAACGCCAGCGGAGCAAGCAACACGTCGTCCTCAAATCAGGGCGATATTATGGACCAACGCCGCGCGAATGCGCAGCGTAACGACTACCAGCGTCAGGGGGAATAACGATGCGTAAGTCAGTTATTGCGATTATCATCATCGTGCTGGTAGTGCTCTACATGTCCGTCTTTGTGGTCAAAGAGGGCGAGCGCGGCATTACGCTGCGTTTTGGTAAAGTTCTGCGTGACGATGAGAACAAACCGCTGGTTTACGCGCCGGGTCTGCACTTTAAGATCCCGTTTATTGAATCAGTGAAAATGCTTGATGCGCGTATCCAGACGATGGATAACCAGGCCGATCGCTTTGTGACTAAAGAGAAGAAAGACCTGATTGTCGACTCCTACATCAAATGGCGTATCAGCGACTTTAGCCGTTACTATCTGGCGACCGGCGGCGGCGATATTTCGCAAGCCGAAGTGCTGTTAAAACGTAAATTCTCGGACCGTTTGCGTTCTGAGATTGGTCGCCTGGACGTAAAAGACATCGTGACCGATTCTCGTGGTCGTCTGACTCTGGAAGTGCGCGACGCGCTGAACTCCGGTTCAGCCGGTACCGATGATGAAGTAGCGACCCCGGCGGCGGATGACGCGATTGCCGAAGCGGCGGAACGCGTCACGGCGGAAACCAAAGGTAAAGTACCGGTCATCAACCCGAACAGTATGGCGGCGTTGGGTATCGAAGTGGTCGATGTGCGTATTAAGCAGATCAACCTGCCGACCGAGGTTTCTGAGGCGATTTACAACCGTATGCGCGCCGAGCGTGAAGCGGTCGCGCGTCGTCATCGTTCACAAGGTCAGGAAGAAGCGGAAAAACTGCGTGCGGCTGCTGACTATGAGGTGACGAAAACTCTGGCGGAAGCCGAGCGTCAGGGGCGTATCATGCGTGGTGAAGGTGATGCTGAAGCCGCGAAGCTGTTTGCCGACGCGTTCAGTCAGGACCCTGATTTCTACGCGTTCATTCGTAGCCTGCGCGCTTACGAGAAGAGCTTCGAAGGTAATCAGGACGTGATGGTACTGAGCCCGGACAGCGATTTCTTCCGCTACATGAAGACACCGAGTTCGACGACACGCTAAAATAGCGTCAGCGGTTTTAGACCAGCAAAACCACCGCATCCAAAGGATGCCGGTGGTTTTCTTTTATAAGGGCGATAAATGAATTCAACAATCTGGTTGGCGCTTGCTCTGGTATTAGTCCTCGAAGGGCTGGGACCGATGTTGTATCCCGGCGCATGGAAAAAAATGGTTTCGGCACTGGCGCAACTGCCGGAAAATGTTTTACGTCGTTTTGGCGGCGGACTTGTGGTCGCGGGAGTTGTGGTCTACTACATGTTGAGGAAAACGATTGGCTGAGCAAAAAGTGGTCGGATTTGCCGCAGATTGAGTGCAAAAAGTGCTGTATATCTGAAAAAGCGATGGTAGAATCCATTTTTAAGCAAACGGTGATTTTGAAAAATGGGTAACAACGTCGTCGTACTGGGCACCCAATGGGGTGACGAAGGTAAAGGAAAGATCGTCGATCTTCTGACTGAACGGGCTAAATATGTTGTACGCTACCAGGGCGGTCACAACGCAGGCCATACTCTCGTAATCAACGGTGAAAAAACCGTTCTCCATCTTATTCCATCAGGTATTCTTCGCGAGAATGTAACCAGCATCATCGGTAACGGTGTTGTGCTGTCTCCGAGCGCGCTGATGAAAGAGATGAAAGAACTGGAAGACCGTGGCATCCCCGTTCGTGAGCGTCTGCTGCTGTCTGAAGCTTGTCCGCTGATCCTTGATTATCACGTTGCGCTGGATAACGCGCGTGAGAAAGCGCGTGGCGCGAAAGCGATCGGCACCACCGGTCGTGGAATCGGGCCTGCTTATGAAGATAAAGTGGCACGTCGCGGTCTGCGTGTTGGTGACCTTTTCGACAAAGAAACCTTCGCTGAAAAACTGAAAGAAGTGATGGAATATCACAACTTCCAGTTGGTTAACTACTACAAAGCTGAAGCGGTTGATTACCAGAAAGTTCTGGATGATACGATGGCTGTTGCCGACATCCTGACTTCTATGGTTGTTGACGTTTCGGACCTGCTCGACCAGGCGCGTCAGCGTGGCGATTTCGTCATGTTTGAAGGTGCGCAGGGTACCCTGCTGGATATCGACCACGGTACTTATCCGTACGTAACTTCTTCTAACACCACTGCAGGTGGCGTGGCGACCGGTTCCGGCCTGGGCCCGCGTTATGTTGATTACGTTCTGGGTATCCTCAAGGCTTACTCCACTCGTGTAGGTGCAGGTCCGTTCCCGACCGAACTGTTTGATGAAACCGGCGAGTTCCTCTGCAAGCAGGGTAACGAATACGGCGCCACTACCGGCCGTCGTCGTCGTACCGGCTGGCTGGACACCGTTGCCGTTCGTCGTGCGGTACAGCTGAACTCCCTGTCTGGCTTCTGCCTGACCAAACTGGACGTGCTGGATGGCCTGAAAGAGGTGAAACTCTGCGTGGCTTACCGTATGCCGGATGGTCGCGAAGTGACTACCACTCCGCTGGCAGCTGACGACTGGAAAGGTGTAGAGCCGATTTACGAAACCATGCCGGGTTGGTCTGAATCCACCTTCGGCGTGAAAGATCGTAGCGGCCTGCCGCAGGCGGCGCTAAACTACATCAAACGTATCGAAGAACTGACCGGCGTGCCGATTGATATTATTTCTACCGGCCCCGATCGTACTGAGACGATGATTCTGCGCGATCCGTTCGACGCGTAATTGATGGATGATGCCCGGTAACGCTACGCTTACCGGGTCTATGATGAGTACGCATTTGATAGCCGGATAAGATGCTTTGCATCACCCTTCGGTTCAAATGCGTCATTGTTCCCCGCTTTTTTCCTTCCTGAACCGAAATAAATTAGCAGCCTGACAGGTGGCTGGTTTATCATCAATACAGATAAGTTATATCCCGTTTTCCCTTTTCCTGAGGTTGATGTGCAGTTAACGAGTTTCACCGATTACGGCTTACGTGCGCTAATCTATATGGCGTCGTTACCAGATGGACGAATGACCAGCATTTCTGAGGTGACAGAAGTCTACGGTGTGTCCCGTAATCATATGGTCAAAATTATCAATCAGCTTAGCCGGGCGGGCTTTGTCACCGCCGTTCGGGGAAAAAATGGCGGTATCCGCCTGGGTAAACCGGCTAATACTATTTGTATTGGCGATGTGGTGCGTGAGCTGGAACCCTTATCACTGGTCAACTGTAGCAGCGAGTTTTGCCACATCACCCCTGCCTGTCGTCTGAAACAGGCGCTTTCTAAGGCCGTGCAGAGTTTTCTCAAGGAGCTGGATAACTACACGCTTGCCGATTTGGTTGAAGAGAATCAACCGCTTTATAAATTATTACTGGTGGAGTGAAGTAAACTTCATTAGAGATGACAATGGAGGAACCTCAATGTCACAAGATCCTTTCCAGGAACGCGAAGCAGAAAAATACGCGAATCCTATCCCGAGCCGGGAATTTATCCTCGAACATTTAACGAAACGTGAAAAACCGGCCAGTCGCGAAGAACTGGCCGTAGAACTGAATATTGAAGGCGAAGAGCAGCTTGAAGCCTTGCGTCGCCGCCTGCGCGCGATGGAGCGCGACGGACAACTGGTCTTTACCCGCCGCCAATGCTATGCGCTGCCGGAACGCCTCGACCTGCTGAAAGGCACCGTGATCGGTCATCGTGATGGTTACGGTTTCTTACGTGTCGAAGGCCGCAAAGACGATTTGTATCTTTCCAGCGAGCAGATGAAAACCTGTATTCATGGCGATCAGGTGCTGGCGCAGCCGCTGGGCGCCGATCGTAAAGGTCGCCGCGAAGCGCGTATCGTCCGTGTACTGGTACCGAAAACCAGTCAGATAGTCGGACGTTATTTCACCGATGCGGGCGTCGGCTTTGTAGTGCCGGACGACAGCCGTCTCAGCTTCGACATTCTTATCCCGCCAGAAGACGTCATGGGCGCGCGGATGGGGTTCGTGGTCGTGGTTGAACTGACCCAACGTCCAACTCGCCGTACTAAAGCGGTAGGGAAAATCGTCGAAGTGCTGGGCGACAATATGGGCACCGGTATGGCGGTTGATATGGCGCTGCGTACCCATGAAATACCTTACATCTGGCCGCAGGCGGTAGAGCAGCAGGTCGCCGGGCTGAAAGAAGAGGTGCCGGAAGAGGCGAAAGTCGGTCGTGTCGATCTGCGCGATTTGCCGCTGGTCACGATTGATGGCGAAGATGCCCGTGACTTTGACGACGCGGTTTACTGTGAGAAAAAACGCGGCGGCGGCTGGCGTTTGTGGGTCGCTATTGCTGACGTGAGCTATTATGTACGGCCGCCAACGCCGCTGGATCGCGAGGCGCGCAATCGCGGCACGTCGGTTTACTTCCCGTCACAGGTTGTCCCAATGTTGCCGGAGGTGCTCTCCAACGGCCTGTGTTCGCTAAACCCGCAGGTTGACAGGCTGTGTATGGTCTGTGAAATGACCATCTCGGCGAAAGGTCGGCTGACCGGCTACAAATTCTATGAAGCGGTGATGAGCTCCCATGCGCGTCTGACCTATACCAAAGTCTGGCATATGCTGCAGGGCGATCAGGATCTGCGTGAACAATATGCGCCGCTGGTGAAGCATATTGAAGAGCTGCACAACCTCTACAAAGTGCTGGATAAAGCGCGTGAAGAGCGCGGGGGGATCTCGTTTGAGAGCGAAGAGGCGAAGTTTATCTTTAACGCCGATCGTCGCATTGAGCGTATCGAACAGACCCAGCGTAATGACGCACATAAGCTTATCGAAGAGTGCATGATCATGGCGAATATCTCGGCGGCGCGCTTTGTCGAAAAAGCTAAAGAGCCGGCGTTATTCCGTATTCATGATAAGCCCACCACCGAAGCGATCACCTCATTCCGCTCCGTACTGGCGGAGCTGGGGTTGGAGCTGCCGGGCGGAAATAAACCGGAACCGCGTGATTATGCCGAACTGCTTGAATCGATTGCCGACCGGCCGGACGCCGAAATGCTGCAAACTATGCTGCTGCGTTCAATGAAGCAGGCGATTTACGATCCGGAAAACCGCGGGCACTTTGGCCTGGCGTTGCAGTCTTATGCGCACTTTACCTCGCCGATTCGCCGCTATCCGGATCTTTCTTTGCACCGCGCCATTAAGTACCTGCTGGCGAAAGAGCAAGGGAACAAGGGCAACACCACAGAAACGGGCGGTTATCACTACTCGATGGAAGAGATGTTGCAGCTCGGCCAGCACTGTTCGATGGCGGAACGCCGCGCTGATGAAGCGACGCGTGATGTCTCCGACTGGCTGAAATGTGACTTTATGCTGGATCAGGTAGGCAACGTCTTTAAGGGCGTGATTGCCAGCGTCACCGGTTTCGGCTTCTTTGTCCGTCTTGATGAACTGTTTATCGATGGGCTGGTACACGTTTCCTCACTGGATAACGATTACTATCGCTTCGATCAGGTAGGGCAACGTCTGATTGGCGAGTCCGGCGGGCAGACATATCGCCTGGGCGACCGGGTCGAGGTACGCGTCGAAGCGGTGAATATGGACGAACGGAAAATTGACTTTAGCCTGATCTCCAGCGAGCGCGCACCGCGTAACGTCGGCAAAACGGCGCGTGAAAAAGCGAAAAAAGGTGAAAGTAAAAACGCCGGTAAACGTCGTCAGGTAGGTAAAAAAGTTAACTTCGAGCCTGATAGCGCCTTCCGCGGCGAGAAAAAAGCGAAGCCGAAAGCAGCGAAGAAAGACGCGAGAAAAGCAAAAAAGCCATCGGCTAAAACGCAGAAAATAGCCGCAGCGACCAAAGCGAAGCGTGCGGCGAAGAAAAAAGCGGCAGAGTGAGCAATACCCTCTTCAAACAGAAGAGGGTGAATTATCTGTAGGCCGGGCAAGCGTAGCGCCCCCGGCAAAACGTAAACAATGAGTACATTAATGAGCGAAATGATTTACGGCATCCACGCAGTGCAGGCCCTGCTGGAGCGCGCCCCTGAACGTTTTCAGGAAGTCTTTATTTTAAAAGGCCGTGAAGATAAACGTCTGTTGCCGCTGATTCACGCCCTTGAGTCCCAGGGCGTGGTTATCCAGCTGGCAAACCGCCAATATCTCGACGAGAAAAGCGACGGTGCCGTGCATCAGGGTATTATCGCTCGCGTGAAACCAGGCCGGCAGTATCAGGAAAACGATCTGCCGGATCTGATCGCATTACACGATCGCCCCTTTTTGTTGATCCTCGATGGCGTCACCGATCCGCATAATCTTGGCGCCTGTCTGCGCAGCGCCGATGCCGCAGGCGTACATGCGGTAATCGTGCCGAAAGACCGCTCCGCGCAACTTAACGCGACGGCGAAGAAAGTCGCCTGCGGCGCAGCGGAAAGCGTGCCATTGATCCGCGTCACCAACCTGGCGCGCACGATGCGCATGTTGCAGGAAGAGAATATCTGGATTGTCGGAACGGCGGGCGAGGCTGACCATACGCTGTATCAGAGCAAAATGCCTGGCCGCATGGCGCTGGTCATGGGCGCAGAAGGTGAAGGTATGCGTCGTCTGACCCGTGAGCACTGCGATGAGCTGATCAGCATTCCTATGGCTGGTAGCGTGTCGTCGCTGAATGTCTCTGTGGCGACCGGGATTTGTCTGTTTGAAGCCGTTCGCCAGCGAACCTGACGCTAATAGTATTTTTTAAGAAAAAACCATCCATAATCGGATGGTTTTTTTTTATCTCTGGCTGGTAATATAAAAAGAAAAACCCACCCTGTAATTTCTTTTATTTATAAAAATGAGATAGAGATAAAAATATGGCATGGACTCCACGGACGCTGGCGGATGCATTAAACAACATCGCCGAATTAGATATTGATATAGAAAATAATGAATCCTCATTAATAATAAAAATGAATGATTATGGCGATTTACCACTGGCGGTTTTATTTACCTCGCAACAAATAGTTATCGAGACTTATATCTGTCCGGTAAATACGATTAGAGATACCGCGGAATTTAATCTTTTCTTACTGAGAAATCAGAAGGTTTTACCGCTGTCTTCGGTCGGTATTACCCAGGTAAAACAGGAGGAATATTATGTCGCTTTTGGCGCGTTGTCGTTAAATTCGTCGCTTGCCGACGTGACGCTGGAAATCACCACGCTTGTAGAAAATGCGTTGGATATCGCTGAAATAACACAAGTCTATTCACAGGAATAATACAGGCGGCTTACATGGGAATTTTAAAAAGTTTGTTCACGTTAGGTAAATCATTCGTTGCTCAGACAGAAGAGGCCATTGATGAAGCACAGGGTGTACGTATGCTGGAGCAGCATATTCGCGACGCAAAAGCCGAGCTGGATAAAGCGGGTAAATCCAGAGTGGATTTATTGGCGCGGGTGAAGCTAAGCCATGACAAGCTGAATGATTTACGTGAGCGTAAAGCCAGCCTTGAAACACGGGCGTTGGCGGCAATGAGTAAGAATGTCGACGCCGCTTTACTCAACGAAGTGGCGGAAGAGATAGCCTGTCTGGAAAATGCCATTCTTGCCGAAGAACAGGTGCTGACTAATCTGGAAGCCTCTCGCGATGCGGTGGAAAAGGCAGTAACGGCGACAGGCCAGCGGATTGCGCAGTTTGAGCAGCAACTTGAAGTGGTTAAGGCGACAGAAGCCATGCAGCGCGCCCAGCAGGCGGTGACGACTTCGACCGTCGGAGCCGCGTCGAATGTGTCTACGGCGGCGGAGTCGCTTAAACGTTTACAAACGCGTCAGGCTGAACGCCAGGCCCGGCTGGATGCCGCCGCGCAGCTGGAAAAAGTCGCCGATGGACGCGACCTGGACGAAAAACTGGCGCAGGCCGGTATTGGCGCAACCAACAAAAGCTGCGCCCAGGATGTGCTGGCGCGCTTGCAGCGTCAACAAGGCGAGTAATGCTCTTTACATGGATGGTCAAAACCTGCCAGCGGCATTTGTCCAGACTGACCTGGCCTGTTTATCGGGCAGTATCTGCTTTGTTATCGGTAGCGCGAAAGCGCGCTACCGTGCTGAGCTCGTCGCTTTCATACGAGACGGCACATGAATGCGCGATCTCAAATGGCATTATGCCTAACGACAATCGCATTCTGGCTGAAGAGGTCGCATGGCAAGAGATAGAGGTTCCCCTATGATGCAATTTTTTCAGCGTTTGCTCGGTAAAACAAGCGCGCCAGCGCCGATTCGCGGACCATTAGGATTACATCTTAACGCCGGTTTCACGCTGGATACGCTGGCATTCCGGCTACTGGAGTCGTCGTTGCTGGTGGCGCTACCGGGTGAAAAATACACTGTCGCGGCAGTTAGTCGCATAGATTTAGGCGGCGGCAGTCAGATTTTTCGCTACTACACCTCTGGCGATGAGTTTCTACAAATTAACACCACTGGCGGCACGGGTGTTGACGACATTGATGACATCAAACTTTTTGTATATGAGGAAAGTTTCGGTATTAACGAGGAACGCCACTGGCGTTCAGCCATTGCGCCAGCGGCAATAGGGCCGATGACGCTCAACTGGCAAGAACGGCGCTGGCAACGCTTTTTTAACCATGAAGAGCCGGGCAATATTGAACCTGTCTACATGCTGGAAAAGGTTGAAAATCAGCAGGCAGAGAAATGGGACGTTCACAATTTTACGATGGGCTTCCAGCGCCAGGTGATGGACGACGCCTGGGAGTATCTTCTATTGAACGGGGAAGAATCATTTAACGAGCGCGGTGAGCCTGAATGGGTGTTTTCACGCGCCCTCGGCGTGGATATCCCGCTCACCTCACTGACGGTTATTGGTTAAGCACATACAGGGAAATTATGCATATACTGGACGCATTACTGGCTTTCTGCGCCTATTTTTTTATTGGCGCGGCAATGGTCATCGCATTTCTTTTTATTTACTCAAAGATAACACCGCATAATGAATGGCAGTTGATAAAAAATAACAATACTGCGGCATCGCTGGCCTTTAGCGGTACGTTGCTGGGCTATGTCATCCCCTTATCCAGCGCGGCGATAAACTCGGTCAGCATCCCGGACTATTTTGCCTGGGGCGGCATTGCGCTGGTGATTCAGCTGCTGATTTATGGCTGCGTAAGGTTATACATGCCTACGCTGAGCGAAAAAATTATTCATCACAACGTGGCGGCGGGGCTATTTATGGGAACCGCAGCGCTGGCTGGCGGTATTTTTAACGCTGCCTGTATGACATGGTAACGGAAGATCATGGCAAAAAAACGAAAATCCAGAAGCACATCCGGCGTAGGCCATTCGGCAATAAGACGGATAGCCGAACCGGTTAATCCCTTTGAGCGGCAACGAAATCGCTACACGCCAAAATGCCTGACGCTGGCGATTATGGGCGGAGCGGCCTTTTTTCTCCTGAAAGGGTGCGGTGATGGCGGCAATACTGACAACGACGGCGATGGGACGTTTTACGCCACGGTGAACGACTGTATTGACGATGGCAATAGCGCCAGCGTTTGCGCTGACGGCTGGAATAATGCGAAAACAGAATTTTACGCGAATGTGCCTAAGCAATTGACGCAGGAGAGCTGTCAGTCGCAGTTTGGCGATTGCTACTTTGATAGCACCGATCGGAGTTGGGTTCCGGTATTAAGCGGCTTTTTGCTCAGCCGCGCGATTCGTCAAAACCGTGACGAACAATACATCTATAGCAGCGGCGGTTCATCCTACGCCTCCCGTCCCGTCTGGCGCACCACGTCCGGCGATTATGCGTGGCGCAGCGGTACAGGGAAAAGCGATACCGCGACCAGCCCTGGTTATACGACACGGAAAGCGTCCACCGTCTCCCGCGGCGGCTATGGCCGTTCTTCCAGCGCCCGCGGGCACTGGGGAGGCTAACCATGCTACGACATAACGTACCGGTACGCCGGGATCTGGATAAGATCGCCTGCGATCACGGTTTTGACTTTCATGTTATCGATAACGAAATTTACTGGGATGAAAGCCGGGCCTACCGTTTTACATTACGGCAAATTGAAGAACAGATCGAAAAACCGACCGCAGAGCTTCATCAGATGTGTCTGGAGGTTGTCGAGCGGACCGTCCGGGATGAGCAGATCATGCAGCAGTTGGCGATCCCGCCATTGTACTGGGATGTCATCGCCGAAAGTTGGCGCAGCCGCGATCCTTCGCTTTACGGACGGATGGATTTCGTCTGGTGCGGCAAAGATCCGGTTAAATTGCTGGAATACAACGCGGATACGCCGACATCGCTCTATGAATCCTCCTACTTTCAATGGCTATGGCTGGAGGATGCTCGTCGTAGCGGCGCCATTCCGCGTGATGCCGATCAATACAACGCGATACAGGAGCGGCTGATCGCCCGCTTCAGCGAGCTGTACAGTCGGGAACCGCTCTACTTTTGCTGTTGTGAAGATACCGACGAAGATCGCACGACGGTGCTGTACCTTCAGGATTGCGCGCAGCAGGCGGGCCAGGAAACGCGATTTATCTATATTGAAGAACTGGGGCTTGGCGTAGGCGGCGTGCTGACCGATCTGGACGATAACGTGATTCGCCGCGCCTTTAAGCTCTACCCGCTGGAGTGGATGATGCGCGACGACAACGGCCCGCTGTTGCGAAAACGTCGTGAGCAATGGATTGAGCCATTGTGGAAAAGTATTCTGAGTAACAAAGGGCTGTTGCCGTTATTGTGGCGCTTTTTCCCTGGCCATCCGAATCTGCTGCCGGCCTGGTTTGAGGGCGAAAAATCGCTCGCAGCGCCAGGTGAAAGCAGCGTGCGGAAGCCGATTTATTCACGTGAAGGCGGCAACGTCACGATTTTCGACGAGCGGCAAAATGTTATCGATCATGCCGACGGCGACTACGCTGACGAGCCGATGATTTACCAGGCGTTTCAGCCTTTGCCGCGCTTTGGCGATAGCTATACGCTGATTGGCAGTTGGATCATTGACGATGAAGCCTCCGGAATGGGGATTCGCGAGGACAATACGCTGATTACCAAAGACACTTCCCGTTTCGTCCCACATTATATTGCCGGTTAATCATACTTTTGTGATCTTGCTCCGGCGTCAATGGCGCAGTCATGACCATACTTGACTTCAGCGCCATTGAAGGAGGGAGACACCATGTCCTGGCAAACACATACCGTTTTTAATCAACCAGCTCCGCTCAATAACAGCAACTTATTCCTGTCTGATGGCGCGCTGTGTGAAGCGGTTTCCCGGGAAGGCGCGGGATGGGATAGCGATCTTCTCGCCAGCATTGGCCAACAACTGGGAACGGCGGAATCACTGGAACTGGGGCGTCTGGCGAACGCGCATCCTCCTGAGTTGCTGCGTTACGATCCCCAGGGACAGCGCCTGGATGACGTTCGCTTTCACCCCGCCTGGCACCTGTTGATGCAGGGGCTTTGCGCTAATAGGGTACATAACCTGGCCTGGGAGGAAGAGGCAAGGGCGGGAAGTTTTGTCGCCCGGGCGGCGCGTTTTGTATTACATGCTCAGGTAGAAGCGGGAACACTCTGTCCTGTCACGATGACCTTTGCCGCGACGCCGTTGCTATTGCAGATGCTTCCCGCCACTTTCCATGACTGGCTGGCGCCGCTGCGCAGCGATCGCTACGATTCGCATTTGCTGCCGGGCGGGCAAAAACGGGGCCTGCTCATCGGCATGGGAATGACGGAAAAGCAGGGCGGATCTGACGTACTCAGTAATACGACCCACGCGGAGCGGCTGGCGGATGATTCATATCGGCTGGTGGGACATAAATGGTTTTTCTCTGTGCCGCAAAGTGATGCGCACCTTGTGCTGGCGCAGGCAAAAGGAGGACTATCCTGTTTCTTTGTGCCGCGTTTCCTGCCAGACGGGCAACGGAACTCTGTTCGTCTTGAGCGCCTGAAAGATAAACTCGGTAATCGATCTAATGCCAGCGCCGAGGTCGAGTTTCAGGATACCGTCGGCTGGCGGCTGGGAGAAGAGGGCGAAGGGATTCGGCATATCTTAAAGATGGGCGGTATGACGCGTCTTGATTGCGCGCTCGGGAGTCATGGCTTAATGCGGCGCGCATTTTCAGTCGCCATTTACCATGCTCATCAGCGTCAGGCTTTTGGTAAGCCGCTGATCGAACAACCGTTGATGCGACAAACCTTAAGTCGTATGGCGCTATGCCTGGAGGGGCAGACGGCGCTTTTGTTTCGGCTGGCGCGCGCCTGGGAGCAACGTCGCGAGGCGAAAGAGGCATTATGGGCGCGATTATTCACGCCAGCGGCGAAATTCGCCATCTGTAAGCAGGGAATCCCTTTTGTGGCTGAGGCGATGGAGGTTCTCGGCGGGATGGGGTATTGCGAAGAGAGCGAACTCCCGCGCCTGTACCGTGAAATGCCGGTGAACAGTATCTGGGAAGGTTCCGGCAATATCATGTGTCTGGATGTACTTCGGGTGCTGACAAAACAACACGGCGTCGATGACGTATTGAGTGAAGCTTTTGCGGAAGTCAAAGGTCAGGATCGCCATTACGACCGCGCGGTACGCCAGCTACAGCAACGTTTACGCAAACCGGACGAAGCAATGGGCAGAGAGATTACGCAGCAGCTTTTCTTGCTGGGATGCGGAGCGGAAATGCTGCGTCATGCCTCGCCGCCGCTGGCGCAAGCGTGGTGTCAGATGATGCTGGATACACGCGGCGAAATGCCGCTGTCTGCCCAGGTACAAAATGATTTACTGTTAAGGGCGACCGGGGGACTGCGGTAACGTTTGGCCTGTGGTACATGCCATCCGGCGCGAGCCACGCGGCATCAGGCATAGAGTATCGCCTGTACGCGCCAGTTATCCGACTGTTGTTCTTCATACATTTGAATAATTCTGTACCAGGACGCACCCTGTTCATCGGCTTTCAGGGCGATAATCCGCTCTACATCCTGTGGGTTTCCTGCAACATTACTGACCGAGATCAGGCCGATTTCATTCAGACCCGTTACGCAGTCAGCACTGGCGAATTCGGCAGACTGTGCCGTCGTACTCACCAGTCCGGCAGAAAGCAGCAGTGAGGATAAGGCAAGTTCTTGTTTCATCGTCAGCTCCTTATTACATACCCCGCATTTAACAGGACGCTCCATCACGGTAAACCTGTTTGTTTATTGTGCACAGGTAAACGCATAGGGACGCAAAGCAATGTAAAACTGACTAAAAATCAATCTACTGTTATTGACGATACAAAATGGCTTGTGAATACCACTGGCCGGTTACAACCGTTTCATCAACCATTAAGATAACGTAATAATCGGCTTTCGCAGCGACGGCTTTCGCTCTGATTTCATCTATTGCATCATCCGGGGAGCCCCGAACCAGCGCGCTTACGGTCCCCATCCGCTGTAGTCCTTGCGTTTGATCGCGACGGATTTCCTGCGGGTGATCGGCGACAGGCGGTGCAGGTTGCGGCGTACCCTGCAGCACGCTACACGCGCTTAATAACAGCGCTGCTATCAATGAAGCAAACCGACGCATAACTCTATCTCGTTTCCTGATAATCATAGTGTAATGCCTTATTGATTTCCCTTTAGGGGGAATGTTCCCGAAGTGTTACCTGTCACGCGATTTTCGAATGAAAACGTTGCGAAAGCGTAACCCAGTTCTCAAACATTATGAATTATTGCGCTATCCATAAACTTGCGTTAAGTATTTCTCCGTGGCATACCGGATAAAAAGGAGAGAATAATGATAGCGATTGAAACACGACAATTAGCCGGAGGCGTCGTACTACATGCCTTCCCGGAAGGGAAACGCACCGTGCCGCTTCCCTGTGTGGTGTTCTATCATGGCTTCACCTCCTCCAGCCTGGTTTATAGTTATTTTGCCGTTGCCCTGGCACAGTCAGGATTCCGGGTAGTCATGCCGGATGCGCCGGAGCATGGCGCTCGCTTCGGCGGCGACTCACAGGGACGGATACACCGATTCTGGCAGATTCTGCACCAAAACATGCAGGAATTTACGACGTTACGTGCGGCGATTCAGGCGGAAAATTGGCTACTTGACGGGCGGTTAGCGGTGGGCGGCGCATCCATGGGCGGTATGACGGCGCTGGGCATTATGACGCGTCACCAAGAGGTAAAATGCGGGGCCAGTTTAATGGGGTCGGGCTATTTTACCGGGCTCGCCCGGACGCTTTTCCCGCCGTTATCCCCGCAGAACCCGGTACAGCAGGCGGAATTCGACAATATCATCGCGCCGCTACGTGAATGGGAAGTCACACACCAGTTAGAGCGACTGGCCGACAGGCCGCTTCTGTTGTGGCATGGTCAGGAGGATGACGTGGTGCCTGCTATCGAAACCTTCCGGCTCCAGCAGGCACTCGCCGGGGCGAAGCTGGATAAGCATGTGACCTGTTTATGGGCCGCAGGCGTGCGGCATCGCATTACGCCAGAAGCGTTGTCGGCGACGGTAGCGTTTTTCCGACAGCATCTTTAAACGCGGAGTATGCTTACACCCTGGGCTTCAAGCTGTTGCAAAACCTGCGGATTGGCATTTTTGCCGGTAATCAGCATAGCGATCTGATCGGCGCGGCTGAACAGCATTCCCGCGCGCTCGCCAATTTTACTGCTATCGACCAGCGCGACCAGTTTCCCGACGACGCTGAGCATTTTTTGTTCCGCCATGGCGGTTAGCATATCGGTTTTGTACAGGCCATCCGCGGTTAAGCCCTTTCCGCTGGTAAACATCCAGTGGCCAGCATAGAGACTGTTTTCACTTCCTTGCGGGCTCAGGGTAATCGACTGGCTTTTGTTGTACTGACCCCCCATGATAATCACGCTTTCATGCTCTTGATCGATCAGATAATTCGCCAGCGGCAGATAGTTGGTAATGATCTGTACCGGCTTCCCGCACATTTCGCGCCCCAGCAGGAAAGCGGTGGAGCCGCAGTTAATCACTACGCTCTCACCCGGGTTTACCAGCTGCGACGCCGCTTTCGCGATGCGTACTTTTTCATCGTGGTTTTGCGCCTGGTGCAGATTCATCGGCGTCCAGCGGGGCCGTTGTTGGGTAATGGCCTCTGCGCCGTTGCGCACTTTTTTAAGTTTCCCGCTTTCGTCGAGCTTGTTGATGTCGCGGCGCGCTGTCGCCGGGGAGATCCCCAGACGCTCAATCACGTTTTCGACGGTAACAAAGCCCAACTGTGCCAGCATATCCAGCAGTATTTGATGTCTTTGTGCTTCAGTCATGAGCTATTCCGATACAAATTGATTTGAAAAGATGATATTTGAAATAGCCTGGAAATACTAAAGTAAATGGAAAAAATGCCGGGTAATCCCGGCATGATATCGACTCACAGGAAGGATTTGAACGGTAGATCGGGTTCAATGGTAAAGCAATCGTCAAACCCACGCGGATAGTGGTATTCGAAATTGTCTTTATCCAGCGGCCAGGTAAACTTGCCGCCAACCTGCCAGATAAACGGTTTAAAACCATACTTCAGGCGATCTTTCTTCATTTCCCATAGCACGCGGATCTCTTGCGGATCGGCCTGGAAGTTCGACCAGATATCGTGATGGAACGGGATCACCACTTTGGTATTCAGCGATTCCGCCATGCGTAAAATATCCGCGCTGGTCATTTTGTCCGTAATACCGCGTGGGTTTTCACCGTAAGAACCGAGCGCGACATCAATTTGATGTTCGTTGCCGTGTTTCGCGTAGTAGTTGGAATAGTGAGAATCGCCGCTGTGATAGAGATTGCCGCCCGGCGTTTTAAACAGATAGTTAACCGCGCGTACATCCATGCCGTCCGGCAGTACGCCAGCGGCTTTCTGATCGGCAGGCAGGGTGATTAATGCGGTACGGTCAAAGGCATCAAGCGCATGAATTTCAATATCTTTCACTTTCACGACATCGCCCGGTTTTACCACGATGCAGCGTTCTTTCGGCACGCCCCAGCCAACCCATAAATCCACGCAGGTCTGCGGGCCGATAAACGGAACATCATCGGCGCAATTCTGCATTACGGCAGCCGCGACATTGACGTCAATATGATCGTTATGGTCGTGGGTCGCCAGTACGGCGTCAATCTGACGGATAGCGAAAGGATCGAGAACAAACGGCGTGGTGCGCAGGTTAGGCTGTAATTTTTTGACGCCAGCCATACGCTGCATCTGATGGCCGGTTTTCATCAACGGGTTACCGTGGCTCTGTTTACCGGTACCGCACCAGAAATCGACGCATACGTTAGTGCCGCCTTCAGATTTTAGCCAGATACCGGTACAGCCCAGCCACCACATAGCGAACGTACCCGGCGCGACCTGCTCTTGCTCAATCTCTTCGTTCAGCCAGCTTCCCCACTCCGGAAACGTGCTCAGAATCCATGATTCACGCGTGATGCTTTGTACTTTACTCATCGCATTTACCTTCATGTTTGTTCAAAATAGTTCAAAACGTGATTTGTTTTGATTAATCCTGACACTATTTTCTCAAGAAGGCAATGGGCTATTTTTTGACTTTTGGGTAGGGGAGAACGCAGCCAGAAGAAAACTTAATCTTTTCTGGCGTCATGGGGATGTATTCATCTTTATGATTTTACTTATTTTAATGAAGAAATGAGTTATTTATAAGTAAACCATGTATTAAGTGTGCTAATTATTTGCGCGCTACGTCACATTTAATCAAATTCAATCTTGTTGTGATTACTTTTGAAAATTACAGTGGAGGGACATTATTCTGAGCGCCTGCGACTCAGCAACCTTGTCTACCGGAGATCGTTATGGAGATCCTCTACAACATCTTTACCATTTTTTTTAATCAGGTAATGACCAATGCCCCGCTATTACTGGGTATTGTGACCTGCCTGGGCTATATCCTGCTGCGTAAAAGCGTCAGCGTGATCATCAAAGGGACGATCAAAACCATCATTGGCTTCATGCTGCTACAGGCCGGGTCCGGCATTCTGACCAGCACCTTTAAACCGGTGGTGGCGAAAATGTCTGAGGTTTACGGCATCAACGGCGCGATTTCCGATACCTATGCTTCGATGATGGCAACGATCGAGCGGATGGGTGATGCGTATAGTTGGGTAGGCTACGCGGTGTTGCTCGCGCTGGCGCTGAATATTTGTTACGTCTTGTTGCGACGCATTACCGGTATTCGCACCATCATGTTGACCGGGCACATCATGTTCCAGCAGGCGGGGCTGATTGCGGTCTCTTTCTATATCTTCGGCTATTCCATGTGGACCACCATTATCTGCACGGCGATACTGGTTTCCCTGTACTGGGGTATTACCTCCAACATGATGTACAAGCCGACTCAGGAAGTGACGGACGGCTGCGGTTTCTCCATCGGTCACCAGCAGCAGTTTGCTTCCTGGATTGCCTATAAAGTCGCGCCGTTCCTGGGCAAAAAAGAGGAGAGCGTTGAAGATCTCAAACTGCCGGGCTGGCTGAACATTTTCCACGACAACATCGTCTCCACGGCGATTGTAATGACCATCTTCTTTGGTGCCATTCTGCTCTCCTTCGGTATCGACACCGTGCAGGCGATGGCGGGCAAAGTGCACTGGACGGTCTACATCCTGCAAACCGGTTTCTCCTTTGCGGTGGCGATTTTCATTATTACTCAGGGCGTGCGTATGTTTGTCGCCGAGCTCTCTGAGGCCTTTAACGGTATCTCCCAGCGTCTGATTCCGGGCGCAGTACTGGCGATTGACTGTGCGGCTATTTATAGCTTCGCGCCTAACGCGGTGGTCTGGGGCTTTATGTGGGGCACCATCGGCCAGCTGATTGCGGTTGGCATCCTGGTTGCCTGCGGCTCCTCGATCCTGATTATTCCTGGCTTTATCCCGATGTTCTTCTCTAACGCCACTATCGGCGTGTTCGCTAACCACTTCGGCGGCTGGCGTGCGGCGCTGAAGATTTGTCTGGTGATGGGGATGATCGAAATCTTTGGTTGCGTCTGGGCGGTGAAACTCACGGGGATGAGCGCCTGGATGGGTATGGCGGACTGGTCGATTCTGGCACCGCCGATGATGCAGGGCTTCTTCTCCCTCGGTATCGCCTTTATGGCCGTCATCATTGTAATTGCACTGGCTTATATGTTCTTCGCTGGCCGCGCACTGCGCGCAGAAGAAGATGCAGAAAAACAACTGGCAGAACAGTCTGCTTAATAAGGAGTTTTGATTATGACCGTACGTATTCTGGCTGTGTGTGGCAACGGACAGGGCAGTTCCATGATCATGAAAATGAAAGTGGACCAGTTTTTAACCCAATCAAACATTGACCACACGGTAAACAGCTGCGCGGTTGGCGAGTACAAAAGCGAGTTGAGCGGCGCGGATATCATCATCGCTTCTACCCATATTGCAGGCGAAATCAGCGTGACCGGCAACAAATATGTGGTTGGCGTGCGCAACATGCTGTCGCCTGCGGATTTTGGCCCGAAACTGCTGGAAGTGATCAAAGAACATTTCCCGCAAGACGTGAAGTAAGGATGCAACATGAAATTACGTGATTCACTGGCGGAGAATAATTCTATCCGCCTGCAGGCTGAAGCGAATACCTGGCAGGAAGCCGTCAAGATCGGCGTCGATTTACTGGTGGCTGCCGACGTGGTAGAGCCGCGCTATTACCAGGCGATTCTGGATGGCGTTGAGCAGTTTGGCCCCTATTTTGTGATTGCCCCCGGCCTGGCGATGCCGCATGGCCGCCCGGAAGAAGGGGTGAAGAAAACCGGTTTTTCGCTGGTGACCCTGAAAAAGCCGCTGGAGTTCAACCACGAAGATAACGACCCGGTCGATATTCTGATCACCATGGCGGCGGTTGATGCCAACACTCACCAGGAAGTGGGCATCATGCAGATCGTCAACCTGTTTGAAGACGAAGCTAATTTTGACCGTTTACGCGCCTGCCGCACCGCGCAGGAAGTCCTGGATCTCATTGACCGCACCAACGCGGCAGCTTAAGAAGGAATTAAAAATGTCATTACCAATGTTGCAGGTCGCGCTGGACAACCAGACTATGGATAGCGCCTATGAAACCACTCGCCTGATTGCCGAAGAAGTCGACATTATCGAAGTGGGCACCATTCTGTGCGTGGGCGAAGGCGTGCGTGCGGTTCGCGATCTGAAAGCGCTCTATCCGCACAAAATCGTGCTGGCGGACGCCAAAATTGCCGATGCCGGTAAGATCCTCTCCCGTATGTGTTTCGAAGCCAATGCGGACTGGGTGACGGTCATTTGCTGTGCGGATATCAACACCGCAAAAGGCGCGCTGGATGTGGCAAAAGAGTTTAACGGCGACGTGCAGATCGAACTGACCGGTTACTGGACCTGGGAACAGGCGCAGCAGTGGCGCGATGCGGGCATTCAGCAAGTGGTTTATCACCGCAGCCGTGACGCGCAGGCCGCAGGCGTGGCGTGGGGCGAGGCGGATATTACCGCGATTAAGCGGCTCTCCGATATGGGCTTTAAAGTGACCGTGACCGGCGGACTAGCGCTGGAAGACCTGCCGCTGTTCAAAGGCATTCCGATCCATGTCTTTATCGCGGGGCGTAGCATTCGCGATGCCGAATCGCCGGTAGAAGCCGCACGGCAGTTCAAACGCTCCATTGCCCAACTGTGGGGCTAAGGAGCGGCTATGCTGTCGAAACAAATTCCGCTCGGCATCTATGAAAAAGCGCTCCCTGCCGGGGAGTGCTGGCTGGAGCGCCTGCGGCTGGCGAAAACGCTGGGTTTTGACTTCGTTGAAATGTCGGTGGACGAGACCGACGCCCGACTGGCGCGGCTCGACTGGAGTCGCGAGCAGCGCCTGGCGCTGGTGAGCGCGGTTGCTGAAACCGGCGTGCGCGTGCCGTCCATGTGTCTGAGCGCGCATCGTCGTTTTCCGCTCGGTAGCGAAGATGACGCGGTACGGGCGCAGGGGCTGGAGATTATGCGTAAAGCGATTCAGTTTGCGCAGGACGTCGGGATTCGCGTCATTCAACTGGCGGGGTACGACGTTTACTATCAGCAGGCCAATGACGAAACGCGTTGCCGCTTCCGCGATGGGTTAAAAGAGAGCGTTGATATGGCCAGCCGCGCCCAGGTGACGCTGGCGATGGAGATCATGGATTACCCATTGATGAATTCCATCAGTAAAGCGCTGGGCTATGCTCACTACCTCAATAACCCGTGGTTCCAGCTCTATCCGGATATCGGCAATCTGTCTGCCTGGGATAACGACGTACAGATGGAGCTACAGGCGGGAATCGGGCATATCGTCGCGGTACACGTCAAAGATACTAAACCCGGCGTGTTCAAAAATGTGCCGTTTGGCGAAGGCGTTGTCGATTTCGAACGCTGCTTCGAAACGCTCAAACAGAGTGGCTATTGCGGGCCCTATCTGATTGAGATGTGGAGCGAAACAGCAGAGAACCCGGCGGCAGAGGTAGCGAAAGCGCGTGACTGGGTGAAAGCGCGCATGGCCAGCGCCGGTCTGGTGGAGGCAGCCTAATGCAAAAGCTCAAGCAGCAGGTATTTGACGCTAACATGGATTTGCCCCGTTATGGACTGGTGACGTTTACCTGGGGCAACGTCAGCGCTATCGATCGCGAACGCGGATTGGTGGTGATTAAGCCAAGCGGTGTCGCCTATGAAACCATGAAGGTAGATGACATGGTGGTGGTGGATATGGATGGCAAAGTGGTGGAGGGACGTTATCGTCCTTCTTCCGATACCGCTACCCATCTGGCGCTGTATCAACGCTATCCGTCGCTTGGCGGCGTCGTTCATACCCACTCCACCCACGCCACGGCATGGGCGCAGGCGGGGATGGCTATTCCAGCGCTCGGCACCACGCACGCGGACTATTTCTTTGGCGATATTCCTTGTACCAGGGCGTTAAGCGAAGAAGAAGTGCAGGGCGAGTACGAGCTGAACACCGGTAAGGTGATCATCGAAACGCTGGGCGAGGTGGAACCGCTGCATACGCCAGGTATTGTCGTGTATCAACACGGGCCGTTCGCCTGGGGGAAAGATGCGCACGATGCGGTACATAACGCAGTGGTGATGGAAGAGGTGGCGAAGATGGCGTGGATTGCGCGCGGCATTAACCCTGGCCTCAACCCCATCGACGATTATCTGATGAACAAGCACTTCATGCGTAAGCATGGCCCGAATGCGTATTACGGGCAGAAGTAAAACAACGCTCCGGGATCCTATCCCTCAGGGATGTAATTGGTCAGATTCCGGAGCTTCTTTCATAACACTCTATAGAATCATACTATTGTGTCTATCAACGGATTGTTTGTTAAAACTGACCCACAGCGGCGTCGGTATGGAGTAGCTGCGTTAATTGGTTTTGCAGCGGGTATTATTTCAGCATTTGTAAAATGGGGCGCGGAAGTTCCTTTACCGCCGCGAACGTTTTCCGGCGGGCGCGATGAGTTTAATCCACCGTATATTTTTTTGCGGGATTATTTAGGCATTGACCCAACACAAACGGTTTATACCTTTTCTGAGCATGTTATTAACCCTGTGATGGTAACTCACATTATCTTTTCGCTGGTATTCGCAATAGGTTACTGCGTCGTCGCGGAAATTTTCCCGAAAGTTAAATTATGGCAGGGGATACTGGCGGGGCTGATTGTTACGGTTGTCGTGCATGGCATATTCTGCCCGGCGCTGAACTTAACGCCTCCGCTTACACAACTTCCTTTTGACGAGTACGCTTCTGAAATTCTGGGACATGTATTTTGGTTTTGGGTGATTGAGTTAATGCGCCGCGATCTGCGAAACCGCATAACGCATGAGCCGGATGCCGAAGTGCCATTAACAACCCGATAAGCGAAAAAAAATGCCCCCTGACCAGGGGGCAAAACTATGGCATTTTCCTGATACTAGCGATAAATCTCCGCGCTGGCATGCATGTTGCCGTTACTACCGGGCTCCCGTAACAAAATCGGGTGGTAGTACATTGCGCCTCGCGCATTAGTTTCTTCTTTCAGCGCCTGGCGGGCCTCGCTTTCAGTCGCGAAATTATGGTTTATGTAAATCACGCCTAAGCTCTGTATATCGTCCATATTTCTGGCCTGACGATTATCAATTTCAATGGCTGCCATTGTATTTACGCTGAGCAAAAATCCAGCCAGAAGGGGGAAAATACGGAAGAACATAGTGACCTCCTCGGCGGCGGTTGCTGACCTGGCCCTGCCTCCTTTTTTGTGAACCTCTGATGTTATTTTAATCGCTACCAGCAGGAGCGATAGCGACCATTTCTGATGCAGTTGTTCAAAAAATTACCGCATTTCCCGCTGATGCCTGATAAATCGTCAACTCGCTAGCTGTTATGGTGGTTAACAGGTCGGTATCTCATCCTTAATCTTTTACATTTCAGAACTGATCGGCAGGCACATAAATAATCGAACTATTGCCTTGAGTTTCGCCGGGCGTGTCAGTATTATAACGCGTCATTTTTCAGCCGACCTTTAACACGTTCCTTGCCTCCATGGGCCGCGGCTGACCCAGACAGGAGGCTGAATAATCCGTAAGGAGCAATTCGATGCGTCATTACGAAATCGTTTTTATGGTCCATCCTGACCAGAGCGAACAGGTTCCGGGTATGATCGAGCGTTACTCTGCCGCCATCACTGGCGCAGAAGGCAAGATCCACCGTCTGGAAGACTGGGGCCGCCGTCAGCTGGCTTACCCGATCAACAAACTGCACAAAGCGCACTATGTTCTGATGAACGTTGAAGCGCCGCAGGAAGTGATCGATGAGCTGGAAACTACCTTCCGCTTCAACGATGCCGTTATCCGCAGCATGGTTATGCGTACTAAGCACGCTGTTACCGAAGCCTCTCCGATGGTTAAAGCGAAAGACGAGCGCCGTGAGCGTCGCGATGATTTCGCTAACGAAACCGCAGATGATGCTGAAGCTGGGGATTCTGAAGAGTAATTTCTGATGACCAACCGTCTGGCGTTGTCCGGCACTGTGTGCAGGGCCCCCCTTCGAAAGGTCAGTCCATCAGGAATTCCGCATTGCCAGTTCGTGCTTGAGCATCGTTCTGTGCAAGAGGAAGCCGGCTTTCACCGGCAGGCGTGGTGCCAAATGCCCGTTATTGTTAGCGGACACGAAAACCAGGCCATTACTCACAGTATAACGGTCGGCAGCCGCATAACCGTTCAGGGGTTTATTTCTTGCCACAAGGCAAAGAACGGTCTGAGCAAAATGGTTCTGCATGCCGAGCAGATTGAATTGATAGATTCTGGAGACTAGCCATATGGCACGTTATTTCCGTCGTCGCAAGTTCTGCCGTTTCACCGCGGAAGGCGTTCAAGAGATCGACTATAAAGATATCGCTACGCTGAAAAACTACATCACCGAAAGCGGTAAGATTGTCCCAAGCCGTATCACCGGTACCCGTGCAAAATACCAGCGTCAGCTGGCTCGCGCTATCAAACGCGCTCGCTACCTGTCTCTGCTGCCGTACACTGATCGCCATCAGTAATCGGTCACGGTCCATTAATACGACTTTGAGAGGATAAGGTAATGCAAGTTATTCTGCTTGATAAAGTAGCAAACCTGGGTAGCCTGGGTGATCAGGTTAACGTTAAAGCGGGCTATGCTCGTAACTTCCTGGTACCACAGGGTAAAGCTGTTCCGGCTACCAAGAAAAACGTTGAATACTTCGAAGCACGTCGCGCTGAACTGGAAGCTAAACTGGCTGACGTTCTGGCTGCTGCAAATGCACGCGCAGAGAAAATCAACGCCCTGGAAACCGTTACTATCGCGTCTAAAGCAGGCGACGAAGGTAAACTGTTCGGTTCCATCGGTACTCGCGACATCGCTGACGCTGTGACTGCAGCTGGCGTTGACGTGGCTAAGAGCGAAGTTCGTCTGCCGAACGGCGTTCTGCGTACCACTGGCGAACACGAAGTGAACTTCCAGGTTCACAGCGAAGTATTCGCGAAAGTTATCATCAACGTGGTTGCTGAGTAATCAGTCATTCTCGTTTTTGCTAGCAACGAAACGTCGGCCCTGCGCCGACGTTTTGCTTTTTTAACCCCATCGCTTTTCGACTGGCTATCTCCCCCTCTTTTCGCGATAATCAAAAATAAAACATTATTTTAATTTCTTGGTGAAAGAATGGATACCCAACGCCAGGCCTCCCCGTTTGCCCGCAAAAACGTCGTTTATGTGTGTGCCGCATTTTGTTGCCTGCTATGGGGCAGCGCTTATCCAGCCATCAAAAGCGGTTATGACCTCTTTCAGATAGCCACCGACGATATCCCTTCTAAAATTGTTTTTGCTGGTTATCGTTTTTTGTTTGCGGGTGTGTTGCTGCTACTGTTCGCGCTGCTTCAGCGTAAACCGATTGGTCGGTTTCGTCCGCGCCAGTTTGCTCAGTTAACGTTACTGGGGCTGACTCAGACGTCGCTGCAATATCTCTTTTTCTATATCGGCCTTGCGTTCACCTCCGGCGTGAAAGGCTCAATCATGAACGCGACAGGCACATTCTTCAGCGTATTGCTGGCGCACTTTATTTATCAGAACGACCGATTGAGCTACAACAAAACGCTCGGCTGTATTCTGGGCTTTGCGGGCGTCATGGTGGTGAACGTCAGCAACGGCCTGGATTTCAGCTTTAATCTGCCGGGAGAAGGCTCCGTGGTGCTGGCGGCGTTTATTCTTTCTGCGGCCACGTTGTATGGCAAACGTCTCTCGCAGACGGTCGATCCGATGGTCATGACTGGCTATCAATTGGGGATTGGCGGTCTGGTACTGGTCATTGGCGGTTACGTTTTTGGCGGTACGCTGACGATACATGGCTTCTCGTCGGTGGCGATTTTAGTCTACCTGACGCTGCTCTCGTCGGTCGCTTTTGCGCTATGGAGCATTTTACTCAAATATAATCGCGTGGGGATGATTGCGCCGTTTAACTTTCTGATCCCGGTTTCCGGCGCGGCTCTTTCGGCTATTTTTCTCGGCGAGAATATATTGGAGTGGAAATACATGATTGCGCTGGTGCTGGTATGTTCGGGGATCTGGTGGGTGAATAAGGTGAAGCGGTAATGCTTCACCTGAACGAATAGGGTATAGGCGGGGTAAGGCGCAGCCGGCGTTACTGTGCGCGAATAAAACTGCCGTCAGGCTGACGCGTAAACAGCACCTGTTGACCGTTATCGCCATCTATCGTTAAACCTGTCACCACCCCGCTGGCATTCTGGCGAATTTTAATCATTTGACCATTTTTGAGGTTACTCAGCGGTTTGCCAGCGCCTTCTACCTGCGCCATTGCATAAACGTCTGTCGGGGGCAGTCCGTGGTCACGGAACAGTTGCGCCAGAGTTTTACCAGACTCTACCCGGTACGAGCGCCACTGTTGACCGATGCCGCTATCCTGCTGGAAAGGCTGCGTTTGCGGCTGGTTTTGTTCTTCCGGCTGGCCTTCCTGGATAGGTTCCGGCGCAACGGGCGCCACCTGATCCGGATCGTTTTGCGGCGCGACCAGCTGCGCCTGAAGCTGGGCCTCTGTCGGCGGCTGTGATTGCGATTGCAGATCCAATTGCGCTTCCCGCGTGACGACAGGCGAGTCGCTGGTCTCGCTGGCGGGCAGCAGGAAGCCGATCACCAGCACGATAGCGGCAATGATAATGCCACGACGATGCATAGGCGGCAGCGGCTCCATGATGCGAAAATTATCCGGCGCGTGCCAGATTTTCGCCAGGGTTGGTTTTAATTCAAAGCGCCCGGGCATGGTTTACCTCCTGCTCCGCATCTCGTTCCTTAATCATAGAGTATAGATGGCTAACGCTATGATACTGGTAGTGCTATCCGCTTTCGTGACATCAATACGGATAATCTATTGTTTCTTTTTCCCTGCGATTTGTCATCCTCCCTGAGACAAAGTTTTACCAGAAGAAGCGTGGCTGTTATGCTGCCCGCTACTTTTTTGATATCCGATGAAGGAAAAATAATGGCCACCCCGACTTTTGACACTATTGAAGCGCAAGCGAGCTACGGCATTGGTTTGCAGGTAGGGCAGCAGCTCAGCGAATCCGGTCTTGAAGGGCTGTTGCCTGAAGCGCTGGTTGCAGGCATTGCTGATGCGCTGGAAGGTAAACACCCGGCGGTTCCTGTTGATGTGGTGCATCGTGCGCTGCGTGAAATTCATGAGCGTGCGGACGCGGTGCGTCGTGAGCGTTTCAAAGCGATGGCGGCTGAAGGCGTGAAATACCTGGAAGAAAACCGCGAAAAAGACGGTGTGAACAGTACTGAATCTGGTTTACAGTTCCGCGTTCTGACGCAGGGCGAAGGCGCGATTCCGGCGCGTACCGACCGCGTACGCGTGCATTACACCGGTAAGCTTATTGATGGCACCGTATTTGACAGCTCCGTCGCGCGCGGCGAGCCGGCTGAATTCCCGGTAAATGGCGTGATCGCCGGCTGGATTGAAGCGCTGACTCTGATGCCGGTAGGTTCCAAATGGGAACTGACTATCCCACAGGAGCTGGCCTATGGCGAGCGTGGGGCCGGGGCATCTATTCCGCCATTCAGCACCCTGGTGTTTGAGGTGGAACTGCTGGAAATTCTGTAAGCGCCCCGGGTTTGCCGGATGACGGCGTAAACGTCTTATCCGGCAACCCTGACTTCAGCAGATGCCAATATTTTATTTTGCAAATGGCGTCGTTACGTGTATTTTTGTGAGCTAATTCGCATTATCAAAGTGATATAACACTCATTTTAAACATAAAATTAACATTGTATTTGAATCTTAGTATTCATCCCGCCGATTCTTACCTAATATCGATGAGTCCTGACAACAGGATCGTCGTATCATAGACCAAAGGCCGTAGAGCCCGCACAACACAGACAGGTACAGGAAGAAAAACATGGTAGATCAGGTAAAAGTCGCAGCCGACGAACAGGCTCCGGCTGAACAGTCGCTACGGCGCAATCTTACAAACCGTCATATACAGCTTATCGCTATTGGCGGCGCTATTGGTACCGGTCTGTTTATGGGATCGGGTAAAACGATCAGCCTCGCCGGACCGTCGATCATTTTTGTGTATATGATCATCGGTTTTATGCTTTTTTTCGTGATGCGCGCCATGGGGGAATTGCTGCTCTCGAATCTGGAATATAAATCGTTTAGCGATTTTGCTTCCGACCTGCTTGGCCCCTGGGCGGGATATTTCACCGGCTGGACGTACTGGTTTTGCTGGGTAGTGACCGGTATGGCTGACGTGGTGGCGATTACCGCCTACGCGCAGTTCTGGTTTCCCGGCCTTTCCGATTGGGTCGCCTCGCTGGCGGTAGTGATCCTGCTGCTAAGCCTCAACCTCGCCACCGTTAAAATGTTTGGTGAAATGGAATTTTGGTTTGCTATGGTCAAAATCGTCGCCATTGTGGCGTTGATTGTGGTCGGGCTGGTCATGATTGCGATGCACTTTAAATCGCCGACCGGCGTTGAAGCGTCTTTCGCGCATCTGTGGAATGACGGCGGCTGGTTCCCGAAAGGTATTAGCGGGTTCTTTGCCGGTTTCCAGATTGCGGTATTCGCCTTCGTGGGCATTGAGCTGGTCGGTACTACCGCCGCAGAAACTAAAGATCCGGAAAAATCGCTGCCGCGCGCGATTAACTCAATACCGATCCGTATCATCATGTTCTACGTCTTTGCGCTGATTGTCATTATGTCGGTGACGCCGTGGAGTTCCGTGGTGCCGGATAAGAGCCCGTTTGTTGAGCTGTTTGTACTGGTGGGTCTGCCTGCCGCCGCGAGCGTGATCAACTTTGTCGTGCTGACCTCGGCGGCGTCTTCCGCCAACAGCGGCGTCTTCTCGACCAGCCGTATGCTGTTTGGCCTGGCGCAAGAAGGCGTGGCGCCAAAAGCGTTCGCTAAGCTATCAAAACGCGCGGTACCGGCGAAAGGCCTGACCTTCTCCTGTATCTGCCTGCTGGGCGGCGTGGTTATGCTGATGGTCAACCCGAGCGTGATTGGCGCATTCACCATGATCACTACGGTTTCGGCTATCCTGTTTATGTTTGTCTGGACCATCATTCTGTGTTCATACCTGGTGTACCGCAAAAAGCGCCCCCACTTGCATGAAAAATCCATCTATAAGATGCCGCTCGGTAAGCTGATGTGCTGGGTCTGTATGGCGTTCTTTGCGTTCGTGCTGGTATTACTGACGCTGGAAGACGATACGCGCCAGGCGCTGATCGTGACGCCGCTGTGGTTTATCGCGTTGGGTCTGGGCTGGCTGTTGATAGGTAAGAAACGGATGGCGGGAATGCGTTAATTGTTTTGCCCGGTGGCGCTGGCGCTTACCGGGCTTACAGCGTAGCGTTGATTTGGAGGCCGGATAAGGCGCCGTTTACAGCCGCCATCCGGCAAAATGCCCGGCTGGCGATTATTCCCCGGCCAGCGCGCGTGGGAACAGCACGTTATTCTCCAGGCTGATGTGCTCCATCAGATCATCAATCATCTCATTAATGCCGTTATACATCGCTTTCCAGGTGGTGCAGGCTTCTGGCGGCGGCGTTACATTTTGGGTGACGTGTTTGATGACGTCTACCAGCTCTCCCGCCTCGTCATGCTCGCTTTCCATTACGCTTATCGGGCCCGTTGCCTGGCGACCCATACCCTGTTTGATCATTGGGAACAGGATCTGTTCTTCTTTCATCATATGGCTGGAAAGCTCTTCATGCAGCGCGGTGAGATATTTTGTCAGGCCGCGTGGGACGTTTGGCTTATCCGCGTGAACGCGTTCCACTTTGGTTGCCTGCAGGATAAGCTCCGGCAGTTGTTCGCGGTGTCGGTCATGATAGCGCACAACGATATGGTCAATAATGTCCGCCAGCGGAACAGCGCGCCAGTCTTTTTCGATGGGCTGTTCAGCCAATTGCGCCAGTTGTGCTTCAATGATGTCAATATCGACGTCGTGACGCGCGGCGGCGCGCGCCAGCGTCTGTTTTCCGCCGCAGCAGTAATCCATATCGTACTGGCGAAACAGCGCCGATGCGCGGGGAATAGAGAGCGCCAGTTCGCCTAAAGGTTGATCGCGATAAGCCATAGCCGTTACCTCATTTGCAACAATATAAGTTGTATTTTAGATGCATCTTTAAGGCGAGGCTATAACTCTTTCGGGGTGCGTATAATTTAAGCCAGGATGAGATTAGCGTTCCGTGACCGGAACGACGGTCGCTTTTTCCGGTTTCGCTCTCACGGCAATGACCACGCCCGCCACCAGGAGCGCAATGCCGCTTAACGTCAGGAATGGCGGGATTTCCTGGCGCAGAATGAAGGTATAGAGCAGTCCCGCCAACGTCTCAAAAACAATGAGCGGCCCTAAAATAACGGTTGGCAATTTTTGGCTGGCGATATTCCAGCACAGCGCGCCCACCCAGGAACACAGCACCGCGATGGCGATCATCAGACCGATAAATAGCGCGGGATGCGGGCCAAAGGGCAGGGTAAACAGCGGTTTCTGGATACTCAGCCACAGACAGACCGCCGCGTAGCCGATTAACGAGACCGGCAGCGTAACCAGCGCCTGCGCCGTTGCCCACATCATGGGATGTTTGTCGGGATTTTCCCGCAGCCAGCGGGCGTTGCGCAGCGCATACCATGCCCAGCACGCTACGGAAATCAGCGCCAGCACAATGCCTGAACCATAGCGCCAGCCGCTAACATCGGACAATCCCTGACTAAGTTCAGCAATATTGACGCACAGCAGGCCAAAACCGATAAGCGCCAGCGCGGGCGCTAAACGCCGCCAGGATAATCTGCCGTCTCGTTGGCTATAGAGAACGTTAGCGAAAAGCGGAATGACGACCGGCAATGTCCCGATGATCATCGTCGAAACCGGCGCGCCGGTTCGCTGAATGGCGCTGGCGAGGCAGGCGTAATAGATTACATTGCCCATCAGAGTCAGCGACAGGGCGGTGGACCAGTCTTTGCGCGTCAACTGGCGTAACCGCGTGCGGCCTAACCAGGCAATCGGCAGGGCAATCAGCCCCAGCGCCAGATAGCGTCCCATTGACTGTAAGAGGGCCGGGTAATCCGGCACGATTAACGGGCCGACGAAAATCAATCCCCACATTAGCCCTGCCAGCAGGGCGTATAGCACGCCGCTAATCATCAGATTCTCCTCATAAACCGTTCCGTCATTATCAGAGAAGGTCTATGAGGATGCCACATAAATTAACTAAATTTTAACACTTACAGTACGGAGCGAAGGCTTTCTGTGAGCGTCGTCGTCGGGCGACCGATGAGTTTACGCAGCGTATGGCTGTCATCAAACAAGCCGCCTTTCGCCGCGCCAGCGTCAGAATTGGCTAACATATCCGCCAGTCCGTCAGGCAGGCCTGCGCCTTTCAGCGCGGCGGCAAAATCGACTTCACTCAGGTTCTGGTAGACGATTTTTTTTCCGCTCTGATGAGTAAGTTCATCCGCCAACTGGCTTAATGTCCAGGCGTCATCACCCGCCAGTTCGTAGACATTCCCGGCGTGACCCTCTTCACGGATGACGCGCGCGGCGGCGGCGGCGTAGTCAGCGCGCATTGCGGAGGCGATTTTCCCTTCTCCCGCTGCGCCAATAAAGACGCCATGCTTCAGCGCGGCAGGGACGCTCGCCAGGTAGTTTTCCGTATACCAGCCGTTACGTAATAGCGTGTGAGAAATACCTGACTCAGCCAGCATTTTTTCCGTTTCAATATGTTCATCGGCGAGCGCCAGCGGCGATTTATCCGCATGTAGCAGGCTGGTATAGGCGATGAATTTCACCTTCGCGGCAATGGCGGCCTGAATGACGTTGCGGTGCTGCGCGGTGCGTTGTCCCACTTCGCTGGATGAAATGAGCAGCAGTTTATCAACGCCCTGTAAGGCGGTGGTCAGCGCGGCTTCGTTAGCGTAATCCGCCTGGCGAACGGCAATCCCGCGCTGACTGAGCGGGGCGGCTTTTTTCGGGTTACGGACGATCGCGACGAGGTGGCTGGCGGGCATCGTTTTTAGCAGGTTTTCAATAACGTGTTGGCCCAGTTGGCCTGTTGCGCCAGTGATAGCAATCATGGTGAACTCCTCAGTGTTGGTCTTGTGTTTTATTACGCTACCACCTAAACTTACTTTTAGTAAGTACGTACAAAAAGGTAAGTATCAATGCGCGCTCATACTCTTTCCCGGCAGCTGCGTGAAGGCAATCTCTTTGCTGAACAGTGCCCGTCCCGTGAGGTGTTAAAACATGTCACCAGTCGCTGGGGCGTACTGATTCTGGTCGCGTTACGCGACGGTACACACCGTTTTAGCGACCTGCGCCGCAAGATGGGAGGCGTGAGTGAAAAGATGCTGGCGCAGTCGTTACAGGCGCTTGAACAGGACGGATTTCTCAACCGGGTGTCATATCCAGTTGTTCCGCCACATGTGGAGTACAGCCTGACGCCGCTTGGCGAGCAGGTGAGTGATAAAGTCGCCGCGCTGGCGGACTGGATAGAACTGAATTTGCCGCAGGTATTGGCGCAGCGGGAGCGTTTATCAGATGGCGGCTAGCGCTTTATTCGGCCTGCCAGTCAGGCCGAATAAACGCAGCGCCATACGGGACACACGTTACTTGCTTAAATCCACCTGATAAATGGCAAAACCGATATCATCGACGGCAACCTTCTTCATCGGATACTGCCCTTTCGCTTTAATGAAGGCAGCGGCTTTATCGCCTGGCGATGTTTCAAAGCGGATATCCAGCGCCGTATCGCTGTGGATTGGCGCCAGACGCCAGTTATTATCCGCCGCCGGATGGATTTCGCCCGCGCGTTTTGACTCTGCGCCAATCCATGCCGCCAGCACGGCGCGATTTTCATCCGGAGACGCAAAGGCGATATGGCTGTCGCCCGTGCCGGCAAACTTGCCGCCGTAAGCGCGATAGTTATTCGTGGCGACCAGGAACGTAGCGTTCGGGTCGACAGGCTTACCGTTAAAGGTCAGGTTTTTAATACGTTCCGCCTGCGGATTCACCATCTGGCATTCGCCATCATAGCGGGCGGGCTGTGACACATCGATTTGATAATTCACGCCGTCAATGACATCGAAATTATAGGTGCGAAAGCCATCCCAATTGATCAACGATTGCGGTTTGTTGCTGTGAATATCAATCTGATTAAATTGTCCGGCAGAACATTCCAGCCACTCTTTTACCTCCTTGCCGCTGGCTTTCACCACCACCAGCGTATTCGGATAGAGATAAAGATCGGCGGCGTTACGGAAGGTCAACTGGCCTTTTTCCACTTCGACAAAGCTGGCAGGATCGTTCTTACGCCCGCCAACTTTAAACGGCGCGGCGGCGGACAGCACCGGCAGTTTCGCCAGATCCGGATCGCCCTGAATAAAGTGTTCCACATACGCTTTTTGCGCGTTATTCACCACCTGTACGGTAGGATCGTCCTGCACCAGAGCAAGATAACTGTACATATTATCGGCGGACTTGCCGATGGGCTTGCTGACAAACTCGCGGGTGGCATCGTGATCGGCTTTCAGAATACCGACCAGCTTACTGTCTTCCGCTGCCAGCGACTTTTTAGCGGCGGCGTCATAGATAGGCCGCGCTTCCGCTTTCGCCTGCGTAACCTGCCATTTGCCGCTGTCGTTATTGAGCACCAGATCGACCACTCCCAGATGGTCGCCCCACATGCCAGGCATTACCGCAGGAATGCCGTTAAGCGTACCTTTGGCGATATCCGCGCCTTTGATGTCGGCAAAATCTTTACCGGGGAAGACGGCATGGGCGTGGCCAAACATAATCGCGTCGACGCCGGGAACTTCGCTGAGGTAATAAACCGAGTTTTCCGCCATGCTGTGGTACGGATCGGCAGAAAGGCCTGAATGAGCAATGACTACCACGATATCAGCGCCTTTCTCGCGCATTTCGGGCACATATTTCCGGGCGGTTTCCGTAATGTCATTGACGGTAACTTTGCCGCTCAGATTCGCTTTATCCCAAATCATGATTTGCGGCGGAACAAAGCCGATATAGCCGATTTTCAGAGTTTGCGGGTTGCCGTCTTTATCAATAACGCTCGTCTCTTTAATCAGATAAGGCGTAAAGAGCGGCTTTTGGGTTTTAACGTCGATAATATTGGCGTTAACATAAGGGAATTTCGCGCCAGCCAGCGCGTTATGCAGATAGTCCAGACCATAATTAAACTCATGGTTGCCGAGGTTTCCAACCGCGTAATCCAGAGTGTTGAGCGCTTTATAGACCGGGTGAATATCACCGTCTTTGAGCCCTTTTGCCGCCATATAATCGCCCAGAGGGCTCCCCTGAATCAGGTCGCCGTTATCCACCAGCACGCTGTTTTTGACTTCATTTCGGGCGGCATGAATCAAACTTGCGGTACGTACCAATCCGAATTTTTCGGTTGCGGTATCCTTGTAATAATCGAAATCCATCATGTTGCTATGTAAATCAGTAGTTTCCATGATACGGAGATCGACGGTGGCCGCATTCACGCTGGCGGCGATCAGCGTAGCCAGAAGCGTTGCACTAAACTTAATCATCAGAGGCACCTTTTAAGAACGCAATAGAAAAGCCGGATAGTGAAAAATAGCGATGATAAACAGTGAAACCCGATATCGTTCCGACCGTCGCCAGAAGAAGGCGAAACCGCCCCATCCGGCCGATTTTTTGCGAGTGTTCACAGAAGGGTGAATCATGCCATGAAAGGTATTATCAAAACCGCAGACGGTATCACAGTTGGCGGAACCCTTAACGATCGGGTATAAGTAAAACAACGAGTTAACGCCCCTGTCATAAAGAGGTGGAGAATGTTAGAACAAGTATGCCAGCTTGCACGGAACGCGGGCGATGCCATTATGCAGGTTTATGATGGAGCCAAACCGATGGAGTACGCCCGCAAGCAGGACGATTCTCCAGTCACTGCGGCGGATATCGCTGCACATACCGTGATTCTCGAAGGGTTACGCACGCTCACGCCGGATATTCCGGTGCTTTCAGAAGAAGATCCGCCCGCCTGGGAAGTGCGCCAGCACTGGCAGCGCTACTGGCTGGTCGATCCGCTCGACGGCACCAAAGAGTTCATCAAGCGCAATGGCGAATTCACGGTCAATATCGCGCTGATTGAGCAGGGCAAGCCGGTGTTGGGCGTTGTCTATGCGCCGGTGCTGAAAGTGATGTACTACGCGGCGGAAGGTAAGGCCTGGAAAGAGGAGTGCGGGGTGCGTAAGCAGATTCAGGTCCGGGATGCCCGCCCGCCGCTGGTGGTGATTAGCCGTTCGCATACGGATGATGAGCTCACCGAATATCTCCAACAGCTTGGCGAACATCAGACAACCTCTATTGGTTCTTCGCTGAAATTCTGTCTTGTGGCGGAAGGCCAGGCGCAGCTTTACCCCCGATTTGGGCCGACCAGCGTCTGGGACACTGCCGCAGGTCATGCCATTGCCGTTGCAGCCGGGGCACACGTTCACGACTGGCAGGGAAAAACGCTGGACTATACCCCTCGTGAATCGTTCCTTAACCCCGGCTTCCGGGTGACTATTTACTGAGGAGCTTATGCAGCAGGTCGACCACCTGCTGTACCTCTTGCTGGGTTAACGCGCCATCTTTCACCCATTGAACCCGACCGTCTTTGTCAAGCACGATGACGGCGGACCCCTCTTCTTTTAATTGCCAGGCGTTACGCGCCACGCCATTGCTGTCGACAATAAATTGCGACCACGGATAGAGCTTTTTATTACTTTCTATACTGCTACGCACGAACATACCGGAGCCTGGGATCGCATCATCAGTGTTCACAATTGTGGTCGTCTGGTATCTGTCATGCGGGAGCTTGGCTGATTTAATCGCTTCAATCAGCGTGGCGTTTTTTTCCTTCGCTGACGTTCGACCCGCAATGTGCAGCAGGACGCGCACTTTTCCCGCCAGCTGCGCGCTATTCCAGTTTTTATAACTAAACTCATCTTTATTCAACGTCAGTTCGCCACGATCGGCAATGCCTACCGGCGGCACCCGTTGGTTAACTTCAAGGTTATGCGCACAAGCCATTATGGGGAGTAGCAGACACGACATCGCCAGAATTTTACGTAGGGTCATGGTCATTCCTTCTTTATTTTTTGCAGGTGATCCGACCACTTTAGGCCGATAGTTAATCATATGTGCGATTGATGCTTTTTCCCGCAAAGGGGATGCCAGTTTGCGGGCGGGCGCACACTTCCTGTGAAAAATGAAGGCATATACTGAGAAAAATGAGCTGATGTTTAGATAATTCTGAATAACTGTAATCAAAAGGTAAATATACTTATGCACACTGGAAACGACGTAGATATGGTCTATAGTCATATGGCATTAAAATTTGCGCCTTAAAACTGTTGGGCCGATTGTGGCACCGCAAGGGCGTAATACTCTGCAGGAGACAACAATGAAAATTTTCCAACGCTACAACCCGCTACAGGTGGCGAAGTACGTGAAGATCCTGTTCCGTGGACGGTTATATATCAAGGATGTTGGCGCTTTTGAGTTCGATAAGGGTAAGATTCTTATCCCAAAAGTGAGAGACAAGCAGCACTTGTCTGTGATGTCTGAAGTTAACCGTCAGGTTATGCGTCTGCAAACTGAGATGGCGTAACCAAAAGTGCTATGCAGTAGGTTAAAAAAGTAAAAAAAACGGCTCCTGAATCAGGAGCCGTTGATGTTTCTGGCAAACGGATTTCAGGCCGCGCTGTCTTCTTTACCTTGCGCATCGGGCAGTTTCGGTGCCGGTACGTTGCTTTTATTGTCGAGACGCGTCACCAGCAACTGATCGATACGGTAGTTGTCGATATCCACCACTTCAAATTTGTAGCCGGAAAACTTCACCGAATCAGTACGTTTTGGGATCTTGCGCAGCATAAACATCATAAAGCCGCCAATGGTTTCATAGTTGCCGGATTGCGGAAACTCATCGATATCCAGCACGCGCATGACGTCGTCAATCGGCGTGCCGCCGTCAACCAGCCAGGAATTTTCATCGCGTGCCACAATTTGCTCTTCCAGTCCCTGGCCGACCAGGTCACCCATTAGCGTGGTCATCACATCGTTCAGCGTAATGATACCGACGACCAGTGCGTATTCATTCATAATGACCGCGAAATCCTCGCCCGCCGTTTTGAAACTTTCCAGCGCCTCAGAAAGGGTCAGCGTATCCGGCACAATCAAGGTATTGCGAATTTGCACGCCGCCATTCAGCGCCATACTTTGGTTCGCCAGCACGCGGTTCAGCAGATCTTTGGAGTCTACATAGCCGATGATGTGGTCGATATCTTCATTACACACCAAAAATTTTGAGTGCGGATGTTCGGCGACCTTTTTCTTCAGGCTTTGCTCGTCTTCGTGCAGATCAAACCAGATGATACTTTCGCGCGGCGTCATGGAAGACGGTACGGTGCGGGATTCAAGTTCAAACACATTTTCAATCAGTTCGTGCTCTTGCTTGCGCAAGACGCCCGCCAGCGCGCCGGCTTCCACCACTGCGTAAATATCATCAGAAGTAATGTCGTCTTTCCGCACCATTGGAATTTTGAACAGGCGGAAGATGTTGTTTGCCATGCCGTTAAACAGCCACACCAGCGGGCGAAAAACGAACAGGCAGAAGCGCATCGGGTTGATGATACGCAAAGCCACAGCTTCTGGCGCAATCATACCGATGCGTTTCGGGGTTAAATCCGCGAACAGGATAAACAGCCCCGTCACCAGCGAGAAAGAGAGAATAAAGCTCAGCTGCTCGGAGAGTTCTGGCGACATATAGTGCGAGAAAAGGGCGGAAAAGGCGGGCGAAAATGCCGCATCGCCGACGATACCGCCAAGAATAGCGACGGCGTTCAGGCCAATTTGCACAACGGTGAAAAACATGCCGGGATTTTCCTGCATTTTCAATACGCGTTGTGCGTTGATACTGCCTTCATCAGCTAATAACTTAAGTTTAATCTTACGTGATGCGGCAAGCGAGATCTCGGAGATGGAGAAGAACGCACTTACAGCGATCAGGCAGAATATAATGAATATACTGTTTAACATATCTTATCCGGCGAAACGCCAGATCCTCGGAAGGGAAGTTTATAAATCCGTGTGGTAACGTTTAATGAAAACCGGCTCGTAGCAGTGAGCCGATAAGTTCAGGGCTAGTATAGCGTAAGCTACTGTAAAGTCGCCAGAGGGTTCATTTTCAACTCCGACAAGTTCTCCCTACGCCAGCGTCGTCACGCGTCAGGCGGCAGGCAAACGCCGATCCCGCCAATCCCACAGTAACCGTATGGATTTTTGTGCAGATACTGTTGGTGTTCATCTTCGGCGTAGTAAAACGGCGTCGCATGGGCGATTTCCGTGGTAATAGGGCGATGGTTTCCGGCGGCGGCCATTGCCGACTGAAAGCGCTCGCGACTGGCGTGAGCAGCGGCACTCTGTTCCGGCGTTAAGGGATAAATCGCAGAACGGTATTGCGTACCGTGATCGTTACCCTGTTGCATCCCCTGCGTTGGATCGTGATTTTCCCAGAAAATCTGTAAAAGCTGCTCATAACGGATAACGGCAGGATCGTACACTATCCGTACCGCTTCGGCATGACCGGTCTGCCCGGAGCAGACTTCCCGGTAGGTTGGATTAGGCGTGTAACCGCCCGCATACCCTGCCGCGGTGCTATATACGCCGGGTAATTGCCAGAATAAACGTTCTACGCCCCAGAAACAGCCCATAGCGAAGTAGGCGATCTCCATCCCGGCAGGGACATTGGTCATAGAGTGTTCATTTACCGCATGCAGAGTGGCGATCGGCATCGGGGTGTTGCGTCCTGGTAACGCATCTGCTTGAGTAACCAGATGTTTTTTATCAAATAAACTCATGAGCTATTCTCCCGAAAGCGTTAATTGGCGTTAAGGTTGTAACGAGACGCATCTTTGCACACAATAACAACATTAATGTATCTGGATTTAACCATAAGAAATATTTGGGCAGTCGTCTGCTTTTCAATCGCAATTGTTGATTTTATGTTAAGCCGCGGAGCGGTAGTGTGATTTTTTCCAGGGGTGGGAATAGGGGATATTCAGGAGAAAATGTGCCACATATCCGTCAGTTATGTTGGGTTAGCTTACTGTGCCTGAGCAGTTCTGCGGTAGCCGCAAATGTTCGTCTGAAAGTCGAAGGGCTATCCGGAGAGCTGGAAAAAAACGTTCGCGCACAGCTCTCTACGATTCAGAGCGATGAGGTGACGCCGGATCGGCGCTTTCGCGCCCGAGTTGATGATGCGATTCGCGAAGGGCTTAAAGCGTTAGGCTATTACGAACCCACTATCAAATTCGACCTGCTTCCACCGCCTGCGAAAGGACGGCAGGTATTAATCGCCAGGGTTACGCCCGGCCAGCCGGTGTTGATTGGCGGTACAGAAGTCATTTTACGCGGCGGCGCGCGCACGGACAAAGATTATCTGGCCTTACTGAAAACGCGTCCGGCAATCGGCACGGTGCTGAACCAGGGAGACTATGACAATTTTAAGAAGTCGTTAACCAGCGTGTCGCTACGTAAAGGCTATTTCGACAGCGAATTCGTTAAAAGTCAGTTGGGAATTGCTCTGGGCCGTCATCAGGCGTTTTGGGATATTGATTATGATAGCGGTGAGCGCTATCGCTTCGGACCTGTCACCTTCGAAGGTTCGCAGATTCGTGATGAATATTTACAAAATCTGTTGCCGTTTAAAGAGGGCGATGAGTACGAGTCGAAAGATTTGGCGGAACTAAACCGCCGACTTTCCGCTACCGGATGGTTTAATTCTGTCGTGGTGGCGCCGGAATTTGAGAAATCGCGTAAAACAAAAATTCTGCCGTTAAAAGGCGTGGTATCGCCGCGAACCGAAAACACGATTGAAACTGGGGTGGGGTACTCCACCGACGTCGGGCCGCGCGTGAAAGCGTCGTGGAAAAAACCGTGGATGAACTCCTACGGTCATAGCTTGACCACCAGCACCAGTATTTCTGCGCCGGAACAGGTGCTGGATTTTAGTTATAAAATGCCGCTGCTGAAAAACCCGCTGGAGCAATACTATCTGGTACAGGGCGGTTTTAAACGTACCGATTTGAATGATACGGAGCAGGACTCGACCACGCTTGCTGTTTCGCGTTACTGGGACCTTTCCAGCGGTTGGCAGCGGGCGATTAACCTGCGCTGGAGTTTCGACCACTTTACCCAGGGGAACGTCACCAATACCACCATGCTGTTCTACCCGGGCGTGATGATCAGCCGAACCCGCTCGCGAGGGGGACTGATGCCAACCTGGGGCGATTCGCAGCGCTATTCAGTAGACTATTCGAATACGGCCTGGGGCTCCGACGTGGATTTCTCCGTGCTGCAGGCGCAAAACGTCTGGATTCGGACTTTGTACGATCGCCACCGTTTTGTGATGCGCGCCAATTTGGGCTGGATAGAAACCGGTGATTTCGACAAAGTTCCGCCGGATTTACGTTTCTTCGCCGGGGGCGACCGCAGTATTCGCGGCTATAAATACAAATCTATTTCGCCTAAAGATAGCGACGGCAATCTTAAAGGCGCCTCAAAACTGGCAACCGGATCGCTGGAGTACCAGTATAACGTCACCGGTAAATGGTGGGGGGCAGTGTTTGTCGATAGCGGCGAGGCGGTGAGTGATATTCGCCGTAGCGATTTCAAAACCGGGACCGGGGTCGGCGTGCGCTGGGCGTCGCCGGTTGGGCCTATCAAACTCGATTTTGCCGTACCGGTCGGCGACAAAGACGAACACGGTTTACAGTTTTATATCGGTCTGGGGCCTGAATTATGAGTTTACGGAAGAAAATAAGCCTCGGCGTGTTGATTTTCATTGTGGTGTTACTGGCGAGCGTTGCGTTTCTGGTCGGGACGACGACGGGGCTGCATCTGGTATTCAGTGCGGCGAACCGCTGGGTGCCGGGGCTGGAGATTGGGCAGGTCACCGGCGGCTGGCGGGACTTATCATTAAAAAATATCCGCTATGAGCAGCCGGGCGTTGCGGTGAATGCGGGCGAAATTCATCTGGCCGTCGGGCTTGATTGCCTGTGGCGCAGTAGCCTGTGCGTCAATGATCTGGCGTTAAAAAACATTAATGTCGCTATCGACAGCAAAAAAATGCCGCCTTCCGAACCGGCGCAAGAAGAGGAAGAAAGCGGACCGCTGAACCTCTCCACCCCCTGGCCCATCACGCTGTCGCGCGTGGCGTTGAATAACATCAATATCAAGATTGATGACACTACCGTTTCGGTGTTGGATTTTACCTCCGGGCTGGCATGGCAGGAGAAGAACCTGACCCTGAAACCGACGCGGCTTCAGGGACTGCTGATTGCGCTGCCGAAGGTCGCTGACGTGGCGCAGGAAGAGGTGGTTGAACCCAAAATCGAGAAACCTCAACCGGATGAAAAGCCGCTTGGCGAAACGCTAAAAGATCTGTTTGCAAAACCGGTAATGCCGGAGATGACTGATGTTCACCTGCCGCTCAATCTGAATATCGAGTCATTTCGCGGCGAGCAGCTACGTATCACCGGCGATACCGATCTGACGGTGCGCACGATGCTGCTTAAAGTCAGCAGTATCGACGGTAATATGAAGCTGGATACTCTGGATATCGACGCCAACCAGGGCACGGTGAAAGCCTCCGGTACGGCGCAGCTCGCCAATAACTGGCCGGTCGATATTACGCTCAACAGTACGCTGAATATCGATCCGCTAAAGGGTGAAAAGATAAAACTCAAGGTCGGCGGCGCGTTACGCGAACAACTGGAGGTCGGGGTGAACCTTTCCGGGCCGATGGATGTCGCGCTTCGCGCCCAGACGCGGCTGGCGGAGGCCGGTTTACCGCTCAATCTTGAAGTCGTCAGCCAACGCATTGCCTGGCCATTGACGGGTGATACCCAGTTTCAGGCTGACGATCTGAAGCTCAAACTGAGCGGTAAGATGACCGACTATACGTTGTCGATGCGAACCGCCGTGAAAGGACAAGATATTCCGCCGGCGACCATCACGCTGGATGCCAAAGGGAATGAGCGGCAGATTAATCTCGATAAACTCACCGTCGCCGCTCTGGAGGGAAAAACCGAACTGAAAGCGCTGGTGGACTGGCAGCAGGCGATTAGCTGGCGCGGCGAACTGACGCTGAATGGCATCAATACCGCTAAAGAGATCCCGGACTGGCCCGCGAAGCTTAACGGCGTCATGAAAACCAAAGGCAGCCTCTACGGCGGCACCTGGCAGATGGATGTCCCGGAGCTCAAGCTGACCGGCAATGTGAAGCAGAACAGCGTTAACGTCAACGGGACGCTAAAGGGCAACAGCTACATGCAGTGGACGATCCCGGGGCTGCACCTTGCGCTGGGCCCAAACAGCGCCGATATAAAAGGCGAGCTTGGCGTTAAGGAGCTGAATCTTGACGCCGCCATCGATGCGCCAGGGCTGGATAATGCGCTGCCAGGGCTGGGCGGCATGGCAAAAGGAATCGTTAAAGTCCGCGGTACGGTAGAAGCGCCGCAGCTGTTGGCGGATATCACCGCCCGCGGCTTGCGCTGGCAGGAGCTGTCTGTCGCCCAGGCGCGCATTGAGGGCGATATTAAATCCACCGATCAGATAGCGGGCCATCTCAACGTTCGCGTAGAGCGGATTTCGCAGCCCGACGTTAACATCAATCTGGTGACGCTTGACGCCAAAGGCAGCGAGAAGCAGCATCAGCTACAGCTCCGTGTTCAGGGAGAGCCGGTATCCGGTCAACTCTCCCTGACAGGCAGTTTTGATCGCGAGGCGGCGCGCTGGAAAGGGACGTTAAGCGACACCCGTTTCCAGACGCCAGTGGGGCCATGGTCGTTGACCCGCGCGATTGCGCTGGACTACCGTAATAAAGAACAGAAAATCAGTATTGGGCCGCATTGTTGGCTGAACCCGAACGCCGAGCTGTGCGTACCGCAAACCATTGATGCGGGCGCCGCAGGACGGGCGGTGGTCAATCTCAACCGCTTTGATCTGGCGATGCTGAAGCCATTTATGCCTGATACCACGCAGGCCAGCGGGGTCTTTAGCGGGAAAGCGGACGTGTCGTGGGATACCACCCAGGAGGGATTGCCGCAGGGGAAGGTCACGCTTTCCGGTCGTAACGTGAAGGTCACGCAGACCGTCAATGACGCGCCGTTACCGGTCGCGTTTGAGACGCTGAACCTCAGCGCCGATCTGCACAATAATCGCGCCGAGCTGGGATGGCTGATTCGCCTGACGAACAATGGTCAATTCGATGGCCAGGTGCAGGTAACCGATCCTCAGGGGCGGCGCAATCTCGGCGGTAACGTCAACATGCGCAATCTCAATCTGGCGATGATCAACCCTGTCTTTTCGCGCGGAGAAAAAGCGGCGGGAATGTTAAACGCCAGGCTACGTCTGGGCGGCGATGTACAAAGCCCGCAGTTGTTTGGTCAGTTGCAGCTTAGCGCGCTGGATATTGACGGTAATTTTATGCCGTTTGAGATGCAGCCGAGCCAGCTCACCATGAACTTTAGCGGGACGCGTTCGACGCTCGCCGGTATCGTGCGAACACAACAAGGGCAAATTAACCTGAACGGCAACGCCGACTGGAGTCAGATTGACAACTGGCGCGCGCGGGTGACGGCGAAAGGCAGCCGGGTGCGGATTACCGTTCCGCCGATGGTGCGCCTGGATGTCTCGCCGGATGTGGTCTTTGACGCGACGCCTTCGCTGTTCACGTTGGATGGGCGTGTGGACGTTCCGTGGGCGCGAATTGTGGTGCACGACCTGCCGGAGAGCGCGGTCGGCGTCTCCAGCGATGTGGTTATGCTCAACAATGACCTGCAACCAGAAACGCCGCAGACAGCGTCTATTCCCATCAACAGTAATCTGACGGTCCACGTCGGCAACAACGTGCGCATCGACGCCTTCGGGCTTAAAGCGCGTTTGACCGGCGATTTGAAAGTCGCGCAGGATAAGCAGGGGCTGGGGCTGAATGGTCAAATCAATATTCCTGACGGCCGATTCCGCGCCTACGGCCAGGACCTGCTTGTCCGTAAAGGCGAGCTGCTGTTCTCCGGCCCGCCGGATCAGCCGCTGCTCAATATCGAAGCGATCCGTAACCCTGACGCCACCGAAGACGATGTCATTGCGGGCGTGCGTGTCACAGGCACTGCTGATGAACCCAAAGCGGAAATCTTCTCCGATCCGGCGATGCCGCAGGCTGAAGCGCTTTCTTATCTGCTGCGTGGGCAGGGGTTGGACAGCAATCAGAGTGATAGCGCAGCAATGACCTCCATGCTTATTGGCTTGGGGGTTGCGCAAAGTGGTCAGGTTGTGGGTAAAATCGGAGAGACATTCGGCGTAAGTAATCTGGCGCTGGACACGCAAGGGGTGGGCGATTCGTCTCAGGTTGTGGTCAGCGGCTATGTACTGCCGGGTCTACAGGTGAAGTATGGTGTAGGGATATTTGACTCTCTGGCGACGCTCACGTTACGTTATCGCCTGATGCCTAAGCTATATCTGGAAGCAGTGTCTGGCGTAGATCAGGCACTTGATTTGCTCTATCAGTTTGAGTTTTAGCAATGCGAATATTTGTCTATGGCAGTTTACGACAGAAACAAGGCAACAGTCACTGGATGACCAATGCCCAATTGCTTGGCGATTACCGTATCGATAACTACCAGTTGTATAGTCTGGGCCACTATCCAGGCGCAGTTCCGGGAAACGGAGCGGTATACGGTGAAGTTTATCGAATTGATAACGCCACGCTGGCCGAACTTGATGCTTTGCGCACCAGGGGCGGTGAATACGCACGCCAGTTAATCCAGACGCCTTACGGCAGCGCATGGATGTATGTATATCAACGTCCTGTTGATGGGTTAACTCTGATTGAAAGCGGTGACTGGTTAGACAGAAACCAGCCCTGAACTGAACACGCCACCCTCGGGTGGCGTTGTTTTTTTACATTCTGGCTGATGGCGCTAGCGCCGGGCATGGTGAGCTCTTATTCTGCCGTAGATCAATAATGACGCGCCGCCCAGGATAACAATGCATCCGAGAACCATAAATCCCTGCATATAGCTGCCGGTTGTCCGGTAAAAATAGCCGACCATTAGGCCTGCCAGCGTACCGCCGCCGCCGGCGCCGATGCCATTAATAATACCGGAGGCTGGGCCAATCGCATGGGGTTTAACGTTCGACTGGATAATCGACCAGATATTGGGGGTAAAGCTGGCGGCATAATAACCCATCGCCAGGGTAATGAGCGTGATTTTAAAGCCTGGCGCATCGACAAATGGCAAGAGAAATAACATCACGCCGGGGATTAGTAGGCCCAGTGAAGCAATAAGTACACGTTTTTGTGTCTTATCACTGATCCATGAGATAGGGATTGCCAGTATAACCGCAGTCAGATAAGGCAGAGAACTGACCAATGCTTTACTGAATCCGGTATAGCCGAGAGAATTGACAACCATGGGGATCCATAACGTAATTCCCCAGAACAACATCCCTTGAGTGATGTAGGTAAAAATAAGGAGTAGGAAAGGGGTTCCGCCCAGCGATTCCAGGGTAAGTTTAGTTTTCTCTGTTGGCGCCGGCGCACGATAATAAGGCGCTTCTTCCTGTTTTTTCAGCATTGTTATATAAAGTGGAACCACAACAACAATGCCGATCACACCAGTGATAATAAAAACATTTCGCCAACCGAAGGCAGCATCCAGCGGGGACAAAATCATAAATCCCAGGCCTAATGCCAGGAACTGTCCATAATACTGGATAATGCTGTTCGCCTGCGTCCGTTCTTTGTCTGAAAACCAGTCGCTGGCGAAGCGGGACTGCTGCGGCCAATAAATGCCTTCGGTAATGCCAAGCACCAGCCGACAAATCAAAATAACGTACACTGACGAGGTAAATCCGACAAAAACGGTCGCAATCGACCAGATTAGCACCATCAGAATGACTATTTTTTTCGGATCGTATCGCTGGGTAAATACGTCGCCAAAAATATTTGAAAAGGCATAGCCAATAAGAAATATGGTTAATACAATGCTGGCCGTTGCGCCATCAATATTCAGGTCGTGTGTAATCGTAGGTAACGTAACGGAAAGATTAGAACGGTCAAGATAAGCAACAAAAAGGCCGAACATTAATGTCGCGCCGATCCGTAGCCATTTTTGCATTGAGGTCATTTTTCAACTCCGTTTGGCCGCGCGCCAAAATCAATTTGACGAAATAATATCTCACCGGATTTTATGGTCATTTGTGGTACCAGCACATGCGTCCCCGTGAGCGTTTCACCATGAATATCGGCAAATTCAACATGCCTGTTTTTTAATTTAAAGATGGCGATATCGGCAAATGCCCCAGGGGCCAGCGTACCAATTTCTGCTGCCATGCCCAATAAAACTGCTGGGGTATGGGTACAGGCGTTAATGACATCGGTAAGCGCGACGCCGAGTGCTAAATATTTCGATAAAATCCATGGTAAGGCGTAAACAGGCCAGGCGAGTTTAGTGATGGTTGAGAGATCGCTACTGATGATATCCGGAAGAAAGCCATTGGCGATGGCTCGGCGTGCCGTGTTCATTGAAAAATGGCTGCGACCATTGGCGGCATCAAATATAACGCCTCTTTCCCTTGCCTGACGGACTTCGGCTAAGACAGCGCCTTCATCAGTAAGAATGGTGCTACCTTTGCCGTGAAACGCATGAGCGATAATATCGCCGCGGCGTAGCAAGGAGACAAGTTCTTTCATGGGAACGACGGGATGAGTCGAGTGTATTGCCACGGGGCACCTTAAATCGTTGGCAATACGAAGGGATTCAGTCAGCGGTTTTAATCCATATTCAGCAATGTCCTCAGTCTGAACCTTGAGTTTTAATCCCTGAAGAACGTTGCGATACTGACGAAACAGCGCGTGGATCTTATTTTCATCAATGTTGTCAGGATCATAATTTTCTTGTGACCAGGTTTGGCCCGGCGGCGACACGGTCAGAAACGCTTTGATTCGAACTTTGCTGGCGCAAATCACCGTTCGGTAGAAGGCATCAAAGTTTGCCGTACCGGCAGAACCTGCATCCACGACGGTGGTGACGCCATTCGGCGGCATGTACATATCAGGCCTGACGCCGCCTTCCGTCGCGTCATAAAAAACATGCGCGTGATAATCGATAAGACCGGGAGTGACGATCATACCGTCGGCATGGATAATCCGGGTCTCCGAAGTTACAGGATATTTATCGGCATCAACGATAATATCGTTAATGATGCGTAAATTGTTAATCTCATTAATATTACGAGCGGGATCGATGATATGTCCACCGGTAATTAATATATCATTTTTCATCATAATCTCTTAAAATAGTAAATAATTATGGCAGCCCTTAAAAATATATTAAAAAGTGTGTTTTGAGCGGATATTATGTTGGATTAAAAATACGGTTATTGGTAGGGAGAGCTTAGGATACCTTATTAAAAAGGTAATCGGGCCTATGCACTAAATAAGAATTTGGCGCTTGCTAATATTTAGGGCGTAAGTCCAGTGGAGTCTGCGGGCATTCACAAAACAATTATTATCTTAAGCTTTTTAGAGAAAATGTGAGCGTATTCAACCCTTTTTAATAAAAAATAAGGTAAAGTCTTATTCATTCCGTGAATGTTAAACTAATAATGATAAAAATTGTGTTCTATTCATTAGCCAATAAAAAGGCCCTCATTACTATGAGAGCCTTTATCTTGACGCTTATGTAAAAGCGAACTTATTTCTTCGCTGCGCGCTCGAAGGAGGCAACGATTTCCGCTTTAGCCGCTTCGGCGTTGTCCCAACCGTCAACTTTCACCCATTTGCCTTTTTCGAGATCTTTATAATGCTCGAAGAAATGAGTGATCTGCGCTTTCAGCAGTTCCGGCAGATCGTTCACATCTTTAATGTGATCGTACTCTTTGCTCAGTTTGGTGTGCGGTACGGCAACCAGTTTCGCATCTTCACCGGATTCGTCGGTCATTTTCAGTACGCCAACCGGACGGCAACGGATGACGGCGCCTGGCTGCAGCGGGTACGGCGTCGGGACCAGAACGTCTACCGGGTCGCCGTCCAGAGACAGGGTATGGTTGATGTAACCGTAGTTGCACGGATAGAACATCGCGGTGGACATGAAGCGGTCAACGAACAGCGCGCCGCTCTCTTTGTCAACTTCGTATTTGATCGGATCTGCGTTAGCCGGGATCTCGATAACGACGTAGATATCTTCCGGCAGTTCTTTACCCGCCGGGACGTTGAGTAAGCTCATGTCTGTTTCCTTTGAATTTATGACAAACAAGTGGCGAGTATTATAGCCAACTCACGCCGAAAGTCTTCGCTTGTTTTCGTTTCCGCCTCATCTGGCGCGTCGTTGCGGAGCATAAACGACAAAGGTTAAGAACCGGAAAAATCACGGGCCTGATAAGGCAACGCCGCCATCGGACATGTTATTGCCCAATGGCGGCTTCATGCGTTATTCCGCATGGTGGTAAAGATTACGCGTCCGGGTATTCGCGGATAAAGCGTTCCACATCGTCAACCATATGGCGGTTGCCAACGAAGAACGAGCGGCGCTGGTGCAGGCTTTCCGGAATGATATCCAGAATACGTTCTTTACCATCGCTTGCTTTGCCGCCGGCCTGTTCTGCGAGGAACGCCATCGGGTTGCACTCATACAGCAGACGCAGTTTTCCCTGCGGATGGCTGGCGGTGCTGGGGTAGAGATAGATGCCGCCTTTCAGCAGGTTGCGATGGAAATCGGCCACCAGAGAGCCAATGTAACGTGAGGTATAAGGGCGACTTGTTGAACTATCCTCTTCCTGGCAGAATTTGATGTACTTCTTCACGCCATTCGGGAATTTAATGTAGTTGCCTTCGTTAATGGAGTAGGTTTTACCCTTTTCCGGGAAACGCATACGTTCCTGGCACAGACAGAACACGCCCAACGACGGATCGTAGGTGAAAGCGTGTACGCCGCAGCCGGTGGTGTAAACCAGCATGGTGGACGAGCCATACACGACATATCCCGCAGCGACCTGTTTGTTGCCGGGTTGCAGGAAATCTTCTTCGGTGACCGGCGTGCCGACGGGCGTCACGCGGCGATAAATCGAGAAAATCGTACCGACAGAGACGTTAACGTCGATGTTAGAAGAGCCATCCAGAGGGTCCATCAGCACCACATATTTCGCGTGTTCGCAGCCTTCAAAGACGACAATTTCGTCCTCTTCTTCCGATGCGATGCCCGCTACAATATCGCGCGCTTTTAGTGCAGCTTTCAGTTTCTCGTTCGCGAACAGATCGAGTTTCTGCTGAACCTCGCCCTGTACGTTCTCAGCACCGCTGGCACCCAGGATATCGACCAGACCGGCCTTGTTGATATCGCGGTGGATGATCTTGGCGCCCAATTTTATTGCCGACAGCAAAGCAGTGAGCTCACCGGTAGCCTGAGAGAACTCGTGCTGCTTTTCGACAATAAATTCACCTAACGTTTTCATAACACTTTCCCTGCAATTGATTGGAGTAAAGCGACCGTAACAATCTTAACAAACATTTCAGATGATGCGCTCAGGTGAATCGCGCCAGCAAAGTACAGATTTACCTGAAATGCGTTTCTCACTTGCCAGACATGTGCGTAAAATGGCTCGCAGATAAAAAAAGGATAGTGACGTATGCGCATTCATATTTTGGGAATTTGTGGCACTTTCATGGGGGGGCTGGCGATGCTGGCTCGCTCGCTTGGTCATGAAGTAACGGGTTCGGACGCCAATGTGTATCCGCCGATGAGTACCTTACTTGAGAAGCAAGGCATTGATCTGATCCAGGGTTATGACGCCAGCCAGCTCGATCCGCAGCCGGATCTGGTGATTATCGGCAATGCGATGACGCGCGGGAATCCGTGCGTGGAAGCGGTGCTGGAAAAAAACATTCCCTTTATGTCTGGTCCACAGTGGCTGCACGACTTTGTGTTGCGCGATCGCTGGGTACTGGCGGTCGCCGGTACCCACGGCAAAACCACGACCGCAGGCATGGCGACCTGGATACTGGAAGCGTGCGGGTACAAACCGGGCTTTGTGATTGGCGGCGTACCGGGCAACTTTGAGGTTTCCGCGCGCCTGGGCGAGAGCCCGTTCTTTGTTATCGAAGCGGATGAGTACGACTGCGCGTTCTTTGATAAACGTTCTAAATTTGTGCATTACTGCCCGCGGACGCTGATCCTCAACAACCTTGAGTTTGATCATGCCGACATCTTCGACGATCTGAAAGCGATCCAGAAGCAGTTCCACCATCTGGTGCGCATCGTGCCGGGGCAGGGGCGCATCATCTGGCCGGAAAACGACATCAACCTGAAACAGACCATGGCGCTGGGCTGCTGGAGCGAGCAAGAGCTGGTGGGCGAGCAGGGACACTGGCAGGCGAAGAAGCTGACTACGGATGCTTCCGAGTGGGAAGTGTGGCTGGACGGCGAAAAAGTCGGCGATGTGAAATGGGGCCTGGTCGGCGAACATAACATGCACAACGGTCTGATGGCGATTGCCGCCGCGCGCCACGTGGGCGTCGCGCCCGCAGAAGCGGCCAGCGCGCTGGGGTCATTTATTAACGCCCGCCGCCGTCTGGAGCTACGCGGCGAAGCGAACGGCGTGACGGTGTATGACGATTTTGCTCACCACCCGACGGCAATTCTGGCCACGCTGGCGGCGCTGCGCGGTAAAGTGGGCGGCACCGCGCGCATTATCGCAGTGCTGGAGCCGCGTTCTAACACGATGAAGATGGGGTTATGCAAGGATGACCTGGCACCGTCGTTAGGGCGTGCGGATGAAGTGTTCCTGCTGCAGCCGCCGCATATTCCGTGGCAAGTGGCGGAAGTCGCTGAAGCCTGCGTACAGCCTGCTCACTGGAGTGGCGATGTCGATACGCTGGCGGAAATGGTGGTGAAAACCGCACAGCCTGGCGATCACATCCTGGTGATGAGCAACGGCGGTTTCGGCGGCATCCATCAGAAATTGCTGGATGGGCTGGCGAAAAAAGCTCAGAACGTAACAGCGTATTAAATGACTATGCGGTCAGCCAGCCTTGTGGCTGGCTGTTTTATATGGGGCATCTTGCCATCGAAAGCGCATTCCGCTCGCCGGGAGACGTTAAAGCAATACTGAAAAATCATTTGCCGCTCAGTATTGAAAAAGAGTAGACGCATATCCTTAAAGTAATCAGTGTAATACACTAAGAGTGTTCCGCCGGTTGCCGTATGCGGGACGAAAAGAGCCAGTTCGCAATAACAGATGAAGGTTTCGTGATTTATAAACGTCATCTTCTGCCTTTCAACGTTTGCGATGCCGCCTGGCTGCGGGCATCGTCCAGTCATAACAATGCTGATCCTGTCGCATTTATGCGGTCAGATTCAGATTGCTCAGAACCCAGCCCGCCAGCAAATTCTGTACTGAAGGTAACCACAGCGCAATTTGAATGTTGTTAACTGTATGTTCAGTTCATTTGTGCTAATATGGTTATTTACGAAATTTTCGTTCTATTAGAGTATCATGCATGTCTAAACATCAAACTCAACTTTCCTTACTGCAGGATGATATCCGCAGTCGCTATGACAGCCTTAGCAAACGTCTTAAACAAGTTGCTCAGTATATTCTGGATAACAGTAATAGCGTTGCTTTTGACACGGTAGCTTCCATCGCGCAACATGCCGATGTTCCCCCTTCGACACTGATTCGTTTTGCTAATGCGTTTGGTTTTAGCGGATTTAATGAAATGAAACAGGTATTTCGCCAGCACCTGATGGAGGAAACTGTAAGCTATACCGAGCGGGCGCGTCTGTTCAGACAGAAAAATGCGGATGAAGGGGAACCTACCCCGGAAAAGCCGGGTGAAATTCTGAAGCTATTTTCAATGGTGAATGCACAGGTATTACAACAATTACCGGTGCAGATTAAAAATGAGCAGTTGGATGCGGCGGTAAATCTGTTAGCGAAAGCCGACAATATTTATGTGATTGGATTACGTCGTTCGTTTAGCGTGGCCAGTTATTTAACCTACGCATTGCGTCATCTGGAGAGACGGGCATTTTTAATTGACGGTATTGGCGGAATGTTCTCTGAACAGCTAAGTATGGTCAGCCCCGACGATGTCGTTATTGCCATCAGCTACTCGCCTTACGCGCAGGAAGTGGTGGAATTAGTCGAGCTTGGCGCGAAACGCGGTGCGCACCATATTGCGATAACCGATAGCCAGGTCAGCCCGCTGGCAGCGTTCAGTGAAGTCTGTTTTGTGGTACGTGAAGCGCAGGTCGATGGTTTCCGTTCTCAGGTCGCGTCCATGTGTCTGGCGCAAACGTTAGCGGTTTCACTGGCGCTGGCGACGGAGTAAAAAAACAAGCCGATGATCGTATTTAGCGATCATCGGCATTGTGGTGAAACTTAATCAGAATAACGTTCGGTTTGAATTGGCTGCAGTTTTTTTCTGCGTTTTGCTAACACTACGCTCTCCATTTTCTCCAGCGAAATGCCTTTTGTTTCCGGCAGGTAACGGCAGATAAAGAAGTAACTGAAGATGCAGCAGATGGCAAATATCCACATTGGAAATGCGCCGTGGAAATGCGAAAGTAAATACGGGTTTTCATTAATCATCGGGAAGAATTGCGAAACTAAAAAGTTTGCCATCCACATAAATCCGACCGAAATACTCATTCCCTGCGACCTCATCCGGTTAGGGAATATTTCAGAAATAAGCACCCATGCGCCCACGCCCCAGGAAAGCGCGTAGAAAATCATAAAGAACAGCATACCGAATAGCGCGAAATAACCGGTTGCCTGGCTGTACAGCGCCCATGAAGTGAGCAACAAGCCGATGATGCTGCCAATAGTGCCTTTACGCATCAGCGACAAACGCCCCATCTTATCCATAATCATTGCGCCAATAATGGAACCGATAAGCTGAATCACGCCGATCCAGATTGTCTGGAACAGGGCCTCCTGGGCGCTACCGGTCACATCCTTAAGGACGATTGGCGCGTAATACATCATGACGTTAACCCCTGTTACCTGTTGCAGCATAGCGATCATGCAGCCCAGGATCAGGATGAAACGCACGTTCCCGTCGCGGTAATTGAGTTTTTGATGGGCGTTTAGTTGGTCATTTTGCAGTGAGGTTTTTATATCGGCAAGAAGATGTCTGGCATGTTCTTCGTTGGATATTTTGGTCAGTATTTTTAGCGTCTCCTCCTCGCGACCAATCATCATCATCCAGCGGGGAGATTCCGGGATTAAAAAGACTAAAATACAGAACAAAATGCAGGGAATAATACCCGCAGCAAACATATAGCGCCAGCCAAGTTCAATGAGCCAGGTATCTGCTGCAATCGATGCTATTTTGTAGTTAACGTAGAAGATCAGAATCTGACCGAAAACGATAGCGAACTGCTGCATACTTAATGCTCTGCCGCGCATGTTTTTCGGTGAGACTTCAGACATATACATCGGTGATACTGTTGCCGCCAGGCCGACTGCCAGTCCACCGATAATGCGATAAATCACAAAATGGGTGAACGTGTAGGAGAGGGAGGTGCCCACTGCGGAAATAGTGAATAACAGCGCTGAAACCATCAATGATTTCTTGCGTCCAAAACGTTTGGATAAATATCCGGCGCTAAACGAACCAATAACGCACCCCACCACAACGCAGGAAACCGCCCAGCCGGTCTCAGCAGGAGATAGATGAAAGTAGCTGGTCAGTGAACCAATCGCACCTGAAATAACAGCAGTATCGTAGCCAAATAATATTCCGCCCAGTGCGGCAATCGCGCAGATGCGTAATATGTAACCCGTATTATAACAACTATCTGATGTGGACATAGGTAGATTATCTCCAGAATAAACTTCATCTATCTGTTTGAATTTAGTGAACAAATAGACAAATTCATCTTATGTCGGTCATTGCCGTAGCTCTGCCGACGATCTTATAGCTATTGAGAACTCTCGTTTCACAACCTATGTTTTAATTTCAAAACGATCAATAATGAAACTTATGTTTTGTTATGGGTATCACATTTCGAATTTCATAATCCTGGCGTTTTTTATCGTTAAGATGCTGCGTTTTGCGCAGTGCTTTCATATATATTGATGAATTTACTTGATTTTATTGCTTTCGTGACAATGCCTGAACTCAATTTGTCAGGGGCCGTACTTTTTGTTCTTTCCTGGAACATCTCCATTTCGTGATCTTTTGCATGGAATTTTTCTTCTAATGAATGCAAAAATAAAATGAAAAATTTCATTGGTGTGTTGTTTCCTCAACAGGCAAGGGAGGGATTATGTCTCAGAGAAGTAAGTACAATTCGGCCTATGTGTACGTCCTGTGTTGTATTGCGGCGCTGGCTGGATTGATGTTTGGTTATTCAACGGCGGTGATTACCGGGGTGGTATTGCCTTTACAGCAGTATTACCAACTGACGCCAACCGAGACCGGATGGGCCGTTTCCAGTATCGTGATTGGTTGTATCATCGGCGCGCTGGTCGGTGGAAAAATTGCCGATAAACTGGGGCGTAAACCTGCGCTTCTGATCATTGCGATCATTTTTATCGCTTCTTCCTTAGGGGCGGCGATGAGTGAATCGTTCATGATCTTCTCCCTTTCCCGCATTGTGTGTGGTTTTGCGGTTGGGATGGCCGGAACGGCATCCACCATGTATATGTCTGAACTGGCGCCTGCTGAAATTCGCGGCAAAGCGCTGGGCATTTACAATATTTCCGTGGTATCTGGCCAGGTTATCGTGTTTATAGTCAACTATCTGATAGCAAAAGGAATGCCTGCTGATGTGCTGGTTTCCCAGGGCTGGAAGACTATGCTTTTTGCCCAAGTGGTACCCTCCATTGCGATGTTAGCGATTACGCTTTTCCTACCCGAATCACCGGCATGGTGCGCCCGTAACAACCGCAGCGAAACCCGTTCGATAAAGGTGCTTACCCGGATCTACAGTGGATTAACGGCCACAGATGTGGCCGCTATTTTTGACAGCATGAAAGAAACCGTACGTCCACAGGACAACGTCGCCGGGGGAGAACGCACCAACCTGAAAAGCTCGCCGGTGCTCCGCTATATTCTGTTGGTTGGATGCTGTATCGCCGTTTTGCAACAGTTCACAGGCGTTAACGTAATGAACTATTATGCGCCGCTGGTGTTGCAGAACAGCAGTACCGAAGTGGTTATGTTCCAGACCATTTTTATCGCGGTATGTAATGTGGTGGGCAGTTTTATCGGCATGATCCTGTTCGACCGCTATGGCCGTATACCGATTATGAAAATTGGTACCATCGGCTCAATTGTCGGCCTGTTGATCGCGTCATACGGTTTGTACACCCACGATACAGGCTACATTACCATCTTTGGCATCCTGTTTTTTATGCTGCTGTTTGCCGTCAGCTGGAGCGTTGGCGCATGGGTACTGATTTCTGAGGTTTTCCCTGAAAAGATAAAAGGTTTTGGGATGGGGCTGGCGGTGAGCCTGATGTGGATAGCCAACTTCCTCATCTCACTGTTGTTCCCGGTCATAAATGATAACGCCTGGCTGCAGGAGACCTTCGGCGGCGCTTTCTCGATGTGGATTTTTGTCGTCTTTAATTTGGTCTGCTATGTCTTTATTTCTCGTTATGTGCCGGAAACAAAAGGGGTGCCGCTAACAGAAATTGAACGGCTGGCCGAGAACAAGCTGCGTGAAATTCAGGGGAAACGTCGCGATGTAATAGCCTGATACCTCTCCAATATTAGCGGAGAATATCCAGAGATATTCTCCGCTGGTTACACAACCTTTACTCCCTCCAGCGAGTGCGCACAGGATATACCCTGTTGAAACCTCCCCAGTGTTTACCACCTCTACGTAACTACTTGATCCATAATAATATCGGCAAATAGGGTAAGTCTTCTTCTGCATCATTATTTTATTGCGTATTCCTGGTGGGGGCCGTGCCGTAAATACGCTATATACAAAACAGGGAAATAATTTAAGAGAAGGCGGATAGCGATCTTATGAGCGTGTGTGGCGCTGAGTTGAATAAAAAAGCCAGCCGCAGAGGACGGCTGGCAAAGTACCACTCAACGAAGTGTTATCGCGGGTAGTCTGGTGAGTTAATCCACGCGTGGTTCTCTTCCCAGGTGAAACGCCATTTTCGTAGCGGGCCGGCCATCACGTTCAGATAGTAGTTATCGTAACCCGCGATGGTGGCAACCGGGTGGTAGCCTTTAGGTACTTTCACTACATCCCGGTTATAGACCGCCATACATTCATCCAGGCTGCGATCGTCGGTGTAGACGCGCTGTAAGCAGAATCCCTGAGGTGGATTGAAACGGTGATAGTACGTCTCTTCCAGATAGGTCTCCTGGCCTTCAACTGCCGTATCGTGCTTGTGCGCGGGCCAGGAGCTGGTATCGCCTTCATTAGTGTACACTTCAACGACTAGCAGGCTGTCGGCGAGCTGGCTATCAGGAAGGATGTTATGCACCAGGCGCTGATTGCGCCCTTTTCCCCGATGCTCTACCCCGACCTCTTGTGGCGAGATCAGACGTACCGGAAGCTCTCCGAATCCCGGCGCGCTGCATACGGCCAGCTCAAGGTCGGTTTCGGCTGTCACTTTCGCCTCCGTATGATGGGGGAGGTAAACCGAATAAGCCGGAATGCGTTCAAACGGACTCATGCGCTGACCAATCCGATAGAAAAAACTGTCGGCGGCCTTAACGCTGGCCAGCCCGGCAACCAGCACCAGACAGCGTTCACGCTCATCGGACGGCAGGGTTATCGACTCTCCAGCCTTTAACTGCCAGACATCAAAACCGACATACTCCCAGCCTGCATTTTGAGGGGAAATGTGTTGGATATTTCCCGACTCAGAGGTACAGGTACTCAGCAAGTTGGCCATAATCTTCTCCTTCCTGAAAGCGTATTAACCGAGAGTCGGCATACTGAACTCCGATACGATCTGCTGTCCGTTCGGCCAACGCGAGGTAACGGTTTTCATCCGGGTATAGAAGCGCACGCCATCCGGCCCATGGACGTTCAGGGCGCCAAACACCGAGCGCTTCCAGCCGCCAAAAGAGTGAAATGCCATCGGAACCGGAACTGGAATATTAATACCGACCATCCCAGCTTCAACCGACTGGGCGAATTCGCGCGCATAGTGACCGTTGGTGGTGAAAATCACGCTGCCGTTGCCGAATTCATGGGAGTTTACCGTGCTAATGGCGGTGGCATAATCCGGGACGCGCACAATTCCGAGAACCGGGCCAAAAATTTCTTCACGCCAGATGGTCATCTCAGGCGTGACGTTATCAAACAGAGTGCCGCCGACATAAAAGCCTTCAGGATATCCCGCTACGCTATAGTTGCGGCCATCCATGACCAGAGTTGCTCCCTCGCTAACTCCTTTGTCGATGTAACCCAACACTTTCTGTTGATGAGCACGTGAAACAACCGGGCCCATTTCATTTTCATCTTTGCCGCGCAGCTCTCCCGGGCCGATACGTAGCGCCGCAATCAGCGGTTTCAGGCGTTCGATCAGACGGTCCGCCGTTTCATCGCCCACCGCGACCACTACCGGCAGCGCCATACAGCGTTCGCCCGCGGAACCAAATGCTCCGCCCATAATGGCGTTGACGGTGGCGTCCAGGTCTGCATCCGGCATGACGATTGCGTGATTTTTGGCGGCCCCGAAGGCCTGTACGCGTTTGCCATGGGCGCTGGCGGTGGTATAGATATGTTCCGCGACGGCGGAGGAACCGACAAAGCTGACGGCCTGTACGCGAGGGTCGCTGGTCAACAGGCTAGCCGCCTCATTGCCACAGTGAACAACGTTAAACACGCCGTCCGGCAGGCCAGCCTCCTGCAGAAGCTGCGCCATACGTAACGATGCGGACGGCACCAGTGCGGGCGGCTTCAGGACGAAGGTATTGCCGCAAGCCAGAGCAACCGGGAACATCCACATAGGCACCATTGCCGGGAAGTTAAACGGTGTGATGCCTGCCACAACCCCAAGCGGCTGCATTAATGAAAAGCTGTCAACGCCTGAGCCGACGTTAAAGGAGTACTCTCCTTTGCTGAGGTGCGGGATCCCGCAGGCAAATTCGACAACCTCTATGCCGCGCGTCAGTTCGCCAAGCGCATCTGACCAGACCTTGCCATGCTCGCTGACGATCAGCGCCGCCAGTTCGTCCCGATGCTTTTCCAGTAATACTTTGAATTCAAAAAGGATACGTGCCCGGCGTAGCGGAGTCATTTTACTCCATGCCGGAAAAGCCTCATGTGCGCTTTGAATTGCCGCCAGCATCTCCTCTCGGGTGCTCTGGGTGACCTGACGAATTACTTTACCGGTGGCCGGATTAGTCACCGGTAGCGTCTCGCCGCTGCTGCTCAGTGTCGTTTTACCATGAATAAAATTGCCGACTGTTTCCATCTCTTTTTTATCCTCTTAAACCGATGTTGACGACGTTCTGACTGAGCGGTCACAGGAAAGCCTGGTTATCTTCAGCCTAAAACGCATACCGTATTCAATGTAAATTTTAGGATTAAAAATTTCAAATTTATTTTTATGAAATTTTATTTTGAAAATTTGACGACTGATTTTTATACGATGGTATGTGCAGTAAGAAATCAAAAATCTAATTAAATTATTGATTTTTATTGTTTTTATTTGGTGTGGTATCAATGGTTGTCTGTTGTGACGAGGAAAGATTTGGAAAAAATTATGATCTATATAGCATTTTTGTTTCATTTATTGTGGTATAAAAATTCAAATTTCAGGGGTGTTTCGGCACCACAGTTTCGGATATTGGAGGGTAAATCATGCGCTTGTGCTTCTGTCCTTCAGAACGAGAGAATAAGGCTCAGCCCCAGTTGGCGTATGTGAGTCAGGTCAGTGAGAGCAATGGTCCGTTTGTCCGGTTCATGCATATGCACCCACAGACCGTTGAACTGATTCTTATCACCGAAGGAGACGGAGAGTATTTCATTGGCGATCGCATCTACCCGGTTCGTAAAGGCGACCTGGTCATTTATAACAGCCAGGTAGTGCATGATGAGTATCTGGAAAGCGGGCGGCCAATTGGCACTATTTGTTGTGGGATTAACAATATTTCGTGTCCGGGTCTACGTGAGAATGCGCTAATACCGGATGATATTGTGCCGGTTATTCCACTGTATCACCATTATGCGACGGTGGAAAAACTGATGAGCTCCGTGTTTACCGTTATTAATCAGCATGCGGTAGAAGGGCCAGCAATGGCGCAGCTATTGACCCAGGTAGTACTCAAATACATTGAGGGAAATGTCTTATTACGCACAGGTAACGATGCCATACAGCGCCATGAAAATTTACTTGATTCAATAAAATCCTATATTGATCGCAATTTCTATGAGCCAATTCGGCTGGATACACTGGCGACGAAATTTAATGTCAGTCCTTATTATGTTTCCCATGAATTTAAACGCCGCTATGGTTATTCACCGATGGATTACCTGATAAAACGTAGGCTGGGGGAGGCTCAATCGTTACTAACCACGGATGAAGGCGGGCGCGAAAAGATCACCTCTATTGCCTATCGTGTTGGCTTTAGCAACCTTAGTCATTTTCAGAATTACTTCAAAAATAAAGTGGGGAAAACGCCCGGTCAATATCGCAAGGACTATCGTAAAGCTAATTATTTATTATTTGAATATTAATTCTTGCTAAAATTTAATCGTCATGAGAATGGTCGCAATACTGCGGCCATTTTTATTTGTCGGTATATTTTATGCGTTTATCTATAGCGCGAAAAGTCTGGCAATATCATTAAAGAGTGATGATTTTTTTGTGATACCTGACGCATTTATCCCACTTCTTCAACCAGGATAGATAAAGTTTTTCAGGCTACAAAAAGTAATATGTTGTCCATCAAAGGTTAATTTGCATCGCGGTATGCAGTAAAAGCGTTTCATTAAGTGGGAGCCAGCAACATGTACAATGTAAAAAAGAGCATTAAGTTGGGGATTGCGCCTATCGGTTGGCGCAATGATGACATTCCTGAGATTGGTAAAGAAAATACATATAAACAAATACTTAGTGATGCCGCGCTCACCGGTTTTTCCGGGACGGAAGTTGGCGGTTGTTATCCGCAGGATCCTGCTGAGTTAAATAAAGAGTTAATGCTTCGCGGACTGGAAATACCAGGCCAGTGGTTTTCTTCCTTTATTATTCGCGATGGTATTGCATCTGCGATGAATGCTTTTGAACAGCATTGTGCTTATTTGCAGGCAATACATGCATATGTCGCCGTTGTTTCTGAACAAACTTATAGTATTCAAGGTATTATCGATAAGTGCGTTTATACAGAGAAGCCTAACTTCAGCGACAGCGAATGGCAGCTTTTATGCGAAGGACTTAATGCGCTTGGGAAGATTGCCAATGCGCACGGGCTGAAGCTCGCTTTCCATCATCATATGGGCACCGGTGTGCAGACTCTGCCAGAAGTGGATCGACTCATGGAGAATACCGATCCGCAATTTGTACATCTGCTGTTTGATACCGGGCATATATATGTTTCTGACGGCGATGTCATGCCGCTACTGAGTAAACATTTTGATCGTATTAAACACGTTCATTTTAAAGATGTGCGTAATGAAAAACTCAAAGCATGTCGCCTCGCGAAGAAATCATTCCTCAATTCTTTCCTTGATGGTGTGTTTACCGTCCCCGGCGATGGAAATATTGATTTTAAATCCGTATTAGCTTATCTGGTCGGGCATCAATATTCTGGCTGGATTGTTGTTGAGGCCGAGCAGGATCCTAAGAAATATAACCCATTGGAATATGCGCAAAAAGGTAAAAAGCATATTGATGAGTTACTGAAAAATTATCTTTAATTGAAAAGGAAACAGAAAATGACTTTAAAAGCAGGTATTGTAGGTATCGGCATGATCGGCTCCGATCACTTAAGACGTCTGGCCAACACCGTGTCGGGTGTAGAGGTTGTTGCCGTATGTGATATCGTCGCGGGTAGGGCGCAGGCGGCGCTGGATAAGTATGCGATCGAAGCCAAAGATTATAATGACTATCACGATCTGATTAATGATAAAGACGTTGAAGTGGTCATCATTACCGCATCAAATGAGGCGCATGCCGATGTGGCCGTTGCCGCGCTAAATGCTAACAAATATGTTTTCTGCGAAAAACCGTTAGCGGTGACGGCTGCGGATTGTCAGCGTGTGATTGAAGCAGAGCAGAAAAATGGTAAGCGCATGGTGCAGATTGGTTTTATGCGCCGCTACGACAAAGGTTACGTTCAGCTGAAAAATATTATCGACAGCGGCGAAATCGGTCAGCCATTAATGGTTCATGGACGTCATTACAATGCCAGCACGGTGCCAGAATACAAAACGCCACAGGCTATCTATGAAACATTGATTCATGAAATTGACGTTATGCACTGGCTGCTTAACGAAGATTATAAAACCGTTAAGGTTTACTTCCCGCGTCAGTCCAGCCTGGTGACCACTCTGCGTGATCCGCAGCTGGTTGTAATGGAAACCACCTCCGGCATCAATATTGTGGTTGAAGTGTTTGTGAACTGCCAGTATGGCTATGACATTCACTGCGATGTTACCGGCGAGAAAGGAATGGCGGAGCTGCCAACCGTCGCCAGCGCCGCGGTACGGAAAGCGGCGAAGTATAGCACCGATATCCTGGTTGACTGGAAACAGCGCTTTATTGATGCCTACGACATTGAGTTCCAGGATTTCTTCGATCGCCTGAACGCAGGATTGCCGCCGGCAGGCCCAACGTCATGGGATGGTTATCTGGCTGCGGTTACCGCTGATGCCTGCGTGAAGTCTCAGGAAACAGGGAATACCGAGATTGTTGAATTACCCTCAAAACCTGATTTCTACAAATAAACCTTCCGCGTATTAAAACCTCCTGCCGGATAGCGATGCTTAAGCGTCCTATCCGGCATATCACAATTTATTATCTTCTTTTATCCGGAACTTCCCTATGAAAGGCAGACTCATCTCTTCCGATCCGTATCGTCAGCAATTCCTTGTTGAGCGTGCGGTCTCTTTTTCGCATCGTCAGCGTGATTGCAGTGAATTAATCAGCGTCTTACCGCGCCACACGTTACAGCAGATTGACGGATTCGGCGGCAGCTTTACCGAAGGTGCGGGCGTGGTATTCAACAGCATGAGCGAAAAGACGAAGGCGCAATTTCTTTCCCTTTATTTTTCTGCTCAGGAACATAATTACACTCTGGCGCGGATGCCAATTCAGAGCTGTGATTTTTCCCTGGGCAATTACGCGTATGTCGATTCCAGCGCTGACCTGCAGCAGGGACGGCTCTCCTTTTCCCGCGATGAAGCGCATTTAATACCGCTGATTTCCGGGGCGTTGCGGTTAAATCCACAAATGAAGCTGATGGCTTCGCCGTGGAGTCCGCCGGCGTTTATGAAAACTAATAACGATATGAACGGTGGCGGCAAGCTGCGGCGCGAATGCTACGCCGACTGGGCCGATATCATTATCAACTACCTGCTGGAATACCGCCGCCACGGCATTAATGTGCAGGCGCTCTCCGTGCAGAATGAGCCGGTGGCGGTAAAAACCTGGGACTCCTGTCTGTATAGCGTGGAAGAGGAGACAGCCTTTGCCGTGCAGTATCTGCGTCCGCGCCTCGCCCGGCAGGGTATGGATGAGATGGAGATCTATATCTGGGATCACGATAAAGATGGCCTGGTAGACTGGGCTGAACTCGCCTTTGCTGACGAAGCTAATTATAAGGGAATTAACGGGCTGGCATTCCACTGGTATACCGGCGACCATTTTTCGCAAATACAGTATCTGGCCCAGTGCCTGCCGGATAAAAAACTCCTGTTTTCCGAAGGCTGTGTGCCAATGGAGAGCGATGCCGGTAGCCAGATTCGCCACTGGCATACCTATCTCCATGACATGATTGGTAATTTCAAATCGGGTTGTAGCGGGTTTATCGACTGGAATCTGCTGTTGAACAGTGAGGGGGGGCCGAATCATCAGGGTAATCTGTGTGAAGCGCCCATTCAATACGATGCGCAAAACGACGTGCTGCGGCGTAACCACTCCTGGTATGGTATTGGCCACTTCTGCCGCTATGTGCGTCCGGGGGCGAGGGTCATGCTTTCTTCAAGTTACGATAATCTTCTGGAAGAGGTGGGATTTGTGAATCCCGACGGCGAGCGTGTGCTGGTGGTGTATAACCGTGATGTACAGGAAAGGCGTTGCCGGGTGCTGGATGGCGATAAAGAGATCGCGTTAACGCTGCCGCCGTCAGGCGCCAGTACGTTGCTATGGCGGCAGGAGTCGATCTGAATGATGAAGCTGGGATTTAATGAAGCGACCTGTATGCGAAACTCCACGCTGGCACAGGATGTTGTGTTGGCGGAACGTTTTGGCTATGACTACATCGAAATCCGTCTGGATATGTTGCAGGAGTGGTTACAGAAACATACGTTAAGCGAGCTGGCAGACATTTTTGCCGTCGGCCACCTTAAGCCCTGGGGCTACAATTCGCTGGAAGACATTACGTTTTGTGATAGCGAAAGCTGGGCGGAGAAACGGCGGCAGTTGGCTTTCGCCTGCCATGCTGGCTCAGTGGTGGGGGGTGATTGTCTGGTTGTGGTGCCCACCATTCGTCAGGGGAGAAATTTTCCGCCAGGGGAAACGGTGAAAGATTCAGTGAAGCGTCTGCGCGAGATGGCGGCAGTGGCGGAAGAAAGCCAGATGCGGCTGGCCTTTGAGCCGATCGGTTCCGCAGGATGCTGTGTGCGCAGTCTTGCCATGGCGATGGAGATCGTAGATGCGGTCGATCGCAGTAACGTCGGGCTGGTCGTCGATGCCTTTAATCTTTACCTGCACGATCAATGGCGGGATCTGACCACGCTTCGCCAGATCCCTGTGGAAAAGATCTTCGTTTACCATATTGATGACGCCGATAATCTGCCGCTGGCAACGCTGGAGCATTGCCATCGTCTGTTTCCTGGCAACGGCGTGATCCCACTGCATGAGATCACGCATGAGCTAGTGCAGAAGGGCTATGAGGGGATCTGTTCGCTGGAACTGTTTAACCCTGGCTACTGGCAGATGGCGGCCAGCGAAGTCTTTGCGATAGGGGCGGAAAAGACTCGCCCCTTCTTAACAGCTTAACAGCTTAATGTTGCCGCAGCAGGAGATGGACAACCGCCGCGCCCAGCAGCGCGCAGGCCGCGGCCAGAAGAAAGACCTGCTGATAGCCGATAAACGGCGTCAGCAGGCCCGCTATTGGTCCGGTAAATCCGTAGGCCAGATCCTGAAACGCTGACCAGACGCCGAGGGCCGTACCACGAATCTCCGGTGGCACTCTGCGCACAACCTCTACGCCCAGCGATGGGAACATCAGCGAACAGCCGCAGCCGGTAATCGCCGCGCCAATCAGCGCAGCGCCTGCTGACGGAGCGGCCCACATTACCGCCAGTCCGGTCCCCTCTACCAGTAGTGAAAAGGTTGCGACCGTGGCGCCGCCGTAACGGTCGGGAAATTTGGCGCAGAAAAAGCGGACAGCGATAAACGCAATGCCAAATAGCGTCATCGCAAAACCGGTGTTATCCCAGTGACGCTCGTTGAACCAGAGGGCGGTAAATGCGCTAAGGGTGGCAAAACCAATACCCTGGAGCACAAGCCCTGTTCCGGGTCGCCACACCAGGCCGACTACCCGTAGCACTGGCACGCGGGGACGGGCTGTTGGGATATTCCCCGGAATGCCATAGATGACTCCGCTGGCGATGATCGGCAACAGCACGACGAGGAGCGCCGGAAGCGCCAGGCCGGCCCTGGCGTAAAGCGACAGCCCCAGCGGCGCGCCGATAGCCAGCGCACCGTAGGTCGCCATGCCGTTCCAGGAAATAACCTGACCCGCGTGGGTCGAGCCCGCCAGCCACATCCCCCAGGTTAAATTACCGGTCAAAATGAAACTTTCACCGATGCCCAGCAGCACACGACCAACAATCAGTATGGCCCATGCGAGCAGCGGAACCGGGTGAGCGATTAGACTGACCAGCATCAGCAAACCTGATGCGGCGCAGTAGAACTGACCGGTGATAACCGTCCGACGTCCGCCTGACGTGTCGGCTTTTCGACCCGCGGCGCCCCGGGTAAGCAAGGTGGCGATAAATTGGCTGCCTACCGCGATACCGATCAACAGATCGCTCAGATGCAACTGCTGCTGAACGTACAGCGGCAGCATGACTAACGGGATGCCAATAGTCAGATAGTTGAGAAACATCGCGGCGCTGATGCGAAACAGCGTGATCGATGTGGAATGTTGTGTGAGAGCTGGCATGGAATCGTCCTTGAACACGCCCCTTGTCCGATGCAGACACGGGGCGTGATGAGGCAGGCATTAACGTGCCGGGCGGTATTCGCGCCAGTAGTCGATAAGCATGCGGTATTTTTGTTTCACCGTTGCGATGAGCTGTTCATCGTTAAGCTGGCCGCCTAACCACTGGCGTGACGGTTCGCCAAAGATGGTCCGGCCGACGGCGAAACCTTTCACCCAGGGCATATCCGCTGCTGCGGCGAATCCTGACTTCAACTCGCTTTCCGGTGCGTCCAGGCCAAGTATCAATATACCGCGACATTCAGGGTCATAATGCTCAATATGCTGGCTGATTTCTCGCCAACGATCTGGGCTTAACGGCGGCAGTTTCCACCAGTCCGGCAGGATCCCCAGTTGATAAAAACGTTCCACAATCTGAGGATAGTATTGCTCATTTTGGTCTGCCGCATCGCGCGGCAAGATGACTTCCAGCAGCAGATCGTGACCAGACTGGCAGCAGGCGCGGTAAACCTCGTCAATGAGCGCCTCTTGTTCAAGACGTACCGACTCTGCATCGAGTGGATGATAGAAGACCAGACATTTCACGACGTGCTCTTGCGGCCAGCTGACAAGCTGAGAGCCAATATCGCCATGTTCCAGCTTCAGCGGATACGAACCGGGCATCTCAACCGGTCGGCCAATCCACCATCCCTGGCCGGTCACGTCGTTAAGCGCCTGCTGACCAAAGGTGGTATCGGCAAGGATGCCGCTATTATTCTGTAAACCGGCCTCAAGCGCCGCCTGACGCGCCCCTTCCAGCAGTAGCATCTTCAGGGGAGGGATCGCGGATTCACTGGCGCCGACTTCATTTGCGATATCCACCAGTTGCTTGCGATGGTCAAAGGCGAATACGCACAGCTCCGGCCAGTGCTGTTTACGGGTTGTGACCCGATGAAGGTGATTCAGCCGCGGGTCTTTGTCTGGCCGGGTGATGGATTGTTCACGCGCGAGGTAGTCGTCCAGCTCTTTTTTGGTTGGCATGGCGGGGGCACAACCGTGGCGCGATACCACTAACGCGCCGCAGGCGTTTGCATAACGGCAGGCTTGCTCCCAGCTTTCATCGTTCAGGTATCCCCGCAGCAGTCCTGACATAAAGGCATCGCCCGCGCCCAGAACGTTCAGAACGTCTACGCGAACGCCGCTATGTATCTTCACCTGCGACCAGTCATCGGCGATGTTGCCTTCAAAGACTGAGCAGCCCAGCGCGCCGCGTTTGCACACCAGTACGGCCTGGGTCAACTGACGGACGCGCCGCAGGGCGGTCAGCGTGTCGGTACTGCCGCCGGCGATATGGAATTCTTCTTCGGTCCCAACGATCAGATCGAAATGGCGCAATACCTGCTGGAGCTGTTCGGTAACCTGTGATGAGGCGATGAAACGCGTTTCACCGTCTCCTAGCGACGTCAGGCCCCACAGTACGGGGCGGTAGTCGATATCCAGCGCCCGCCGCAGCCCGTGTTTTTGCGCATACTCCAGCGCTTTAAGAACGGCGGCGCGCGTATTGGGGTGAGAAAGATGGGTACCGGTGACGGCTAATGCGCGTGAAGAAGCGATGTAATCTTCGCGGATATCCTCGGGTGTTAGCGCCATGTCCGCGCAGTTATCGCGGTAGAAGATCAGAGGAAAGGTGTCCTGATCTTTAATGCCGAGGATCACCAGCGCGGTCAGACGATCGCGATCCGACAGCAGGCACTGCGTATCCACACCAACGCGGTTTAATTCTTCACGAACGAAACGTCCCATATGCTCATCGCCGACGCGGGCCAGCATAGCGGAACGTAATCCCTGAATGGCCGTGCCGTAGGCAACATTGCCTGACGATCCCCCTAAATATTTAGCGAAAGTCGTCATATCCTCCAGCCGCGACCCGATTTGTTGACCATACAAATCAACGGCGACTCGTCCCAGACAGATAACGTCCAGCGGCTTTTGCTCACTACTGACTGCTTTATTCATTGACATATCCCCTAACAGAAGACGGTGTTATTTTTGCCCATACTAAGGTTTGGTGATTTCATTTTCAATAAAAATGGAAATAATGTTTTCATTTATTGTTTGAACAAGATCACAGAAATGGCATTTCCTGGCAACGCGTATGATCGTTTTTTGTTGTGTTTTTTGTTTTAATTGATTGATTATTAATGTGTTATTTATTTTAAAAGCACATGGAAGATAAATTTCATTTTCATGAAAAACACGCCTGAATGGCGAAATTTTTTAACCGTTTTTTGATCTCCTTCCCATAAATGAAATATAAATTCCATATAATTGTGAGAACGGAAATTTTGATCCTATGATAAGTCTCTGTGTTTTTGGGGCTGAAGCGATGCATAAGCAGGCAACGACAGCCGAACGGTTGATAAAAGCAGGTGGGGTACATGAAAACAATCAGGTTGACCATGGCGCAGGCTTTGGTGCGCTTTCTTGATAATCAGTACATCGACGTAGACGGCAGCGAAATCAAATTTGTAAAAGGGATTTTCGCCATTTTTGGCCACGGGAACGTCGTCGGATTGGGGCAAGCGCTGGAAGAGGACTGTGGCCAACTTAGCGTTCATCAAGGGCGTAACGAACAGGGAATGGCGCATATCGCGACGGGATTTGCCCGCCAGATGCGTCGCCATCAGATTTATGCCTGCACCTCCTCAGTGGGGCCAGGGGCCGCCAATATGATCACCGCAGCGGCGACCGCGACGGCTAACCGTATTCCACTGCTTTTGCTGCCGGGCGATGTGTACGCATCTCGTCAACCCGACCCGGTTTTGCAACAGGTTGAACAAGAACACGATCTGACGCTGAGCACCAATGATGCTTTCCGTGCAGTTAGCCGCTACTGGGATCGCATTACGCGTCCGGAACAGCTAATGAGCGCCTGTATCAGCGCGATGCGGGTGTTAACCGATCCGGCGGATACGGGGGCCGTGACGCTTTGCCTGCCACAGGATGTGCAGGGTGAAGCCTGGGATTATCCGGATTATTTTTTCGCTCGCCGGGTCTATCGTCTTGAGCGTCACGCGCCGACGGAGCCGATGCTGAACGAGGCGGTTGCGCTGATTCGCCGCCACCAGCGGCCGCTGATCGTTTGCGGCGGGGGCGTGAAGTACTCGCAGGCTGAAGAGGCGCTGCTGAGATTTGCCGAACGCTGTCATCTGCCGATTGCTGAAACCCAGGCTGGCAAGGGAGCGCTCAGTTCTGCACATCCGCTGAACGTCGGCGGGATTGGCGAAACCGGTTCACTGGCGGCGAATCTGCTGGCACAGGAAGCCGATCTGATTATCGGTGTGGGGACGCGCTATACCGATTTCACCACCTCCTCAAAGTGGATCTTCCAGAATCCCGACGTGCGCTACTTAAATATCAACGTTAGCCGCTTTGATGTCTTCAAGCTGGATGGCGTACAGATGCAGGGTGACGCTCGCGTCGCCCTGACGCAGCTTAGCGAACGGTTGGCCCAGGAGCATTATGCTTCGCAATGGGGTGAGACTATTCACCGCGTCCGCTCGCAATATATGGCGGAAGTTGAGCGCGTCTATGCTGTGGAATATAGCGGAGAGGGCTTCAAACCTGAAATTGAGGATCATATGGATACTCAAAAGGTGTTTGAAGAGTTTAATGAGATTACGCGGTCGTGGCTGACCCAGACGCGCGTGTTGGGCGTGCTTAACCGGATGTTGCCGGAAAACGCGCTGGTGGTGGCGGCGGCGGGCAGCCTGCCGGGCGACCTCCAGCGTGTCTGGCAAAGCCGCGGCGAGAATGATTACCACGTCGAGTACGGCTACTCCTGTATGGGCTACGAAGTCAATGCCGCATTGGGGGCCAAACTGGCGCAGCCGGAGCGCGAGGTGTACAGCTTCGTGGGCGACGGTTCGTTCATGATGCTGCACTCTGAGTTGGTCACTTCCGTCCAGATGGGGAAAAAGATTACCGTCATTTTGCTCGATAACATGACCAACGGCTGTATCAATAATCTGCAAATGGAACACGGTATGGACAGTTACTTCACCGAGTTTCGTTTCCATCAGCAGGAGAGCGGTCGTCAGGAAGGCGGGTTTATCCCGGTCGATTTCGCTCGCATCGCTGAAGGATATGGCTGTAAAAGCTATCGCGTCACCACCATTGAACAACTGCATGAAGCGTTGGAAGATGCTCGTAAACAGACCGTGAGCACGCTGATAGACATAAAAGTGCTTCCCAAAACGATGGTGCATAAGTACCTGAGCTGGTGGCGCGTTGGTGGGGCGCAGGTATCCCGTAGCGAACGTATCCAGGCGGTAGCGCGTATGCTTGAAGAACATATCGGACAGGCCCGGCAGTACTGATTAATTTGCCGTCGTTCAGGTTGCAGAAGTGTGGTTATTGTTCTGCAACCTGAACGATACAGCGTCAACGCATTGTTTGCTTTTCAGAACGGCAAAATAAAACGATCCGTTTTTCGCAGAATTACGGATGCTTTTCTTTTGCGGTTTTAAATTTACTATTCATGAGATTAAGAGGTACGAATGAAAAAGCTTCGATGTGGTGTTATTGGCCTCGGTCGGGTAGGTAAAATGCATGTTGAGAATATGTATTTACTGCCTCAATTAGATATTATCTGCGCCGCCGATTATTTTATTGAGGAGATGAGCGATTGGCTTTATTCGGTAAATATAACTTCAGGGTATAAAAATTATCAGGAACTTTTACAGCGTGATGATATAGAGGCAGTTTTTATTTTCACCTCAACGGATATGCACGAAGAGATCGTCACGGCGGCAGCGCAGGCGGGGAAGCACATTTTTTGTGAAAAACCGCTCAGCATGAATGAAGATGAGCAGGCCTCAATGGCGGTGCTGAGAAAAGTGAAAGAGAAGGGGGTGACGCTGCAGGTTGCCTTTAATCGCCGTTTTGATCCTCAGTTTCACGAGGTCTTTGAGCTGGTGCGCAGCGGCAAGATTGGTCGGCCCCAGATGATAAAAATCACCTCCCGCGATCCGGACCTGCTACCCCATGATCTGATCAAACGTATTGGCGGTCTGATTTTTGACTTCACCATGCATGACTTTGATATGGCTCGTTTTATGATGCAGGATGAAGTCAGCGAAGTCTATGTTAAGGGCAATACGCTGATTGATCCCAGCCTGAAAAATATTGATGATGTTGATACGCTTGCGGTGATGCTGACTTTCAGAAACGGCGGCTACGCGCTCATTGATAACAGCCGTCGGGCGGTATATGGCTATGACCAACGGGTGGAGGTTTTTGGCTCAGAAGGGATGGCGTATGCGGATAACGTTAGTGAATCGACGGTGAAAGTTTTCAACAGCCAGCACTGCATAATGAAAAATCCCCTTCCTGATTTCACGGTCCGTTATCGCGAAGCTTACCGAACGGAAATATTACACTTTATTGATTCAGTCCTGCATCATACGCCGGTTGTCTGTACCGGCGAAGACGCATTATTGGCCCAGCGTATCGCTATTGCCGCGCAGCAATCATTAAAAAGCGGGCTGCCGGTGAAAATAACAAGCGATATTTATCTTTAACTGCATCTATTAATAATGAAGAAACTCTCGCACTGAAAAGTGTGAGAGCTTTTCTATACCGAGGGTAATAAAATGAAAGAAATGCAGGCAACGCTGCCCCAGACATTTTATATAAAACCAGGTAAGTTTATCTGGAGCTACCTGGGAACATTTTTATTTATGTTGGGCGGCTGTATTGAGAACAGCTGGTTATCTGCCTGGTTAAATACGCAGGGGTTTGATCAGGCGCATATCGGGCAGATTTTTGCCGGGTATGGGATTGTGGTCGCGATTACCTCCTGGCTATCCGGCGTCTGTGTGGACGTTTTTGGTCCTAAAAAGGTGATGGTTACCGGTTTTATCGTCTATCTTCTGGCTTCCGTCGCGTTTCTGAACTTTGCGCTACCCAGCCATGATTTTGGCGCCATTCTCGTGACCTATATGCTGCGTGGCGTGGGGTATCCGCTGGTCTGTTACTCCTTCCTGGTACGCCTGACCATCCAGTTGGATAATCACCAGCAAGGGATCGGCACCTCGCTGTTTTGGGTGGTCTATAACCTTGGTTTTACTATCATTGGGCCGGTGGTGGCGGCGTCGTTAATTCCTGCGTTGGGGCATATCAACGTGATGTGGGCCGGGATGGGCGTTGCGCTGCTGGGGGTTCTCTTCATGCTGGTGCTGGAACGCAATGAATTCATTCTGAAACCGCGAACGACGCCGGTCTTCAAAGAGTTATCTGCGGGTATCTCCATTATGTATGAACGGCCACGGATCGGTCTGGCGGTGATTGTCAAAACTATTAACGGTCTTGGCACCTATGGTTTTGTTGTCGTATTACCTCTGTTTCTGCTGGATAAGCACTTTACGCTTGAGGAATGGGCGAGTATTTGGGGGATTACCTTTATCTCTAACCAGGTCTTCAACATTATCTTTGGCTGGATGGGCGATAAAATTGGTTTTCGCCGAACCATCCAGATTTTTGGCAGCATCCTGACTGGTGTCGCTACGCTGATTGTTTACTGGGTGCCGATGATATGGGGGCATAACTATGTCGCCTTTATGCTGGCGATGTGTTTGTGGGGAGCCGGGCTGGCTGGCTTTGTGCCAATGACGCCGCTGGTGCCGATGATGGCGCCGGATAAGAAGGGGGCGGCGAACTCGGCCGTGAACTTTGGCTCCGGCCTGGGGAATTTCGTTGGGCCAGCGCTGGTCTCCATTCTGGCAGGGTTCGGCACCGGCGTGGTGATGTATACTATGGCGGGGCTCTATTTATTCAGCGGCATCCTGGTGCAGTTTCTTAAAGTGCCTGGCGAGAAATAGCTTCAAATATTCTTCAAAAATCCCTTATAGCCTGTGATGTTCATCACTAAATTAAACCGGTTTTTATCAAGATTGATAAAGCCGGTTTTTTCACCCTACGTTAAATTGTACTAACGGATTACGGTTATTTACCCACTCATATACGTTCAGGGAGAAAATAATGAATATCGAAAAAACACGGTTTTGTATTAACCGGAAAATTGCACCGGGTCTAAGCATAGAAGCATTCTTTCGACTGGTTAAACGTCTTGAGTTTAATAAAGTGGAATTGCGTAATGATATGCCAAGCGGCAGCGTTACTGATGACTTGAATTATAACCAGGTGCGTAACCTGGCAGAAAAGTATGGACTTGAAATTGTCACAATTAATGCGGTCTATCCCTTCAACCAACTGACCGAGGAGGTAGTAAAAAAAACGGAAGGATTATTACGAGACGCGCAGGGAGTCGGCGCGCGGGCATTAGTTCTTTGTCCGCTGAATGATGGAACGATTGTGCCGCCGGAGGTTACGGTTGAGGCAATAAAACGACTGAGCGATCTCTTTGCCCGGTATGATATTCAGGGGCTGGTTGAACCTTTGGGATTCCGCGTAAGTTCGCTGCGTTCTGCCGTCTGGGCTCAGCAACTGATCCGGGAAGCAGGTTCCCCCTTTAAGGTTTTGCTGGATACCTTCCATCATCATCTGTACGAAGAGGCCGAAAAGGAGTTTGCGTCGCGCATTGATATTTCTGCTATCGGGTTGGTGCATTTGTCCGGTGTGGAAGACACACGACCAACGGAAGCATTGGCTGATGAGCAGCGTATTATGCTGAGTGAAAAGGATGTAATGCAGAATTACCAGCAGGTGCAGCGTCTGGAAAATATGGGATATCGCGGTATTTACGCTTTTGAACCTTTTTCTTCCCAGTTGGCTTCCTGGAGTGAGGCGGAAATAGAGGAACAAATTAATCGCAGCGTGTCATTGCTGTTGCAATGATACAGCTAATTTCCAGGTGACCGTTTTCAGTTTCCGCAGCGTGGTATTTACAATGAAAATTGCTTTTGATGTCGATGTTATTAAACATTTACCCATTACCCAAATGGTACGGCAGGTTTCCGAGTGGGGGTATAAATATATTGAGCAGTCGCCGCACCCGCGTATTAATCCGTTTTATAAACACCCTAAAGCTGGTCGCGATACCATGCAGGAATATAAACGCGCCTTGCAGAACTACGGTGTGGAAATCTCGTCATTTATTGTGGTTTATCGTTGGTCCGGCCCCGATGAAGAGCGTCGGCACGCCGCGGTAACCAACTGGAAGCGGATGATTGAGATTGCCGTTGATATGGGCGTACAGGTGATTAATACCGAGCTTTCCGGGACGCCGGATGAGCCGGAGATTTGTGAAGAGATGTGGTATCGCTCCATGGAGGAACTGCTGCCGATCGTGGAACGAGAGGGAATTCGAATCGAAATTCAGTCTCACCCCTGGGATTTCTGCGAACTGAACGATGAGACGGTCGACATGGTGCAGTCTTTGCGTAGTGATAACGTGACCTATCTGTACAGCGCACCGCATGGCTTCTTTTACGATAAAGGGCAGGGCGACGTCGCAAGGATGCTGAACTATGCCGGGGCCGATCTTTCGCATGTTCTGCTGGCCGATACGCACAACCACACGCTTCCCTGCCGCTATATCATGAACCCGCCTGGCGTGAATGCGACGATTCATCAGCACATCGGGCTGGGAGAAGGTGAGGTCGATTTTGACGCGCTATTCCAGGCGCTGCGTGAAATGGATTTTGCAAACCGCACGTTTAAGGTGGGCGGTGAGGCAATTATCACCACGTCGCTGTTTGGTTATCCTGAAAAAATGAGTGTTCAGGCGGTGGAAACGCGCGAGCGGATCGAGCGGGAGCTACTCGGACGTTAAAAACGGGTGGATTTGCCTGTACCGCGCCACAGGCTGGCGCGGTCATTTGCGGCAATTACCCTTCGTTTTCCGCCAGCTCGCGCAGATACTGGAAAATCTGACGCGCTGATTTCGGCGGTTTGTTGCCTTCTTTCTCTTTCTTCGCATTGCGGATCAATGAACGAAGCTGTTGACGATCGGCGTGCGGCCACAGGGTCAGTACTTCGGCTACCGCGTCATCGCCTTCGACGATCAGACGATCGCGCAGATGCTCAAGCTTGTGAAACAGCACCACCTGCTGATTATGGCGGTTCTTCAGCTTGTCCAGCGCCTGGCGAATAGGTTCAACGTCGCGTTGGCGCAGCATTTTTCCGATAAGCTGCAACTGGCGGCGGCGTCCTTCCATTTTGATTCGCTGGGCCAGTTCAATGGCGTCGCGCAGATCGGCGTCCAGCGGGATCTTATCCAGCGCGTTTTTCCCCAGATCCACCAGTTCCGCGCCCAGGCGTTTTAATTCCTCGGCATCGCGTTTAATTTCACTTTTACTGACCCAGATAATTTCATCGTCTTCGTCTTCGATGTCATCACCGGGAACGTCGTCGAGCCAGTCTTCGGGCTGCTTTGTCATGTCAGGCTCCTTAAAAAAAGAGGCTAATGTTACCAGTTAAGATGCGCACTGAAAAACGGTTCTCTGTTAGACTTCAGAGAAACTCTCTCTACATTATGGCATTTGCAATGAAAGTAATCTCACAAGTTGAAGCGCAGCGTAAGATTCTGGAAGAAGCAGTTTCGACAGCGCTGGAGTTAGCCTCAGGCAAATCGGATGGGGCGGAAGTCGCCGTCAGCAAGACCACCGGCATTAGCGTCAGCACCCGTTATGGTGAAGTAGAGAATGTCGAATTTAATAGCGACGGCGCGCTGGGCATTACGGTGTATCACCAGAACCGCAAAGGCAGCGCCTCTTCGACGGATTTAAGCCCGCAGGCGATTGCCCGTACCGTGCAGGCCGCGCTGGATATCGCGCGTTACACGTCGCCGGACCCGTGCGCAGGCGTGGCGGACAAAGAACTGCTGGCGTTTGACGCGCCGGATCTGGACTTGTTCCACCCGGCAGAGGTTACGCCAGACGAAGCCATTGAACTGGCCGCGCGTGCGGAACAGGCTTCTCTAAAGGCGGATAAACGCATCACCAATACCGAAGGCGGGAGCTTTAACAGCCATTACGGCATTAAAGTGTTCGGCAACAGCCACGGCATGTTGCAGGGCTATTGCTCCACGCGCCATTCGCTCTCAAGCTGCGTCATCGCCGAAGAGAACGGCGATATGGAGCGTGATTACGCTTACACCATCGGTCGGGCAATGGCGGATCTGCAAGCGCCGGAATGGGTCGGGGCCGAGTGCGCGCGCCGCACCTTATCCCGCCTGTCGCCGCGCAAGCTCTCCACCATGAAAGCGCCGGTCATTTTCGCCAATGAAGTGGCGACAGGGCTATTTGGTCATCTGGTCGGGGCGATTGCCGGCGGCGCGGTCTACCGTAAATCCACTTTTCTGCTCGACTCGCTGGGCAAACAAATTCTGCCGGAATGGTTAACCATCGAAGAACACCCGCATCTGCTAAAAGGGCTGGCGTCTTCACCGTTCGACAGCGAAGGCGTGCGTACGGAGCGCCGGGACATTGTGAAGGATGGCGTACTGACGCAATGGTTGCTGACCAACTATTCCGCCCGCAAACTGGGGCTGAAAAGTACCGGTCATGCTGGCGGCATTCATAACTGGCGTATCGCCGGGCAGGGGCTGAACTTTGAGCAGTTACTGAAAGAGATGGGCACCGGCCTGGTGGTGACGGAACTGATGGGCCAGGGCGTCAGCGGTATTACCGGCGACTACTCCCGCGGCGCTGCGGGATTCTGGGTTGAAAATGGTGAAATCCAGTACCCGGTAAGTGAAATTACCATTGCCGGTAATTTAAAAGAGATGTGGCGTAATATTGTCACTGTGGGTGATGATATTGAAACGCGCAGTAATATACAGTGTGGTTCGGTATTGTTACCGGAGATGAAAATCGCCGGACAATAATACCCGTCATACTTCAGGCTGCAGGCGCGTTGGCTGCCTGCAACTTGAATTATTCAGGGTATTACACTTATCGTTAATAATAAAAAAGGAAGTGAGCAATGCGTAAAAGCCTGTTAGCTATTCTTGCTGTGTCATCGCTGGTATTCGGTTCGGCTGTTTTTGCTGCCGATCTTGAAGATAATATGGATATTCTCAATGATAACCTGAAAGTTGTTGAGAAAACGGATAGTGCCCCTGAACTGAAAGCGGCATTAACCAAAATGCGCGCGGCCGCGCTGGATGCTCAAAAAGCTACGCCGCCAAAGCTGGAAGATAAAGCGCCGGATAGCCCGGAAATGAAGGATTTTCGTCACGGTTTTGACATTCTGGTCGGCCAAATTGATGGCGCGCTGAAGCTGGCGAACGAAGGTAACGTTAAAGAAGCGAAAGCGGCGGCGGAAGCGCTAAAAACCACCCGCAATACGTATCATAAAAAGTATCGTTAATTTTTGTGGGATGGCGGCTTCGCTTTATCCGCAGGTCGCCATCCGGCAAAATGTAATACCCATCACACTTTCTCACTTTATACGACAACGTCATTGTTTCGCCATTTCCTCTTTATGCCGCGATAGATCTCACACTTTCCCGGCGATAATTCATTAATGCCGCCTTTTCTGTGGCGCAGATCACCTATCCCACTCGCGTTTCCACTTCGAGGTGGAAAATAACTCGCTACAAACTTTTAACCCTTGCCGCTAGTTTTATCTCATTGCCATTAACGGGGTGAGACGCGTGGATAACGGAGCAGTAAAACACGATGCCGGTGAGCGAATTAACGAACTGGCTGAACAGGTGTTAACGCAGGTGGATGGCCTGCTGGGGCGGCATCACATTGTCCCCAATGCGGTACAGACGCAAATGCTGACCTCGCACGTTCGCGCGATGGCGCACCGGTCAATTACCGGCGAGCCTTTACCGGAAGTCGATGCCAGCTTGTTTGATGAAATCTCAGCCGAATCAATGGCGCTCGCCCGCGAAATCGTGGCGGCGTTTGGCAACCTTCCTGACGAAGAAGCCTGGCTATTATCGGTACATTTTGAAGTCGCGAAAGACAACTTCTAAGGAGCAAAAAATGGAACAGATTACCGTCGTGATTGGCGATCGCCTGGGTAAAGGCCAGAAAGTGGCGGCAGGCGTGGAAAAAGCGGGCGGTCGCGCGGTCGTCGTACCGGGCGTCGCGGCAGACATGAAGCTTGGCGATGTGATGAAAGCGGAAAACGCCACCTTCGGCATTTCATTTTGTGGCAGCGGCGGCGCGGGCGCTATCACCGCGCAAAACAAGCATGGCTACAAAGCCAAATATGGAATGCGGTCAGTGGATGAAGGCGTCACCGCTATCAATGAAGGCTGCAACGTGTTGGGTTTCGGCTTTATGGATAAAGAAGAGCTCGGCGAGCGCCTGGTGCAGGCGTGGCAAAAGAAATACGGCGCCTGATGATGAAAGAGCAATTCACCACCACGGTGAGAGTAAAAGGCAAGGGCGACGCCAAAGCACGCGCCTTTGCCGATGCGCTGAACCATGTTCAGTCGGCGGTGATGAGAGAGTCGCCGTATATCTTACTGCGTATTGAGCCACAGGATGTGCGGATTGTTCAGGCGCATGAGTCGGTGCGTAAAGAGGCCTTTCTGTTTTTCTTTTTGCGCCGGGAACGACGCACTTACAGCGTGGAGCTGGATGTGACCGTCAACGTGACCGCCATCAATCTCGACAGGGTGGATTTCGTCGCGAAACGCTGATTTTTATTAAAAAGGCATAGTTATGTTCCTGATAATACTAATTAAATCGCTCATTATCGGCGCGCTGGTCGGCGTAGGGGTGGGCGCTGGGGCTGCACGCATGTTTCACGCGCCAACCACGCAGGGGATGGGCGCGTTCCGTACGTTGGGCGAACTCAACTCTTGTGAAGGCGACCCGGCATCTCACTTCTCCTTTGGGCTGGGTTTCTTCTTTAACGCCTGGGCGTCGTCTGTGGCGGCCGGATCGTTCACCCAGGATGTCGATCACCGCATCATCCCTAACTGGGGCGCGGCGGCGCTAATGATCAAAAACCGTAACGTCGGCGAGACGCTGCACGACCCGAAAAAAATGGCGATCGCCTGCGCCGTCATCGGCATGATTGTCGTAACGTTCCTTAACCTGACCGCCTCATCCGTGCCAGAAGCGCTACAGGTGACGGCGGTTAAGGTGCTGGTACCGGCGGCAAACCTGCTGGTCAATATCGTCATGCCTGTGATCTTCTGGTTAGCGGCGATCGACGCTGGTAAAAAATCGGGCTTCTGGGCCACCGTTTTCGGCGGCGCGGCGCAGCTCATCATGGGGAACGCCGTACCGGGGCTGGTACTGGGTATTTTGATCGGTAAAGGCGTAGAAGAGAGCGGCTGGAACCATGTCACCAAAGTGATGATGGTCGCCATCGTTTTGCTGTTTGTGTTGAGCGGCTTCTTCCGCGGCTTCGACATGAAAATGATCGAGTCTTTCAACATGACGGTACCGAACTGGCTTGAACTGATCCACAACTCGCTCAGCGGCAAATAACGGAGGCCACAATGGAAGAGAATAAAGGTTTTTGGTATGCCGACTGGTCGTTCCCGATCTTTGTTGGCCTGCTCTCCTCCGGCGTTTTCGCCGGGACGCATATGTACTATCTGTACGGTATCGGCGCATTTAACGAAGTCGCTTTTGTGGCGATGTTGAAAGCGGGGATGGATACCGGCGTCTACGGCGCGGTCGCCGCTTTCGGCGCCAGCTTTTTATTTGCCCGCATTATCGAAGGTTCGCTGGTCGGGATTCTGGATATCGGCGGGGCAATTCAGACTGGCGTGGGCTTAGGGGTTCCGGCGTTACTGCTGGGGGCTGGCTTTGTCTTCCCGGTGGCGAACTTTATCGCTTCGCTGATAACCGGTCTGGTGATTGGCCTGGCGATTGGCTACATCATTATTCTGGCGCGTAAGTTCACCATTAATCAGAGCGACTCCACGTACGGGGCGGACGTCATGATGGGGGCTGGTAACACTTCAGGCCGTTTTCTGGGGCCGTTGATTATCCTCAGCGCCATGACGGCATCGATTCCTATTGGTCTGGGCTCTCTGGTGGGCGCGCTGCTGTTTTATATCTGGCAGAAGCCGATTACCGGCGGCGCGATTTTAGGCGCGATGATCCTCGGTTCCATCTTCCCGATTGCGATTAGCTAACTGTTGATTTGTAGGCCGGATAAGGCGGTTGCGCCGCCATCCGGCAAAGGAGAGAACGATGTTTGATTTACTCCTGCGCCATGCGTGTCTGGTCGATGACACGCTGACTAATATTGCCCTGCAAGATGGCAAAATCGCGGCGTTGGGTGACGTTGATGGCCCGGCGGTGAAAACCATTGACCTGCGCGGCGAGTGTTACGTTAGTGCGGGTTGGATTGATTCTCATGTTCACTGCTACCCAAAATCGCCGATTTATTTCGATGAGCCGGATAGTATCGGCATCGCGACGGGGGTGACGACGGTGATTGATGCCGGCAGCACTGGCGCAGATGATATTGACGATTTTTACACCCTGACCCGTCAGGCGACCACCGACGTTTATGCGCTATTGAATATTTCCCGCGTCGGGCTGATAGCTCAGAATGAACTGGCTAACATGGCCAATATTGACGCCGATGCGGTCCGACAGGCGGTAAAACGCCACCCGGATTTTATCGTCGGCCTCAAGGCGCGGATGAGCAGCAGCGTGGTAGGCGTTAACGGCATCACGCCGCTGGAACGCGCTAAAGCCATGCAGCAAGAAAACGGCAACCTGCCGTTGATGGTGCATATTGGCAATAACCCGCCGGATCTGGACGAAATCGCGGAGCGTCTGACGGCGGGCGATATCATTACCCACTGTTACAACGGTAAGCCGAACCGTATTCTGACGCCGGAAGGCGAGCTGCGCGCCTCGGTGACACGAGCGCTGGCGCGCGGCGTGCGTCTGGACGTCGGGCATGGTACCGCCAGCCTGAGCTTTGCGGTGGCGAAACGCGCTATTAGCCTGGGGATTTTACCGCATACCATCAGTTCCGATATCTACTGTCGTAACCGCATCAATGGCCCGGTGCATTCGCTGGCTAATGTGATGTCGAAATTCCTCGCCATCGGCATGTCGCTGCCGCAGGTCATTGCGTGCGTGACGGCCAATGCCGCCGATAGCCTGAATCTGAAAACCAAAGGTCGTCTTCAGCCTGGTCTGGATGCCGACCTGACCCTCTTTACGCTTAAACGCCAGCCCACCGTGTTGGTAGACGCGGAAAACGACAGCTTACAGGCTGAAGAATTGCTGACGCCGCTTGCCGCGATACGCGCAGGCAAGGGCTATATGACCGAACAAGGGAGCGCGGAACATGCCTTCGATTTTTGAGAAGTATCAATTAAAACAGGTGATTAACGCCTCCGGACGTATGACGGCGCTCGGCGTCTCCACGCCGCGCCTGGAAGTGATAGACGCGGCGATGGCCGGAATGAATCAGTATTTCGAGATGAAAGATCTGGTGAATAAAACTGGCGAGTACATTGCGAAATTGCTGGAGGTGGAAGGGGCGACGGTAGTCTCCTGCGCCAGTGCGGGCCTTGCCCAGTCGGTTGCCGCGGTCCTGGTTCAGGACAGCGACTGGCTGCTGGAAAACCTGCACGTTACACCGATTGAAAATAACGAAATCGTCCTGCCAAAGGGCCACAACGTCAACTTTGGCGCGCCGGTGGGAACGATGGTGGCGCTGGGCGGCGGCAAACTGGTGGAAGCCGGTTACGCCAACGAATGTTCCGCCGCGCAGTTGGCGGCGGCCATTACGCCGCGCACGGCGGCTATTCTCTATATCAAATCTCACCACTGCGTGCAGAAAAGTATGCTCAGCGTGGAGCAGGCTGCGGTGGTGGCGCGCACGCATAATCTCCCGCTGATTGTGGACGCGGCGGCGGAAGAAGATTTGCAGTGCTACTACCGCGTGGGCGCAGATCTCGTTATCTATAGCGGCGCGAAAGCGATTGAAGGGCCGACCAGCGGGCTGGTGATTGGTAAAACGCAGTATGTTGAGTGGGTAAAACGTCAGTCAGCGGGCATAGGCCGGGCGATGAAGGTCGGCAAAGAAGGAATTGTTGGCCTGACCTGCGCCATTGAATTGTACCTGCGGGCGCAAAAAGAGAGCGGCGCGGAGATGGTAGAAAAAATGGCGCCCTTTATCGACACGTTGAACACGTTTAACGGCGTCAGCGCCCGCGTGGTGTGGGACAGCGCCGGACGCGACATCGCGCGCACGGAAATTAAGTTTGATGAAGCCGTTACCGGCATCGCCACAGGCGAACTGGTCGACGCGCTGAAGCAAGGGGAATACGCGATTTACTTTCGCGGATACAAAGCCAACGAAGGGATTATTGAAGCGGATGTCCGCAGCGTCGATCGCGCGCAGTTAGCGATTGTGGCGCGTCGTATTGGTGAGGTGATTAATCAGGAGAAACAAGCATGAAACTGACCCCTAACTTTTACCGCGATCGCGTTTGCCTGAACGTACTGGCCGGTTCGAAAGATAACGCCCGGGAAATCTACGCGGCGGCGGAAGGTCATGTGCTGGTTGGCGTGCTCTCCAAAAATTATCCGGATGTGGCAAGCGCAGTCGCGGATATGCGTGAATATGCGGCGCTTATCGACAATGCGCTCTCCGTCGGACTGGGGGCAGGCGATCCTAACCAGTCGGCGATGGTGAGCGAAATCTCGCGTCAGGTACAGCCGCAGCATGTCAACCAGGTGTTTACCGGCGTAGGGGCCAGCCGGGCGCTGCTGGGGCAAAACGAGACGGTGGTGAACGGTCTTGTCTCGCCGACCGGCACGCCGGGACTGGTGAAAATTTCCACCGGCCCGCTAAGCAGTTGCGCGCCGGACGGTATCGTACCCATAGAAACGGCGATTGCGCTACTCAAAGACATGGGCGGCAGCTCCGTTAAATACTTTCCGATGGGAGGGCTCACCTGTCGCGACGAGTATAAAGCGGTGGCTGACGCCTGCGCCCGCCATGATTTCTGGCTGGAACCGACGGGCGGCATCGATCTGGAAAACTTCGCCGAGATTCTGCACATCGCCCTTGATGCAGGTGTAAGCAAAATCATTCCTCACATTTATAGTTCGATTATTGATAAGGTGAGCGGCAACACCCGTGCGGACGATGTGCGTCAGTTACTCGCTATCGTCCGGTCGCGTGTCGGCTAATCATGAGGAGAGAGACGTGCGATTCCCCAACCAACGTTTAGCGCAGCTATTTGCGATGCTGCAAAACGAGACGCTGCCGCAGGACGAGCTGGCGCAGCGGTTGTCGGTCTCCACGCGTACCGTTCGGGCGGATATCGCCGCGCTGAACATGTTGCTGACGCCGCATGGCGCGCAATTTACTCTCAGCCGCGGCAACGGGTATCAGCTCAAAATTGATGATCCGGCACGTTATCAATCCCTGCAAACGCAGCAATCTCCCGCCCTGGCGCGCGGTCCGCGCACCAGCCAGGAGCGGATACACTATTTGCTGGCGCGTTTTTTAACCTCCGCCTTCTCGCTGAAGCTGGAGGATTTAGCAGATGAATGGTTTGTCAGCCGTGCGACGTTGCAGAACGATATGGCGGACGTGCGCGAGCATTTGCTGCGTTATCATCTGACGCTGGAAACGCGTCCGCGTCATGGCATGAAACTGTTTGGCGGAGAGATGGCGATTCGCGCCTGTCTGACCGATCTTTTATGGACGCTGGCGCAGCAGGAGCCCTCCCATCCGTTAATCGTTAATACCACGCTGAACACCGAGGTGTCCCAACGGTTGCGGTCTCTTTTGCCGGATATTTTCTCTCATTGTCAAATCCGCCTGACCGATGAGGGCGAGCTGTTTCTGCGTTTATACTGCGCGGTGGCGGTACGGCGCATTCGCGAGGGTTATCCGTTATCGGAATGCGTGGCGGAGGAGGTCGATGAAAAGGTGCGCCATGCGGCGCATGAGATTGCGGAGCTACTACAACAGTTGGCCGACAAGCCGCTGTCGGAGCCGGAAGTAAGCTGGCTGAAGGTGCATATTGCCGCCCGCCAGGTACAGGAAATTGCCCCCAGCGCCATTAATGCCGATGATGAAGAGGCGCTGGTGCGCTATATCCTCAATTTTATTAATACCCAGTACAACTATAACCTGTTGAATGATAAACAGCTTCACGCGGACTTGCTGACCCACATCAAAACGATGATCACCCGCGTGCGCTACCAGATCATGATCCCCAACCCACTACTGGAAAATATTAAGCAGCACTATCCGATGGCGTGGGATATGACGTTGGCGGCGATATCGAGTTGGGGAAAATACACGCCGTATACCATTAGCGAAAACGAAATCGGTTTTCTGGTGCTGCATATTGGCGTTGGGCTGGAACGTAGTTACAACATTGGCTACCAGCGGCAGCCGCAGGTACTGCTGGTGTGTGATGCTGGTAATGCGATGGTGCGGATGATTGAAGCGGTACTGGCGCGGAAATACCCGCAGATTGAGATAGCCCGCACTTTGACGCTACGCGACTATGAGGCGCGGGACAGTATTGTGGAGGATTTTGTGATTTCCACGGCGCGGATCGGTGAAAAAGATAAACCGGTCATCATGATCGCGCCCTTTCCTACCGACTATCAATTGGAGCAGATCGGTAAGCTGGTGCTGGTGGACAGAACCCGTCCGTGGATGCTGGATAAATATTTCGATGCCTCGCATTTTCGCATCGTGGAGGGGGAAATAGATCAACAGACGCTGTTTAAAACGCTGTGCGATCAGTTGCATGAGGAAGGCTTTGTTGATGCGGCGTTTCTCGATTCGGTTATTGAACGTGAAGCTATCGTCAGTACGTTATTAGGCGACGGGATTGCCTTGCCACACGCGCTGGGGCTGCTGGCGAAGAAAACGGTGGTTTATACGGTACTCGCGCCGCAGGGGATTGTCTGGGGTGACGAAACGGCGCACGTTATTTTTTTACTCGCCATCAGCAAAAGTGAATATGAAGAGGCGATGGCCATCTACGATATTTTCGTCACTTTCCTGCGTGAACGCGCCATGACGCGCCTCTGCGCATGTCAGAATTTTACGCAATTTAAAACGGTCGCGATGGAGTGCGTGAGTCGTTTTTGAGAGGCGTTATCCAGAATTCGATGTAATGCGAATGTAATGCTAAACTGCATTACACATTCGATTTTACTGGAGGCATAATGGCCACGCTGAACGTCCGTCTGGATGACAAACTCAAAAATGAGGCTTATGCCGTGCTGGAAAAACTGAACATTACTCCAACGGAAGCCGTGCGATTACTGTTCCAGTACGTCGCGGAAACGGGGCGCATGCCAGTGAAAACTGTCACTCTTAGCGACAATGAAGATGCACTGATTCAGACAGTTCGGGAGAGGTTGTCTAGTCCGCAAAAGGGAATCAAGGTTAGTCTGGATGACTTATGAACTGGAATTCGACCCGAGGGCCTTAAAAGAGTGGCATAAGCTGGGCGATACGGTGAAGGCTCAGCTTAAGAAAAAGTTGGCTGATGTGCTATTGAACCCCAGAATTGACTCTCTGCCCGTTTAAACGGTCTTCCTGACTGCTATAAAATTAAGCTTAAATCGTCCGGTTATCGTCTGGTGTACCAAGTTCGGGATGACGTTGTGATTGTGTTTGTTGTCGCGGTCGGCAAGCGAGAACATTCAGCCGTCTATCACGATGCAAACAAACGGCTTTAGCGATCAACGCAAATGATGCACTACCTGGTTGCTGCTACCGCGCCAGATAAGCGCCGGGTCTTTCAGATCCTGCACAAATTTGCCATCGACCAGCACGTTGATGAGATCGACCACCTGCATCTGTGCGGCGTTAAGTTCATCGAGCTTGTAGCCGGTCCACACCCAGATATCTTTCCCCGGGCACTCCGCGTGGATACGTTGTACCAGTGTCAGGATATCCGGTACGTTTTGCGGATGCAGCGGATCGCCGCCCGACAGCGAGATCCCCTGACGGTGAATGCGCGTGTCGTTCAGATCGGCAATGATCTTATCTTCCATCTCTTTGGTAAACGGCTGGCCGGAGTTCAGCCGCCAGGTGCTTTTGTTATAGCAGCCAGGGCATTCATGCACGCACCCTGACACAAACAGGGTGCAGCGGGTGCCGGGGCCGTTAACGATGTCTACGGGGTAGTATTGGTGGTAGCGCATAGCGGGTGTCCAGAAAGCATGTAGGCCGGATAAGGTGCTTGCACCGCATCCGGCAACATTGTGATGCCTGATGACGACGCGATTGCGTCTTATCAGGCCTACGGTCTTTGCAAACGGAAATTAACCGATCTGCCCATTGCCTAAATGCTTCACGCGGCGCTTCACTTCTTCCTGCTTGCCGGCGTTAAACGGACGCGCGTCCGGGCTGCCTAAATAACCGCACACGCGGCGGGTGACCGAGACGCGGGCGGCGTCGTGGTTGCCGCATTTCGGGCAGGTGAAACCTTTACTGGTACATTCGAACTCGCCGGTAAAGCCGCACTCGTAGCATTCATCGATCGGCGTGTTGGTGCCGTAATACGGTACATGCTGATAGCTGTAATCCCAGACATCTTCCAGCGCTTTCAGGTTGTGCTGAATGTTCGGGTATTCGCCGTAGCAAATGAAGCCCCCGTTCGCCAGCGGCGGATACGGTGCTTCGAAATCGATTTTGTCGTACGGGTTGACCTTCTTCTCCACGTCGAGGTGGAAGCTGTTGGTGTAGTAACCTTTATCGGTTACGCCCGGCACCACGCCGAACTCGGCGGTATCCAGACGGCAGAAGCGGTCACAGAGGTTTTCACTTGGCGTGCTGTACAGACTAAAGCCGTAGCCGGTCTCTTCTTTCCACTGATCCACGGCCTGGCGCAGACGCTCCACGATCGCGATGCCTTTAGCGCGAAGCTGCTCGCTGTCGTACAGGTGCTCGCCGCCGAACAGCGCATTAATGGTTTCATGGATACCAATGTAGCCCAGAGAGATGGACGCACGACCATTTTTAAAGATTTCAGACACGTCGTCGTCCGCTTTCAGCCGCACGCCGCAGGCGCCTTCCATATACAGGATAGGCGCGACACGGGCTTTCACGCCTTCAAGGCGGGCGATACGGGTCATCAGCGCCTTCCGCGCCAGCGCCAGACGTTCATCCAGCAGTTTCCAGAATGCGGTTTCGTCGCCTTTTGCTTCCAGCGCGATGCGCGGCAGGTTAAGGCTAATCACGCCCAGGTTGTTACGCCCGTCGTGGATCTGCTCGCCGTTTTCGTTCTCCCACACGCCGAGGAAGCTGCGGCAGCCCATTGGCGTTTTGAACGAACCGGTGACTTTGACTACCTGATCGTAGTTGAGGATGTCCGGATACATGCGCTTGCTCGCGCACTCCAGCGCCAGTTGTTTAATGTCGTAGTTCGGATCGCCAAACTTGTGGTTCAAACCGTCGCGGATAGCGAAGACCAGTTTCGGGAACACGGCGGTTTTGCGATTTTTACCCAGACCGGCGATACGGTTACGCAAAATAGACGCCTGGATCAGACGCGACTCCCAACTGGTGCCGAGGCCAAAACCAAAGGTCACGAAAGGCGTCTGGCCGTTAGCGGTGTGCAGCGTGTTAACTTCGTACTCCAGCGACTGGAAGGCGTCGTAGCACTCTTTTTCGGTGCGAGAACGCGCATACCCTTCGGCATCCGGGATCTGCCACTCATCGGCGGTTTTGCGGTGCTTGTTATAGCTTTCGGTGACAAACGGCGCCAGCACTTCGTCGATACGGTTAATGGTGGTGCCGCCATAAATATGGCTGGCGACCTGCGCGATAATCTGCGCAGTAACGGCAGTGGCGGTAGAGATAGATTTTGGCGGTTCGATCTCGGCGTTACCCATCTTAAAGCCCTGGGTCAACATGCCTTTCAGGTCGATCAACATACAGTTGAACATCGGGAAGAACGGCGAATAGTCGAGATCGTGATAGTGGATATCGCCGCGCTCATGCGCTTGTACTACGTCACGCGGCAACAGGTGCTGGCGGGCATAGTGTTTGGCGACAATCCCGGCCAGCAAATCGCGCTGGGTGGGAATGACTTTACTGTCTTTGTTGGCGTTTTCATTGAGCAACGCGGAGTTAGTTTGCTCTACCAGGCCGCGAATTTCCTGGTTCAGACGACCACGCTTTTCACGCTGAATGTCGCGATCGTGACGGTATTCGATGTAGGCGCGGGCAAGCTGTTTGTACGGGCCGGACATCAGTTGGTTTTCAACCGCAGTTTGGATCTCGTTAATATCCACCTGACTGCGCGCGTTCATTTGGCTGCTAACGACTTCTGCGACGGTGGCACAGTAATCTGCGTCATCGACTCCCGCTGCTTTAGCTGCACGTAGAATGGCTTCCTTAATGCGCTCTGATTTGAATGGCACTTTACAGCCATCTCGTTTCATCACATGCGGTGTCATGATCACTCCATATTTGTAAGAACAGGTTATCCACAGAGGCCGGGGAAGCCATAACAGGTTTATTCATCTCTTTTCCAATGACTTCCCGCAATCCTGACCCAGGTTATCCACAATTCACCTTGTGTCGAGTGAACGGGTGTTGTAGCAATTGTAGTCAATTAATACAACATATTGGGGCGGCGTGCATTTTAAAGTCTATATGTAGTGATTTGCATCAAGGATGTTTGCAATTTTATTGATGTAGAACAAGGTAAAAATCAGAGCGTACAGATGGCGGGCGCTGTAGCGTTTGTAAAAGATAGCAAGAAAAATCTGATTAATTATTCAACAAAAACAGACAGTAACCAGGAGCAACGCCACAGCCCGTGTCAATAGGCCTGTGGCGTTTATCCGTATAAGGACGTCGCGTTAGCGTTGTAACCACCAGATGGCTTCAAATGGGCGGAGCGTCATCGCCGCTGGCTGGCTGGCGACCTCGCCATAATTGTGCAGTAGCGCCTGCCACTGTCCTTTGATATGCGGCGGATGCCACTCCTGACACTGGTCGATCAGATTGGCGACGACCAGCAGGGTTTGCCCCTGCCACTGGCGGCGATAACACCATACTGATGGGCTATCCGGGAGGAGATCCTGATAATCGCCCCAGATCAGTACAGGCTGGGTTTTACGTAGCGCAATCAGCTTTTGATAGGTGTAAAACACTGAGTTTTTATCGCGTAATGCCGCCGCGACGTTAACCTCCGTATAGTTATCGCACAGGCTTATCCACGGCTCGCCCTGGGTGAAACCGGCGTTTTTACCGTTGTCCCACTGCATCGGCGTGCGGCTGTTGTCGCGGGATTTACTGGCCAGGATAGCCAGTAGTTCGTCGGGGTCGCGTCCGGCGGCGCGTAGCGCGGCAAACATGTTATGGCTTTCCACGTCGCGATAATCGGTGATGCGGGTAAAGTGTGGGTTGGTCATGCCGATTTCTTCGCCCTGATAGATATAAGGCGTCCCTTGCATACCGTGCAGCGCCATCGCCAGCATTTTCGCGGCTGGAACCCGGTATTCCCCCTCGTCGCCAAAGCGGGAAACGATGCGCGGCTGATCGTGATTACACCAGAATAACGCGTTCCAGGCGACGTTATGCATTCCCTGTTGCCAGTGGCGGAACAACGCTTTCAGCGCCACATAATCAGGTTTTGCCAGCGTCCACTTTTCGCCATTGGGGTAATCCACCTTCAGATGATGAAAATTGAAGGTCATCGAGAGTTCGTCGCCGCTAAGCGCGGCATATTGCTGGCAGTTTTCCAGCGTGGTAGAGGACATTTCGCCTACCGTCATCAGATTACGCGGTGTAAAAACGTCACGGTTCATTTCGCGTAAAAACGTATGCGCGCGCGGTCCGTCGGTATAAAAGCGGCGTCCGTCGCCCGTCGGATCGTCAGGGAAGTCCTGATCTTTGGCGATCAGGTTCACCACGTCCAGACGCAGGCCATCCACGCCGCGATCGGCCCAGAATTCGCAGACCTTTTTCAGCTCGGCGCGCACGGCGGGGTTTTCCCAGTTCAGGTCGGCCTGTTCAGGCGCGAAAAGGTGTAAATAATATTGTTCGCTCTGGCTATGCCAGCGCCAGGCGCTGCCGCCAAATTTGGATTGCCAGTTATTCGGGCAGACATCCGGCGTGCCATCGCGCCAGATATAAAACTGACGGTATGGGCTCTCTTTGTTCAGCGCTTCGCGAAACCAGGCGTGCTGGGTAGAAGTATGGTTAAACACCATATCCAGGATGATGCGAATACCGCGTGCTTTCGCCTGCGCGACCAGCTCGTCAAAATCATCCAGCGTGCCGTAGGTCGGGTCGATGGCCGTATAATTTGCGACGTCATAACCGTTATCCACCTGCGGCGAGATATAAAACGGCGTGAGCCAGATGGCATCCACGCCGAGTCGCTGTAGATAGTCAAGGTGCTGCGTGACGCCGCGTAAATCGCCGGTGCCGCTGCCGGTCGTGTCCTGAAAACTTTTTGGGTAGATCTGATAAATAACGCCGTTTTGCCACCAGAGGGGAATAGTCATTGTTGTTTCCTGCAAGTGCGTTGGGACGCAACTGCGCCCCGAAGAAGTATTAGACAATTTGTAATGTGCCCTGACGATGCTTACGCTGATAGATAAAGGTGGTCAGAATCACCGGGATAACGATCGCGATAACCATCGCCATGCCGTACACCTGCCAGTAGCGCGGCGGTATAGACAGGATGCCCGGCAGGCCGCCCACGCCGATACCGTTGGCGATGACGCCGTTCAGACCGCAGAGCAGTCCCGCCAGACCAGATCCGATCATCGCGCACAGCATCGGAAAACGATACTTCAGGTTGATACCGTACATCGCCGGTTCGGTTACCCCAAGGTAAGCGGAAATGGCGGCAGGAACGGAGATCTCGCGTTCATTGTGTTTACGGCTGGAGATGATGATGCCCACCACGGCGGAGGCCTGCGCGATATTCGATAGCGCAATCAGCGGCCAGACTGGCGTACCGCCCATGCTCTGGATCATCTGCATATCGATAGCGAGCGTTGTCTGGTGGACGCCGGTAATGACCAGCGGGGCATACAGGAAGCCGAACAGCGCCGCGCCTATCGGGGCGAAACTGCCGGTCATCAGATAACGTACCGCAAAGGCCACGCCGTCGCCGATCATACGACCAAAGGGGCCGATAAAGGTGTGGGCGAGAAAGACGGCCAGTATCAACGAACAAACCGGGACGACGACCAGGTAGAGATAATCCGGTACGATGCGTTTCAACCGCGTTTCAATAAACCCAAGCGCCAGCCCTGCCAGTAGCGCCGGGATAACCTGCGCCTGGTAGCCCACTTTCTCAATGCTAAATAAGCCGAAGTTCCAGACGTCCGGCGTTTGCTGGCCCAGCAGATACGCATTCATCAACTGCGGCGACACCAGCGTCACGCCGAGCACGATACCAAGAATCGGCGTGCCGCCCATTTTTTTCACCGCCGACCAGCAGATCCCCACCGGCAGATAGAAAAAGATCGCTTCGCCGATCAACCATAAAAAATCATAAAGCGTTTTTAGCGCCGGATGCATCTGCGCCAGCGTTTGGCCGTTGCTCATCGGCACATCGCCGATCACGTTACGAAAGCCTAAGATCAAACCGCCGCTGATCAACGCCGGTAGTAGCGGAAAGAAGATCTCCGCAAAGTGGGAAATTAACTGCTCATGCCATTTCATGTTCTGGCGAGCGGCTTTTTTGGCCTGCTCTTTATCGGCATACGCTTTGCCGGTGGTCTCCAGCAGCGCGTTATAGTAATCGCCGACTTCGGTGCCGATCACCACCTGAAACTGCCCGGCGTTGGTGAAACAGCCTTTAACCATCGGTAATTGTTCGATCTCTTTTGGCCTGGCGTTCGCGGGCTGGTGGAGCACAAAGCGCAGGCGAGTAATGCAGTGGCTCACCGTGGCGATGTTGTCGCGCCCGCCAACCAGGTCAACCAGCCGGTCGATATCGGCTTGTTTTACTTTGCTCATCGTAAAGCCTCATGGCAGAGGAGGTATGTTATGGGTTGGCGCAAGAGTATCTCTTCAACGTTGGTTTAAAAATGGGAACGTTCCCGAAACGCAGCGACGATCACAAATTACTCGTGGTATTCCGTTTAATCAGTCACTCAGGCGAGGGTAGAAGGAATGACGATCCGGCGCGGATCGCAGCGGCCATTGATCTGTTCGATCAGCTGCGAAGCCGCCTGCCGTCCGGCTTCAGCATAGCCAGGATCGACAGTGACGATCTCCGGGTGCAGGAATTTTATCAGCGGCGTGTTCCCGACGCTTGCCAGTTGCAGCGTCTCAATACGTTGCTCCTGTAAATACTTGCTGGCGCCCAACGCCAGCGTATCGGTGGCGCAGACTAACGCGGTGGTATCCGGCATGATGACACTTGCCGTATGCTCATAGCCCTGCTTCATGGCAAGACCGGGCAGGGCGGAGACGGGATGAAGTTTATGTTTTTTGCAAAACGCCAGGTATGCGTCATGCCGACGTTTGCCGGTGGTAATATCGCTATGGGGAACGCCCAGAAAGCTAATGTTGCGGTGTCCCTGCTCATACAGCCGCTGCATAAGGATATGAATCGCGCCCTCGTCGTCGTAACAGACGGAGGCAAAACCTTGCGCATCTCTTGCCAGCAGCACCAGCGAGGCTTTCCAGGGGGCGATCAACTCTTCTGTGATGCCGGTAAAGCCAAACAGCACCACGCCATCAATGTTACGTCGTCTGAGCATGCCCAGATGTTCCATTACCAGCGTCGGCGAGAACTGACTTTCCATCATAATAGGGTCGTAGCCCTGTTCATAAAACGCAGGCAGCATGGTCTGAACCGCGAGGTTTTCAGACAACGAATCAAGGCGAGTGACGATAATAGCGACCACTTTATCGCTTTGTCCCCGCATCGCGCGGGCGGAGCGGGACGGAGAGAAACCGTGTTGATTCATCACCGCTTCGACACGCTCGCGGGTACGTTCGCTTACGCCGCTTTCATTGTTAAGCACGCGGGAAACAGTTGATTTCCCTACGCCGCTCAGGCGGGCGATGTCTTTGATAGTGAGCCGGTTTTGCATCCTGTTTTCCCGTGGCGTGACGCTGATGGTGATAAAAAGAGTAACTTTACTCAAGCGAAGGGCAATGGGCAAAGTCTGGTTTATCGTTGGTTTAATTACGTAACGGTATGATACCGCCATAATTGCCACAAAACTTATGGATTTATGCGTATAATCCACGGCGCAAATCGTTTACTTACCGGAGGCGACATGGACCCTGAACCCACCCCTCTCCCGCGATGGAGAATTTTCCTTTTCCGGTAAGCCTGCCTCTGCTGTCTTACCGGTGTGTAAGACAGTGACACAATAACGTCCCTGTTTTTATTTAAACATTGCTCATCGGGCAAGGCTTTGCCGTGCCTGAAGAATTTTCTGCGCCTGACTTCGGCGCGGAGGGATTACCTATGCTAAAAACCATTACCCGCCAGCTTTTTGCCCGGCTTAATCGTCATTTGCCTTATCGTCTGGTTCACCGCGATCCGCTGCCCGGCGCGCAGACCGCGGTAAATGCGACTATCCCGCCTTCGCTGAGCGAACGCTGTCTGAAAGTCGCGGCAATGGAGCAGGAGACTCTCTGGCGCGTTTTTGATACGCACCCGGAGGGATTAAACGCCGCCGAGGTGACGCGCGCGCGTGAAAAGCATGGCGAAAACCGCCTTCCGGCACAGAAACCCTCGCCGTGGTGGGTGCATCTGTGGGTATGTTATCGCAATCCTTTCAACATCTTACTCACGATTCTTGGCGGCATTTCTTATGCCACGGAGGATCTGTTTGCCGCAGGCGTTATCGCCCTGATGGTCGGTATCTCAACGCTGCTGAATTTTGTGCAGGAAGCGCGCTCGACGAAAGCAGCGGACGCGCTAAAAGCGATGGTGAGTAATACCGCTACCGTACTGCGGGTTATTAATGAAAATGGCGAAAACGCCTGGCTGGAATTACCCATCGATCAACTGGTGCCCGGCGATATTATTAAGCTGTCGGCGGGGGATATGATCCCGGCGGATTTACGGATTATCCAGGCGCGCGATCTGTTTGTCGCCCAGGCGTCGCTGACCGGCGAATCTCTGCCGGTCGAGAAAGTCGCTGCGACGCGTGAGCCCCGGCAAAATAACCCGCTTGAGTGCGACACGCTGTGCTTTATGGGGACGAACGTCGTGAGCGGAACGGCGCAGGCCGTGGTGATGGCGACCGGCGCCGACACCTGGTTTGGTCAATTGGCGGGGCGCGTTTCGGAACAAGATAACGAGCAGAACGCTTTCCAGAAAGGAATTAGCCGCGTCAGTATGTTGCTGATCCGCTTTATGCTGGTCATGGCGCCGGTAGTACTGATTATTAATGGTTACACGAAAGGTGACTGGTGGGAAGCGGCGCTATTTGCGCTTTCGGTAGCGGTAGGGCTCACCCCGGAAATGTTGCCGATGATCGTCACCTCCACCCTCGCGCGCGGGGCGGTGAAGCTCTCGAAACAGAAAGTTATCGTGAAGCACCTTGATGCGATTCAGAACTTCGGCGCGATGGATATTCTGTGCACCGATAAAACCGGCACACTGACGCAGGACAAAATTGTGCTGGAGAATCATACGGATATTTCTGGTAAGCCCAGCGAGCATGTACTGCATTGCGCCTGGCTGAACAGCCATTATCAGACCGGTCTAAAAAATTTACTGGATACGGCGGTCCTGGAGGGAGTAGACGAAACCGCCGCGCGTCAGCTCTCCGGACGCTGGCAGAAAATCGATGAGATCCCGTTTGATTTTGAGCGTCGCCGGATGTCGGTGGTGGTCGCCGAAGATTCGAACGTGCATCAACTGGTCTGCAAAGGCGCGTTACAGGAGATCCTGAACGTGTGTACTCAGGTGCGCCACAACGGCGATATTGTGCCGCTGGACGACAATATGCTGCGCCGGGTGAAACGCGTTACCGACACGCTGAACCGTCAGGGGCTACGCGTGGTCGCCGTCGCGACCAAATACCTGCCTGCGCGTGAGGGCGATTACCAGCGTATCGATGAATCTGACCTGATCCTGGAAGGGTATATCGCTTTTCTCGATCCGCCGAAAGAGACCACCGCGCCGGCGCTGAAAGCGCTGAAGGCGAGCGGAATTACGGTGAAAATTCTCACCGGCGACAGCGAGCTGGTAGCGGCGAAAGTTTGCCATGAGGTTGGGCTGGATGCGGGCGATGTCGTTATTGGCAGTGATATTGAAGGGTTAAGCGACGACGCGCTGGCGGCGCTGGCCGCCCGTACGACGTTGTTTGCGCGTCTGACGCCGATGCATAAAGAGCGCATCGTCACTTTGCTCAAACGCGAGGGGCATGTGGTCGGTTTTATGGGCGACGGGATTAACGATGCCCCGGCGTTGCGGGCGGCGGATATTGGTATCTCGGTAGATGGCGCGGTGGACATCGCCCGTGAAGCCGCCGATATTATTCTGCTGGAAAAGAGCCTGATGGTGCTGGAAGAAGGCGTCATTGAAGGTCGTCGTACTTTTTCTAATATGTTGAAATATATCAAGATGACGGCCAGCTCAAATTTCGGTAACGTGTTTAGCGTGCTGGTAGCGAGCGCCTTTTTGCCGTTCCTGCCAATGCTGCCGCTGCACTTGCTGATTCAAAACCTACTGTACGATGTATCCCAGGTGGCGATTCCGTTTGATAATGTCGATGAAGAACAAATTCAAAAGCCGCAGCGCTGGAATCCGGCGGATTTGGGGCGCTTTATGGTCTTTTTCGGTCCGATCAGCTCGATTTTCGACATTTTGACCTTTTGTCTGATGTGGTGGGTATTTCATGCGAATACGCCAGAAACGCAAACTTTGTTCCAGTCCGGCTGGTTTGTGGTGGGATTACTGTCGCAAACGCTGATTGTGCATATGATCCGTACCCGTCGTCTGCCGTTTATTCAAAGTCGCGCCGCCTGGCCGCTGATGGCGATGACATTGTTGGTGATGGTGGTGGGAGTCTCGTTGCCGTTTTCGCCGCTGGCGTCTTACCTGCAGTTGCAGGCGCTGCCGTTAAGCTATTTCCCGTGGCTGATTGCCATTCTGGCGGGCTATATGACGTTAACCCAGTTAGTGAAAGGGTTTTACAGCAGACGTTATGGCTGGCAGTAAGCGTCGAAGTATTGTGCATTATCGGCCTGGATGGCATACCAGGCCGAATAAGCGATAGCGCCATCCGGCCACTATCTATAAACGAGCGTTAGCGACGAACAGCGATCGCTTCAATCTCAATTTTCACGTCTTTCGGCAGACGGGCAACTTCCACGCAGGAACGCGCCGGGAAGGTGGCGTTGTGCTCGGTGAAGAAGGCTTCGTAGGTGGCGTTGACGGTCGCGAAATCGTTCAGGTCTTTCACGAATACGGTCGTTTTCACAATGTCGCCTACTTTCAGGCCAGCGGCTTCCACGATAGCTTTAACGTTTTCCAGCGACTGACGTGCCTGAGCGGATACGTCTTCCGCTACGGCACCGGTTTTCGGATCGACCGGGATCTGACCGGAAGTGATTACCATGCTACCCAGGTCAACGCCCTGTACGTATGGGCCGATTGCTGCTGGTGCATTTTCCGTCGCAATAGTTTTGCTCATGATTTCTCCTGAATTACAGCGGTAATAGAATGTCCCCGCTCATTATAGGGAGCCGGGATCTCATAACCAACCCAAATTAGTTGGCCAGCACCACATAATGCGAAAACTCTTTTTCACAGTATTTGCATTTGAGGGCGATATCATTGGCGCGTTTTTTCACTGCAAAGCTGGAGGATACCGGTTCCGCGTGGCTGATGCAGTTGCTGTTCGGGCAAACCAGCACATTATTAATACGCTCTGGCAGGCTGGGGCGTGATTTCCCGACTACGTCGTAGTTGTCGATGCGGTTAACAGTGGCCTGCGGCGCGTACAGAGCAAGTTGGTTAACCTGCTCATCGGTGAGAAAGGTGTTTTCTATTTTGATTAAGTCTTTACGCCCCATCTCGCCAGACGGGAGATTCAGACCGATAGTGATTCGCTGATCGGTCTCGGTCAATTTAAACAGACTCAGCAGTTTAAAGCCTACCTGCGCAGGGATATGGTCAATCACGGTGCCGCATTTAATGGCTTCAACCTGCAGTTTGTTATCGTGTGTCATCGCTTTTCTCCCTTACAGACTCAGTTCGCTATTCAGTACCAACGCCAGTAACGCCTGGCGAGCGAAAATACCGTTGCCCGCCTGTTGGAAGTACCAGGCGTGTGGCGTTTTATCCACATCCGTGGTGATTTCATCAATGCGCGGCAGCGGGTGCAGCACTTTCATATTTTCACGCGCGCCGTTCAGGTCGCTGGCGCGCAGAACAAACTGCGCCTTCACATTGGCGTACTCCGACGGGTCGAGACGCTCTTTCTGTACGCGAGTCATATAGAGGATGTCGACGTCGGCCATGACCTCTTCAATAGACCCATGCAGGCTCCAGGCCATCCCTTTTTCATCCAGCATATCCAGAATGTACTGCGGCATCGCCAGCGCGTCCGGCGCGATAAAATAAAAACGGTTGCCGCTAAATTTCGCCAGCGCCTGGGTTAGCGAATGCACGGTGCGGCCATATTTCAGATCGCCGACCATCGCGATATGCAGGTTATCCAGACGGCCCTGCGTTTCCTGGATGGTGAACAGATCCAACAGGGTCTGCGTCGGATGCTGGTTCGAACCGTCGCCCGCATTGAGCACCGGCACCTGACCGGAAAACTCCGTCGCCAGACGTGCCGCGCCTTCTTGTGGATGGCGCATCACAATCGCGTCCACGTAAGTGCTAATCACTGAGATCGTGTCGGCTAACGTTTCTCCTTTTTTCCCCAGCGACGTGTTGGCGCTGTCGGAGAAGCCCACTACGCTGGCGCCCAGGCGATGCATTGAAGTTTCAAACGACAGGCGGGTACGCGTGGAGGCTTCGAAAAAGCAGCTGGCGATCACTTTATGTTTCAATAGCTCCGGCTGCGGGTTGGCTTTTAATTTCGCCGCCGTCGCCAGTACCAGATTAAGATCGTCGCGGCTGAGGTCGTTTATGGAAATGATATGTTTTTGATATAGCGGGTTAGCCATGTTTATCTCCTGACGCCTGGGCAAAAAAAAGCCCCTCAATTGAGGGGCTTGGTATTGGTTTTCAACGGAAAGAAAAACGGCAGGCCTGCGTCCTTTTTCAGACGCGGTAAGACAGAATGTCGTACACACTGAACCATGCTTCCTCCCGGCAAATTGTCCGCGATTATACTCAGCTCTGTTTTGGGATCAAGCGAATTAATGCATGATTTACTCATCGCAAACGGTTCTTATGAATTTAAATTCATTTTAAGCAAATAATTAATTTGTTTGTGTACCAGCGCCGTACGCTGAACGACCCGTGGTGCGACCCAGACAATACTGCTACCGGCAACGACGCCGAGAATTTCCGGCAATGCGTGGTAATCCAGAATTCTCGCGACGGCGCGACCATAACCTGCCGCCGTATGGATAAGGATAAATTCGCTATTATGTTCAACGCTAACGACCATTTCGGCTATTGAACGTCCGGCATCCGGCGAAGGTCGCCGCTGGGGATTTACGGAATAAATCTTTTGTCCCTTCGTATTTCTGATTTTTATTGCGCCCAGCAGCTTGAGCAGGCGCGAAACCGTAGACTGGCTGATACCTTCAAATCCCTCATTTTGTAAATCGCGGCGAATCTCCTCCTGGGACAGGTAACTTTTTTCACTAATCAGGCGCTGACAAACCGCCAGTTGCTGTTGTTCTTTGGCGGAGTAATCATCGTATTCCTTCATAAATGCACCTTATCTTTATTATTAATATCAACGGACTGGCGAAATTCATCACATTTGTCACATCGATTGCGGATCAATCGGGCGGTTTTGCAGGAAAATGAGAAGCCGATCAAAAAAGGTGACGGCGTGCCTGATGGCGCTGTGCTTATCAGTCCTGTCGGATAAGACGCGTCGCCATCTGGCTCGTTACATCATCGCTCCGATGCTCAGTACCGCCATATTCAGCAATGTCAGGATCAGCAACAGCGGCGCGATCCATTTCAGATAGCGGACATAGGGAACCCGCGCGATCGCCAGACCGCCCATGACCACGGCGGAGGTGGGAGTAACCAGGTTCACAATCCCGGAGGCCGACTGGTAGGCGGTTACGACCAAATCCCGCTGTACGTGGGCAAAATCCGCTAACGGCGCCATAATGGGCATCGTCAATACGGCAAGACCGGAAGAGGAGGGCACCAGGAAGGAAAGCAATACTTCCAGCCAGTAGGTTACGTTTATGAAAATGGTGGTAGAGAGGCCGGAAACCAGACTTTCCGCGCTGTGCAAAATGGTGTGGGTAATCATACCGTTATCCATGACCACCACAATGCCGCGCGCGATACCAATAATTAGCGCCACGCCGAGCAAATCCCGCGCGCCGTCGATAAAGGTACTGGTGAACGCTTCCTCGCCCATCCGCGTTATCACGCCAACGATAATCGCCGCCGCCAGAAAAACGCCGGAGATTTCCGCCATCCACCAGCCGAGAACCGCCACGCCGTAAATCATCACCGCGAAAGAGGAGGCGAAGATCAGCAGCACCCATTTCCGGGTAGCCGTAAACTCCAGCAGTGTATTGGCGCGATTGCCGAGGAAATGGGCGCGATTTTCCTCCATTTTATCCGCCACGATAGAAAGCTCAGGATGGGCGCGGACTTTGCGCGCATAGCGCATTACCCAAAACACGCACAGTACGTAGCCGACAATTAACAGCAGTACGCGCATCAGCATTCCCTGAGTAAAAGGGATGCCGGCGGCGTTGGCGGCAATGACCGTGGCGAAAGGGTTAATGGTCGAACCGAGCGTGCCTATCCCCGCGCCGAGTAGTACGGTTGCCGCCGCCACTAACGGATCGAAGCGGGCCGCCATCATAACCGGCACCAGCAGCGTGTAGAAGGGCAACGACTCCTCCGCCATGCCATAGATAGTGCCGCCTGCGGCGAACAGCGCCATCAGAATGGGGATCATCCACTCATCTTTGCCGTTGAGTTTGACTGTTACCCGTTCAATACCGGCATCAATCGCCCCCGTTTTATTCACCACCCCCAGAAAGCCGCCGATAATCAAGACAAACAGCGCGACGTCAATGGCGCCGGCGGTGTAGGTTTCGTGGTTATAGAGGCCGTCAATCGGCGCCAGTAAAACAGCGGTAATCCCTTGCGGATGCGCGTCCACGGGGGCATACGTTCCCGCCACCGGCACCTCTTTTCCCAGCGTGGCGTTCATCGCCATTTGGTATTTTCCCGCCGGCACAATCCAGGTCATCACTGCGACCAGGGCAATAAGAATAAACAGGATGGTATAAGCGGTGGGAAATTTAAATTTACCCATGATGTTCTCTCCTGATATCACGGATATGCGCCGCAAGGGCGCATATCCTGTGGGATTAGTCGCCGAGCGTCGCCACCATGACCGCTTTGATGGTGTGCATCCGGTTTTCCGCTTCATCGAAGACTATCGAGCCTGCGGACTCGAACACCTCTTCCGTGACCTCCAGTCCTTTCAGGCCGTAAGCCATTTCGATTTCGCGTCCCACTTTGGTGTGCTCGTTATGGAAGGCGGGCAGGCAGTGCATAAACTTCACATCAGGATTACCGGTAGCGTTTACCACCTGCTGGTTGACCTGATATGGCGTCATCAGACTGACGCGTTCCGCCCAGGCTTCTTTGGGCTCTCCCATCGAGACCCAGACGTCGGTATAGAGGAAATCCACGCCGTGAACGCCGTCTTCAACGCTCTCCGTTAAGGTGATACGAGCGCCGGTAACGCTGGCAATTTCCCGGCACTGCGCGACCAGCGCGGCATCAGGCCAGAAGGACTTTGGCGCTATCAGGCGGATATCCATGCCCATCTTCGCCGCGCCCACCATCAGCGAGTTGCCCATGTTGTTGCGCGCGTCGCCCAGGTAGGCGAAGCTCAGTTCCGGCAGCGTTTTACCCGGCGCGTGTTCCAGCATGGTCATCAGATCGGCCAGGATCTGGGTGGGGTGAAATTCATCGGTCAGGCCGTTCCAGACGGGAACGCCCGCGTATTCCCCCAGCTCTTCCACAATGTGTTGACCAAAACCGCGATATTCGATGCCGTCATACATCCGCCCCAGGACGCGAGCAGTATCTTTCATGGACTCTTTATGGCCGATCTGCGAGCCGCTTGGGCCGAGATAAGTCACCTGCGCGCCCTGGTCGAAAGCGGCGACTTCAAACGCGCATCGGGTGCGGGTAGAGGTTTTTTCAAAAATCAGCGCGATGTTTTTGCCGATCAGCGTTTGCTTTTCGCATCCGGCTTTTTTTGCGGCTTTCAGCTCAATAGCCAGATCGATGAGGTGTTGGATTTCCGCCGGGGTGTAGTCAAGCAGCTTCAAAAAGTTACGATTTTTCAGTGAAATAACCATTACAATATCCTTGTTAAAATGAATTGCCTGATGGCGCTGCGCTTATCCGGCCCACGGTTATGCGCGCTCTGTAGGCCGAATAAGGCGGAAGCCGCCATCCGGTAAAAAGCCTTATGCGTCAACGTCGGCGGTTTCACACCGAATCAAAGTGCCTTTCTCGCCCGCGAGAATGGCTTGCCCATCCGCCAGCGAGCCGATTCCGGCAATGCCGCGGCAATGGCTGACAAACTCAGCGCAGGCGGTCACTTTCGGGCCCATCGAACCGGCGTCGAACTGCATTTCACGAAGCAGCTCCGGCGTAACTTGCGCCAGCGGGCGTTGGGTGGGCTTACCCCAGTCGAGATACACCGCGTCGGCATCGGTCAGAATGAGCAGCGCGTCGGCGTGAATTTGGCTGGCAAGCAGGGCGGCGGACAGATCTTTGTCGATCACCGCCTCGATACCGTGGTAGCCATCGGCTTTTTCCACGACCGGCACACCGCCGCCGCCGTTACAGATAACCAGGTGATCGCGGCTAATCAGCGCGCGGATGGCATCGTTTTCCACAATGCGTTTCGGCTGCGGGGAGGGCACAACGCGGCGGAAGGCGTTACCGTCGGCTTTGAATACCCAGCCCTTTTCTGCCTGTAACGCACGGGCCTGCGCTTCGTCGTAAATCGGTCCGATATATTTGGTTGGATTGAGGAATGCCGGGTCGTTGGCATCGACTTCGACCTGGGTGAGCAGGACGCTGATTTCACGCTCCGGCAGATGATTCTTCAGCGCCTGTTGCAGCATGTAGCCAATCATGCCCTGGCTTTCCGCACCGAGAATATCGAGCGGGTAGGGCGTAACGTTAGCGTAGGCGCTATTTTGTAGCGCCAGCAGTCCTACCTGTGGGCCGTTGCCGTGCACTAACACCACGCGCCATTGCCGGGTAAGCTGGGCGATGGTTCTGGCCGCCAGTTCGATATTTTTACGCTGAATATCAGCCTCCAGCGGTTCGCCGCGTTTGAGCAGCGCATTGCCGCCCAGCGCGACGACCAGTGTGCGTTTGTTTTCCATAACGTCTCCTTTAAATACCATCGCGTTCCAGTGGACAGCTCATGCAGCGTGCGCCCCCGCGCCCGCGACCCAGTTCATCGCCGGGAATGGGAAGGACGGTAATGCCGGCTTTGTCGTATTTTTCGTTGGTCCAGATGTTGCGCTCATAGCCCACCACCACGCCGGGACGCAGAGTGAGCACGTTATTGGCGTCATTCCACTGTTCGCGCTCAGCTTCAAATGCGTCGCCGCCAGTGGTGATTAAGCGCACCTGATCGATGCCAAGCGCTTTTTCAAGAGCATGAACCAGCGTGCTCTCCTGGGTTCGTTTCAGACCGCCGCGTCCGTCTGGCGTCAGCGTCCAGCACTGAACGTCCGGGCGAACGACTTCCGGATAGACGGAGAAGGTGTCGATATCAATGTGGGTCATGACGGTGTCAAGGTGCATACAGGAGCGATGTTTTGGCAGTTCAACGGCAATGACGCGTTCCGCCTGACGATGTTTAAACAATGCCTGCGCCAGGAACTCGACGCCCTGCGGCGTAGTACGTTCAGACATACCGATCAACACCGCGCCGCGGCCAATCACCAGCACATCGCCGCCCTCTAAAGTGGCGTGGTCGTAATTAATGTCCTCGTCGCCGAAATATTTAATGAAATCACCGCCTGCGAATTGAGGATGCCAGCGATAAATAGCACGTAAATTATTCGTTTCACGTTGGCGTGCAGGTTTTGCCATGGGGTTAATTGAGACGCCGTTATATATCCAGCAGGACGTGTCACGGGTAAATAGGTGATTCGGTAATGGCTTCATAATAAAGTCATTAATATCGTGAGTATCGACCACCATATTTTTTATGGAGGCGGGGATTTCGCCGTAAGTTAAACCGCCGCTTAAATGGCGAGCCAGTTCACGGTGCGGCATATCCGCCAGCCAGGCGCGAATATCTGCGGCAAAGGTGGGCCCAAGGCGATAATCGGAAATTTGCGTGTCCAGTAGCCAGGCTTTAGCGTCAGCCACATCCAGCGTTTGGGTGAGCAGGTCGGTTAACAGCAACACTTCTATCCCTTGCTGGCGCAGCGTGTTGGCAAAAATGTCATGCTCTTCGCCAGCGCGCTCTACGGATAATACATCGTCAAAAAGTAATTCCTGACAATTTGAAGGGGTAAGTCTTTTTAGGCTGAGATTGGGACGATGCAACATTACGCTGTGTAATTGACCAATTTCAGAACCGACAAAATGCTTTTCCATCATTATACCTTTTACATAATTTCAAGAATAAAGAAGGAGTGACTGCAAATATTTAGCGTGCTTGCAGTCGCGGCGTTTCAGTTAAATTCGGGAGCAATGATTGAATTTTATTTGGGTTGTTAATGTGATGAGATTCACATCAATCAAGGAGTGCTATTTTTCTTATTTAATATATGAGCCGGGTCAGAGAAATTCAAAAAACAATAAGGCATTAAATGAATTACTACGCAGCTATATGGTTTGTTATTTTTTTATTGTTAATTATTTGTTTGTTGTATTGAATGATATTTAAATCTTAACTAATTGAAAATAAAGTGATTATTCTTGAGAATTGCATAACTATGCGTGAGGGGGATTTTATTATCGGGGATATTTAAATAATTTAAAAATAACTATGGATATAGAAGTCATTTATGCGGGAAGAGCGAATTGTGATCGCTAAAACGTTTTTATGTTAACGCCTTTAATATCAAGGGGTTGTTAGTGATGGCGATTTGGCGCCGCTGGGGTTTATGCATAGGTACTGCATAAAGTTGGGCGAACTATTAACAATATATAAACACCGCTGGCGATAAACATGCGCTGGCGCAAAATCGATGAGAGTAAGGGTAGTATGGCAGCCATTTTTCTCGTATAAAGAGAAAAAATAAAACGCTGTTTTAACTAAGGGGATGCGATGATTATTGGCAATATTGAACATCTGGAGGCCTGGCTGCCGACGGCGTTACGGCAGGCGATTGAGCACGTCAATGCGCATGTCACGGCAACGACCGCGCCAGGTAAGTATGACATTGACGGCGACAGGCTGTTTTATATGATTTCTGAAAATATGACGGAGCCGGGCGAATCGCGCAGCGCAGAGTACCACGCCCGTTATCTTGATATTCAGATTGTGCTACAAGGTCAGGAAGGGATGGCATTCAGTACCCGGCCTGCGGGAACGCCGCACACGGACTGGCTGGCGGATAAAGACATTGCATTTTTACCGACGAGCATCGGCGAGAAAACCGTCGTCCTGAACGAAGGTGACTTTGTGGTGTTTTATCCCGGCGAAGTGCATAAGCCCCTGTGCGCGGTGGGAGAACCGGCGCGGGTACGTAAAGCGGTTGTGAAAATGCTGATGGCGTAATATTTTGTGCCGGATGGCGGCGCCTGCACGTTGCGATTTTGTAGGCCAACCGCCATCCGGCATCATAACGACATTATTTAGACAGCGTCGCTACCATTACTGCTTTGATGGTATGCATTCGGTTTTCCGCTTCATCAAAGACAATGCTGGCCGCAGACTCAAAAACCTCGTCGGTCACTTCCATCCCGCCATGTAAACCGTACTCTTCGGCCATTTTTTTGCCGAGCGTGGTTTCGTCATCATGGAACGCAGGCAGACAATGCAGGAACTTAACCTGCGGATTGCCGGTTAACGCCATCATCTGGCTGTTGACCTGATAATCACGCAGCAGGGCAATACGCTCCGCCCATTTCTCTTTGGGTTCGCCCATAGAGACCCAAACATCGGTATAGATAAAATCCGCGCCTTTTACGCCCGAGGCGATATCTTCGGTCAGGGTGATGGCGCCGCCGTTCTTTTTCGCCATGGCGCTGCACTCCGCCACTAACGCGGCTTGCGGCCAGCAGGCTTTTGGCGCGACCAGACGGAGATCCAATCCTGTTAACGCGGCGGCTTCCAGCATGGAGTTACCCATGTTATTACGCGCGTCTCCGGCATAGACCAACGTCATCTCGTTAAAGGCTTTACCCGGCAGATGTTCCTGCATGGTGAGCAGATCCGCCAGTAATTGCGTTGGGTGATACTCATCGGTTAAACCGTTCCATACCGGCACACCGGAATATTCAGCCAGCGTTTCGACGATCTCCTGGCCATATCCTCGATACTGAATACCGTCAAACATCCGGCCCAGGACGCGGGCAGTATCTTTGATGGACTCTTTATGGCCGATCTGGCTCCCGCTGGAACCCAGGTACGTCACGCGCGCCCCCTGATCGTATGCGGCAACTTCGAAAGAGCATCGTGTCCGGGTCGAGTCTTTTTCGAAGATGAGCGCAATATTCTTACCCACCAGCTTTTGTTCTTCTTTACCGTTTTTCTTATCGGCTTTCAGTTTGGCGGCAAGCTGCAACAGAGCAGTGAGCTCGCTGGCGGTGAAATCAAGTAACTTTAAAAAAGGTTTTTGGTAAAACGTAGACATACTTCCCTCACATGGCTTAGGCCTCTCATTGAATTAAAATTCACTTTATATGGATGATTATTCATTTGCAACCCTGTTTGATAAAACTTTTCTCGATAAGGTGGAGGCAACGTCGGCGGTATGTGACAATAAGAGTATCGGCAGGACATCTATGAGGAACGAGCTATGGCAAACCCGGAATTACTGGAAGAGCAGCGTGAAGAAACGCGGTTAATTATTGAAGAGTTACTTGAGGACGGCAGCGATCCGGATGCGCTGTACACTATCGAGCATCACCTTTCCGCTGACGATTTCGAAACGTTGGAAAAAGCCGCGGTAGAAGCCTTTAAACTCGGCTATGAAGTGACGGAGCCGGAAGAGCTGGAAGTGGAAGAGGGCGATACGGTTATTTGTTGCGACATCCTCAGCGAGTGCGCGTTGAACGCCGAACTCATCGACGCTCAGGTTGAGCAACTGATGAACCTGGCAGAAAAATATGATGTCGAATACGACGGCTGGGGAACCTATTTTGAAGACCCTAATGGCGAAGAGGGTGATGACGACGATTATGTCGATGAAGATGACGACGGCGTGCGTCACTAAAGCTGCATAGTATGACGGTACGGCAGCGTCTGCTGTCGTATTTTTTTAACAGGTTACGTATGAATTACCCGCAAATACTCTCTCCGGTGCTTAATTTCCTGCATTGCCCGACGCCGCAGGCGTGGATTGTCCAGGCCCGCGATCCGCAAAATCTTCCTCTTCTGCTTACCGATCACTTGATCTGCGAACTGAAGGCTGCGCAAACCGCGTTGCTGTTGGTGCGTAAATATGTCGCCGATAAATCGGGCGCCGACGCGCTGCTCGCCTGGCTGCAACCTTACGAGGCGTTCGCGTTTCGTCAGGGGCCGGAGCCGGATTTTGTTGCCCTGCATAAACAGATTAGCAAAAGCGCCATGCCGCAAACTGATGACCCCTGGGGTCGTCAGCTTATCGACCATATGGTGTTATTGATTAAAGAGGAGTTGCACCATTTTTGGCAGGTACGCGAGGTCATGCAGGTCAGAAACATTCCTTATGTGAAAATCACCGCCAGCCGCTACGCGAAAGGAATGTTGAAAGCGGTACGCACGCACGAACCGCTCACCTTAATTGATAAGCTGATTTGCGGGGCGTATATCGAAGCCCGCTCCTGCGAACGTTTTGCCGCTCTGGCGCCCTGGCTGGATGAGGATTTACAGACGTTTTATCTCTCGCTTCTGCGCTCCGAAGCGCGGCATTATCAGGATTACCTGGCGCTGGCGCAGCAGATTTCCGCCGAGGACATTTCTGCGCGCGTGCGCTATTTTGGCGAGGTGGAAGCTGACCTTATCTTGTCGCCAGACCGCGAGTTTCGTTTTCATAGCGGCGTGCCAGCCGCCGGATAAAGGGTAAAATTAAAGATTAGCGTTTTTATCTTTTACGCTGTCGCCACCTGCAAAATTTGTGGTGGTCATCCGCCCGGCATCAAGCTGCTGGCGAGCAGGAAAGGTCATTTTCATGATATTCTGTTCTGAGTAAAGCCTGCCAGCGGCAGGCAAAAAAGAACTCACTCAGTGTTATATTCCCGAAAGTTGACCGTGAATAATGCCATTTTTGCATCAACCACTACGGGTTTTTGTGTTGAAATAGTTACTGTTTCACGCCTTTTGACGCTTCAGAGCAGGTCTTGCCAACAAAAGTTTGTTTAATTTTGTTGATGGAGGTTGTTTTATTACCTCCTGCATCGACATCCGATTTCATGGTCATCGCAAATTCTGTATCGCTTATTTTCGTCGTTTCTACAATAGAGTGCGATTTGACATCAGGATTATTACAGACAGTCTCATTGATCAGTTTGGTATCCGTACTTTCTACAAATGTTGTCGTGCAACCGCCTGCACTGGTAGAAAAACCCTTCACCATTTTTTTAGAATCTTCAGACATTTTAGGGGTATAACACATAAGCGTCGCTATGCCCGAATTTTTTTCATCCATTAATACTTCTTTTGTATCTGGATTGATGGTGCGCATTTCTATATTTTCCATTTTCCATTCGCCGGGCTGTATATCTAATGCATATACATTAGAGATACTAATAAACATAGCGGGGAAAACAATTGCTGATAATAGGCGTTTCATTTATAACTTCCTTGAATAATAAGTGATTCCCGGATAACAGGATGTTTCCGGGATTACTTATATCAGCAAAAATAATACCTGGCGAGGATAAATAAACGCCTGGTTTTCAGAGATCCTTTAACATCCTCACTTCGCAATCGACATGTCCGGTGCAGCCGAGCGGTTCGCTAATATGTTCAAATCCTAAACGTTCGTATAGCGCAATCGCCTCGCGTAAAAAAGCCGTTGTTTCCAGATAGCAGCGTTTAAAACCCTGTTCACGGGCATGATCCAGCGCCATCAGCGCCAGCTTTTTCGCCAGCCCCTGACCACGAATCATCGGTAAAAAATACATTTTTTGCAGTTCACAAATGTCTGGTTCGCTACAGGATAACGGCGCCACGCCGCCGCCGCCCACCACACAACCGTTTTGCTCTACCACCCAGTAGGCCGCGCCCGGTTGGCTATAAACCTGATACAGTTCATCCAGATTGGGGTCGGCAACGGTATAACCTTTATCGGCGGTAAGTCCGTATTCCGCTGAAACCTGACGGATGACACGAGCAATAGCGGCATTGTCGGCGGTAGTGATTCGGCGCACCGTGAGCGTTGGCGAGGCGACATTATTCATAATATGGCTCAATTTTTAAAATTTATTTATAGATTACTTTAATACCACCGTCTTGAGTCACGCGCAAGGAGATCCTGAATCAGACAAAATAAAAGGCGGAAAAATTAAACAAAAATAGTATTGTAGTCGAATCAGTAACAATCTACTGATTTTTATTATTAATTCTAATAGACTGCAAGTCAGGGATATGATTCATGAATAACGTTATCAGTAGTAAAGATAACCATAATCACACGTTGGTGTTTACAGGCAAGGGCGGAAAGTATTTTGTTATTTGCCTTGTGAATTTCTTGTTGACGTGTATCACGTTGGGAATCTATGCGCCGTGGGCGATGGTGAAATGTCGACGTTATATTTATACTAATATGACGCTAAACAATCAGCCTTTTGCTTACAAAGCCACGGGCGGCGCATTATTTATTAGTGTGTTGTTAGTTTTTATTATTTATATTGTTAGCCTCTCTCTTATTGAACACGGTCATCCCGGTCTCGGTTTTACGCTATTCGGCTTATTAATTGCGATTATTCCTTTTATGGCGGTGAAAGGATTACAGTATCAGGCGATGATGACTTCGCTTAATGGCGTACATTTTGGATTCCAGTGTTCCATGCGGCGAGCCTGGTGGTACATGTTCGCTCTCCCGGTACTCCTGATGGTGGCGCTTTATATTGTTCTTTATATTATCTCACTGGTAACCATCGCCGTCGGCGGTTTAGTGTTCAATATCGTTTTTCTCGGTTTGCTGGCTATTATTGGGATAGGGGTCATTAACGGTATTACCTACAGCAAATGGATGACCTTGTTTGGCAATGGCGCAAACTTTGGCATTCATCGTTTCTCGATTCAGGTTAATGTTAAAACGTGCATCAGAGGGTGCGTGTTGGCAATGTTGACCCTTTTCCCTTTTGCTGTCGTGATTGGTTATCTAATCGCGCCGGTGTTCACCGACATGATTCTTTTGAGTATGATGGGGAATGCGCAGGCAGAAGGGGCGCTTATTCTGCAATATTATAGCCAGATAATGGCATGTTATTTCCTCTATTTTCTCGCGATTATTGTGGTAACCAGTTACTTATATGTGGCGTTACGCAACCTGTTTTTAAACAATTTGTCACTGGCGAACGATTCGATTCGTTTTCATTCCTCTGTCACTTCACACGGTATGCTGTGGCGGTTACTGGTGGTGTTTGTGATTTCCGGCGTGACCTTAGGGCTGGCTTATCCGTGGTTGAAAATTGGGCTGGTGAGCTGGCTGGCGCAGAATACACAGGTCCAGGGCGATCTGGATTCACTTGAGTTAACCAATGATGAGACGCCGCTGGAAAATGGCCCGCTAATGTGGATTTCTCGTGGCATCATGCCTTACTTCCCGTTTATCTGATGTAAAAAGGCCGACGTTTACGTCGGCCCATAATTCATGTTGTCGGATGGCGGCGTGAATGCCTTATCCGGCCTACCGATCGCGCCATTTCAATAAGCGAACGTGTAGGCCTGGTAAGCGAAGCGCCATCAGGCTTTCAGATTACAGCGCGGCGATAACCGCCTGCTGCTCAATCAGCTTCGCTTTCGCTTCTGCGTAACCGTCCAGCTTCTCACGCTCTTTGGCAATGACCGCTTCCGGCGCGCGGGCAACGAAACCTTCGTTGGAGAGTTTGCCTTCGATACGGGCAATCTCGCCTTCGATTTTCGCCACTTCTTTCGCCAGACGCGCCAGCTCATCGTCTTTGTTGATGAGGCCAGCCATCGGGATCAGCAGTTCAGCGCCGTCGATGATTTTGGTCACGGAAACCGGGCCTTTGTCATCAGCTGGCAGCACGGTGATGCTTTCCAGACGCGCCAGGGTTTGCAGGAAGCTACGGTTGTCGTTAACACGACGAACGGCTTCTTCACTACAGCCGCGCAGCAGCAGTTCCAGCGGTTTGCCCGGGGCGATGTTCATTTCCGCACGAATGTTACGTACCGCGACGATCGCCTGCTTCAGCCACTCGGTATCGGCCAACGCGGCTTCATCCACCTGTGCGGCGTTATATTCCGGGAACGGCTGCAGCATAATGGTATCGGCGATAATGCCACAGATAACCTTCACGCGCTGCCAGATGGTTTCGGTGATGAACGGGATGATCGGGTGCGCCAGGCGCAGCAGACCTTCCAGTACGGTGACCAGCGTATGGCGGGTGCCGCGCAGTTCAGACTCGGAACCCCCGGTCATTACCGGCTTGGTCAGCTCCAGATACCAGTCGCAGAACTGGTTCCAGGTGAATTCATACAGAATGCCCGCGGCGATGTCGAAGCGGAAGCTGTCCAGCGCGTCGCGGTAGGCTTTAACGGTCTGGTTGAATTCCGCCAGGATCCAGCGGTCCGCCAGCGACAGCGTCATTTCGCCGCCGTTGAAGCCGCAATCCTGCTCTTCGGTGTTCATCAGCACAAAGCGGCTGGCGTTCCACAGCTTGTTACAGAAGTTACGATAACCTTCCAGACGCTTCATATCCCAGTTGATGTCGCGGCCGGTCGAGGCCAGCGCCGCCAGGGTAAAGCGCAGGGCGTCGGTGCCGTGCGGCTCAATGCCGTTCGGGAACTGCTTCTCGGTACGCTTGCGGATTTTCTCCGCCATCTGCGGCTGCATCATGTTGCCGGTGCGTTTTTCCAGCAGTTCCGGCAGGGAGATGCCGTCCACCATATCCAGCGGGTCGATAACGTTACCCTTGGATTTGGACATCTTCTGGCCTTCGTCGTCGCGAATCAGACCGGTCATGTAGACAGTATGGAACGGCACCTGCGGCTTGCCGTTTTCATCTTTGATGAAGTGCATGGTCATCATGATCATGCGGGCAATCCAGAAGAAGATGATATCGAAGCCGGACACCATCACGCTGGTGGGGTGGAACTGACGCAGCGCGTCGGTGTTTTCCGGCCAGCCGAGGGTGGAGAAAGTCCACAGCGCGGAGGAGAACCAGGTATCAAGAACGTCTTCGTCCTGACGAAGCGCAACGTCGGCGCCGAGGCTATTTTCCTGACGCACTTCGTCTTCGGTACGGCCAACGTAGACGTTGCCGTCGTTGTCGTACCATGCCGGGATACGGTGACCCCACCACAACTGACGAGAGATACACCAGTCCTGGATATCACGCATCCAGGAGAAGTACATGTTTTCGTACTGCTTCGGCACGAACTGAATGTCGCCGTTCTCAACCGCTTCCACCGCCGGTTTCGCCAGCACGTCGGCACGGACGTACCACTGGTCGGTCAGCATCGGTTCGATAACTACACCGCCACGGTCGCCGTAAGGAACGGTCAGATCGTGCGGTTTAATTTCTTCCAGCAGGCCCAGCGCGTCAACGGCAGCAACGATGGCCTTACGGGCAGCAAAGCGTTCCAGCTTCTGGAACTCAGCCGGAATCTCGCTGGAATAAACGTCAGACTCTTCACCTTTGGTATCGAACACTTCCGCGCTTTCGCGAATGTCGCCGTCAAAGGTCAGGATGTTGATCATCGGCAGGGCGTGACGTTTCCCGACTTCATAGTCGTTAAAGTCGTGCGCCGGGGTGATCTTCACGCAGCCGGTGCCTTTTTCCATATCGGCGTGTTCGTCGCCCACAATCGGAATGCGGCGGTTAACCAGCGGCAGAATAACGAATTTGCCAATCAGATCTTTATAACGCGGATCTTCCGGGTTCACGGCCACGCCGGTATCGCCCAATACGGTTTCCGGACGAGTGGTGGCGACGACCAGGTAATCTTTACCGTCTGCGGTTTTCGCGCCATCGGCCAGCGGATAGCGGATGTGCCACATCGAGCCTTTGGACTCGCGGTTTTCCACTTCCAGGTCAGAGATGGCGGTGCGCAGTTTCGGGTCCCAGTTCACCAGGCGTTTGCCACGGTAAATCAGGTCTTCTTTGTACAGGCGAACAAAGACTTCTTTCACGGCATTGGAAAGGCCTTCGTCCATGGTGAAGCGCTCGCGCTCCCAGTCAACGGAGTTGCCGAGACGGCGCATCTGACGGGTAATGGTGCCGCCGGATTCCGCTTTCCACTGCCAGATTTTGTCGATAAACGCATCGCGGCCGTAGTCGTGACGGGTTTTACCTTCTTCAGCGGCAATCTTGCGCTCAACCACCATCTGGGTTGCGATCCCTGCGTGGTCGGTGCCGACCTGCCACAGGGTGTTTTTACCCTGCATACGCTGGTAACGGATCATGGTATCCATGATGGTTTGCTGGAAAGCATGTCCCATATGCAAACTGCCGGTGACGTTCGGCGGCGGGATCATGATGCAGAAGGACTCTTTGCTTTCGTCGCCGTTAGGCTTGAAATAGCCCTGCTTTTCCCAGTGCTCGTAAAGCGGCTGTTCGATATCTTGGGGGTTATATGTCTTTTCCATTATTTCCAGGTTGCCGTATTCAGGTTAAAACCAGCCACGCGGTAGGCTTTGTAGCGTTCGCGCGCCAGTTGTTTCAAAGTTTCTTCGTAAGGGACGAAGTCTACCACTTCTGTGAAAGCGGTGGCAAAATCTGCAAAGCTTGTACGCAGGCTGATTAAAATATCGCGTGGGCTGCTGTTGCGTTTTTCCGGCCAGGCGATTTCGACCGGCGCGCCGCCGCGTGGGCCTTCGCCTGCCAGATTGTGCGGGACAAAACTTTCCGCCGGTCTCGCCCACAGCGCTTCATCCAGCCGAATGGCCTGCTTCTCATCTTCGCAGGCGATCAGCACGCGCTTGCTGGCGCGCCAACGTTCTGCGGCAATTTCACACACCAGTTGTTCAACGGCGCTTAAACCGTTGACGGTAGTGTCATTATCCAAAAGATAGAACGTCGCATTTTTCATATATGGGGCTTCTTGTGGTGGATTTAAATGCGTTGCCATGATGCCTCCCGTAGGCCGGATAAGCGCAGCGCCATCCGGCAAAACGCCTGATGGCGGCGCTAATACGCCTTATCAGGCCTACGGGGTAATCTCAAACTTACTCTTCGCCGTTAAAGCCCGCACGATTGAGCAGGAACTGCGACAGCAGCGCTACCGGACGACCCGTTGCGCCTTTCGCTTTGCCGGATCGCCAGGCGGTGCCGGCGATATCCAGGTGCGCCCAGTTGTACTTACGGGTAAAGCGCGCCAGGAAGCAGCCTGCGGTGATAGCGCCGCCAGGACGACCACCAATATTCGCCATATCCGCAAAGTTGGACTCCAGTTGTTCCTGGAACTCATCGCCCAGCGGCAGACGCCACGCGCGGTCGCCCGCTTGCTCGGACGCGCCGATCAGTTCATGCGCCAGCGGGTTATGGTTCGACATCAGACCGGTAATGTGATGGCCCAGCGCAATCACGCAGGCGCCGGTTAGCGTCGCGACGTCGATAACCGCTTCCGGCTCGAAGCGTTCAACGTAGGTCAGCACGTCGCACAAAACCAGACGGCCTTCGGCGTCGGTGTTCAGGACTTCAACGGTTTGACCAGACATGGTGGTCAGCACGTCGCCCGGACGATACGCGCGTCCGCCCGGCATGTTTTCACAGCCCGCCAGTACGCCGATAACGTTAATCGGTAGCTGAAGCTCGGCGACCATACGCATCACGCCGTAAACCGCCGCCGCGCCGCACATGTCGTACTTCATCTCGTCCATCCCTTCAGATGGCTTGATGGAGATGCCGCCGGAGTCGAAGGTCAGGCCTTTACCCACCAGCACGATCGGGCGCGCGTCTTCGGATGGATTGCCCTTGTACTCAATCACCGACATCAGCGATTCATTCTGCGAACCGTGGCCGACCGCCAGATAAGCGTTCATACCCAGTTCGCGCATTTGCTGTTCGCCGATGACGCGGGTGATGACATTTTTGCTGTAGCTGTCAGCCAACTGGCGCGCCTGTGACGCCAGGTAGGCGGCGTTACAGATATTGGGCGGCATGTTGCCGAGATCTTTCGCAGCCTTAATCCCGGCGGCGATGGCCAGACCGTGCTGAATGGCGCGTTCGCCGCTGGTGAGCTCACGGCGGGTCGGCACATTAAAGACCATCTTACGTAGCGGGCGGCGCGGCTCGCTCTTGTTGGTCTTGAGTTGATCAAAGCTATAAAGCGTCTCTTTGGCCGTTTCGACGGCCTGACGCACTTTCCAGTAGTTGTTGCGGCCTTTGACGTGCAGTTCGGTCAGGAAACAGACGGCTTCCATCGAGCCGGTATCATTCAGAGTATTTATCGTTTTCTGAATAACCTGCTTATACTGACGTTCATCAAGCTCGCGCTCTTTGCCGCAACCAATGAGGAGGATTCGCTCGGAAAGAACGTTAGGAACATGGTGCAGCAACAGAGTCTGCCCCGGTTTTCCTTCCAGTTCGCCGCGACGCAGCAATGCGCTGATGTATCCGTCGCTAATTTTGTCGAGCTGTTCTGCAATCGGAGAAAGGCGACGCGGTTCAAAGACGCCCACGACAATGCAGGCACTCCGCTGTTTCTCCGGGCTACCGCTTTTTACACTGAACTCCATGCACTATGCTCCTGAATCTTAAAGACAACAGTGGTGGCTACAGCTATACTCGTCGTCTTTCAAGTTGCAGATGCGTTGGCTGCGCCTGCTCACCCCTGTCACTTACCTGATGTAAGCTCCGGGGCTTCACAGTCTTGCCGCCTGCCTGCAACTCGAAATCCATTAGAGTATAGAAATTGAAAGCTTTCGTAACTCATGTCCGCTGTTGCGGTGACTTCGTGTTAATCTTAACGTTATTACGGCATTGGCACGTCAGAACAAGTTCTGAGAGGTGAATCCGCTGAGTATAATGATCTTAGCGATGATTTCGACGACTCAAGAGAATAAATGACGTTTAAGCCATGAAACAAGCTAAATTCCAGCAAAAAAATGGGTTTTTACGGGCGTATTTAAAGTGATAATCATAAGATATCTGGTGCGGGAGACGCTCAAAAGCCAGCTGGCGATACTCTTCATCTTACTTTTGATCTTCTTTTGTCAAAAGTTAGTGAGGATTCTCGGCGCGGCGGTTGACGGCGATATTCCCGCAAATCTGGTGCTCTCGCTTCTGGGGCTGGGCGTACCGGAAATGGCGCAGCTCATCCTGCCTTTAAGCCTGTTCCTGGGGCTGCTGATGACGCTGGGCAAACTGTATACCGAAAGTGAAATTACGGTCATGCACGCCTGTGGGTTGAGCAAAGCCGTGCTGGTAAAGGCCGCCATGGTACTGGCGTTATTTACCGGTATCCTTGCGGCGGTTAACGTGATGTGGGCCGGCCCCTGGTCGTCAAAACACCAGGATGAAGTACTGGCGGAGGCGAAAGCGAACCCCGGTATGGCGGCGTTGGCGCAGGGACAATTCCAGCAGGCGACCAACGGCAGCTCGGTGCTGTTCATCGAAAGCGTTGACGGCAGCGACTTCCACGATGTTTTCCTGGCGCAAATTCGCCCTAAGGGCAATGCTCGTCCTTCTGTGGTCGTGGCCGATTCCGGACACCTTACTCAGTTGCGCGATGGTTCCCAGGTTGTCACCTTAAACAAAGGGACGCGTTTTGAAGGGACGGCGTTGCTACGCGATTTTCGCATCACCGACTTCCAGAACTATCAGGCGATTATTGGCCATCAGGCCGTGGCGCTGGACCCGAACGATACCGACCAGATGGACATGCGCACGCTGTGGAATACCGACAACGATCGCGCTCGCGCCGAGCTGCACTGGCGTATCACGTTAGTCTTTACCGTATTTATGATGGCGCTGATGGTCGTGCCGCTCAGCGTGGTGAATCCACGTCAGGGGCGCGTCTTGTCTATGTTGCCCGCCATGCTGCTTTATCTGCTGTTCTTCCTGATCCAGACCTCCATTAAATCGAATGGCGGTAAAGGCAAACTGGACCCGGTTATCTGGATGTGGGCGGTCAACCTGATCTATCTGGCGTTGGCGATTGGTTTAAACCTGTGGGATACGGTGCCGGTCCGCCGCCTGCGAGCCCGTTTTCTGCGTAAAGGAGCGGTATAATGCAGCCATTTGGTGTACTTGACCGCTATATCGGTAAAACCATTTTTACCACCATCATGATGACGTTGTTCATGCTGGTGTCGCTCTCCGGGATCATCAAGTTTGTCGACCAGCTGAAAAAAGCGGGGCAGGGTAACTACGACGCGCTGGGCGCGGGTATGTACACCCTGCTCAGCGTACCTAAGGATATCCAGATCTTCTTTCCTATGGCGGCGCTGCTTGGCGCGCTGCTGGGGCTGGGGATGCTGGCGCAGCGTAGCGAACTGGTGGTGATGCAGGCATCGGGTTTCACCCGTATGCAGGTGGCGCTGTCGGTGATGAAAACGGCTATCCCCCTGGTGCTGTTAACCATGGCGATCGGCGAATGGGTCGCCCCGCAGGGCGAGCAGATGGCGCGTAACTATCGTGCGCAGGCGATGTATGGCGGTTCGCTGCTTTCCACCCAACAAGGTCTGTGGGCGAAAGACGGGAATAACTTTGTCTATATTGAACGAGTGAAGGGCGACGAGGAGCTGGCCGGCATTAGTATTTACGCTTTCAACGATCAGCGTCGTTTGCAGTCGGTGCGTTACGCCGCTTCGGCAAAATTCGACCCGGAGCATAAGGTCTGGCGTTTGTCGCAGGTGGATGAGTCCGATCTGCAAAACCCGAAACAGATCACCGGTTCGCAGACGGTGAGCGGCACCTGGAAAACGAATCTGACGCCGGATAAGTTAGGCGTGGTGGCGCTGGACCCGGATGCGCTTTCCATCAGCGGTCTGCATAACTACGTTAAATATCTGAAGTCGAGCGGACAGGACGCCGGACGTTATCAGCTCAATATGTGGAGTAAAATCTTCCAGCCGCTCTCCGTGGCGGTGATGATGCTGATGGCGCTGTCGTTTATCTTTGGCCCGCTGCGTAGTGTGCCGATGGGCGTGCGCGTGGTGACGGGGATTAGCTTCGGCTTCGTTTTTTACGTTCTCGACCAGATTTTTGGCCCGCTGACGCTGGTATACGGCATTCCTCCGATTGTCGGCGCGCTGCTGCCGAGCGCGTCTTTCTTCCTGATTAGCCTGTGGCTAATGCTGCGTAAGTCGTAATCACAGTAATCGTAGGCCTGATGGCGCTGCGCTTATCAGGCCTACCAGAACCCGTAGGCCTGATAAGTCCTTTCCGCCGCCATCCGGCAGACCGCCTGGTATTACTCGAATGATGTAGTGCGTAACCTGACGCGTGGCGCTTTTGGCTACGCGTTAAGCTCAGGCAAGCTGCGGGAAAAAGTAGATCAAAAAATTTATAACGTGCTGCCGTGATAAATCTGATAACCCAAATCAATCGTATTATGGTTGAGATCGTTATTTTTAATTTTGTTGAGCAACATCTGCGCGGCTCTGCGCCCGATCTCAAAACGAGGGGTAATTACGCTGGCGAGGCTCGGTATCATTTGCCTGCCCATCTCCAGACCGTGGAAGCCGGCGATGGAGATCTGCTCCGGTACGGCCAGTTGACGCTCGCGGCACCAAAGTAGAGCGCCCATTGCGATATCGTCATTTGTACAAAAGACGCCATCCACGTCCGGGTGCGCAGTAAGCGCATCACGCATTAGCTGTATCCCCAGATGGATAGAGGAGATAGCGCGGGGATTGATGCGCAACGGCGCCAGCCCCCGGCGCGTCATCGCATCGCAGTAGCCGTGATAACGCTGCTCATCACGGATATCGTCTTTTGAACCCAGATAGAGGATTTTACGCCGCTGGCGTTTATCCAGCATGGTGCTGACCATATCAAAGGCGGCCTGACGGTTATCAAACCCCACCTCCATATCTAAGCGATCACCCTGGATGTCCATAAGTTCTACAATCGGAAGGGTTGCTGAGCGCAGGAATTTGACGGTTCTGAGGGTATGATATTTTTCTGAAAGAATAATGCCGTCGATATTGTAGGACAATAAATTGATAACGGACTCTTCTTCCGAATCGCGATTGTAATTGTAATTCGCAATGAGAGTTTGGTAGTTATGACCCGACGTTACGGATTCAATCCCGGCAAGAATGTCGGCAAACAACTGGTTCTGAAAAGAGGGGATCAGCACGCCCAGAGTGTAACTTTGCGCGTTTAACAGCATAGCTGGCGCGCGATTTGGTATGTAGTTAATTTCCTCCATGATCTGCGCAATACGCTCGCCGGTTTCCCTGGCGACTTTTTTCGGTGAGCGGATGTAACGGCTCACCGTCATTTTTGTCACGCCAGCAAGCGTAGCGATATCCTGCAAAGAAATTCTGTGATTCCTCATGTTTTCTCCAGTACCGGGGGCGGGAACGTCGCCCCCATGGTTAATTGGGCTGCGGATGATGAATTAATGCAGAACCGCATTCAGCGCCAGTACGCCCAGCAACCCCATGACAGAAATCAATGTTTCCATAACGGTCCAGGTGCGTAGGGTTTCCCCGACGCTAAGATTAAAATACCCTTTAAACAGCCAAAAACCGGGATCGTTAACATGTGATGCAATAACGCTTCCCGCGCCTGTCGCCAGTACCATTAACGCCGGATCGGCGTGGGTTACGTTAATAATCGGCAATACGACGCCCGCTGTGGTTATCGCGGCCACGGTCGCGGAACCTAACGCAATACGCAGCACGGCGGCTACCGTCCAGCACATTAATAACGGAGATAGCGAGGTGCCGGTCATTAATTGCGAGATATATTGACCCACGCCGCTATCCACCAGCACTTGCTTAAACGCGCCGCCGCCCGCGATGATAAAAACAATCATCGCAATAGCGCCAATGGACTCGCCGACGATATCCATCACCTGCTCAACCGTACGTCCATTGCGTCGCCCCAGCGTAAAAATGGCGATGATAATGGCAATAAACAACGCCACTGCTGGATTACCGATAAATTCGAAGAAAACCCGCACGGCATTCGTTTTTGGCAGCGTGATTTCACATACCGCTGCGATGGCCATCAGAATGACCGGGATCACGGCGGCAAAAATACTGTTCCAGAATGACGGCATCTCCTCTTCACTGAATAGGTGAGGATTAAATAATCCTTCAGGCGGCGCTTTTTCAAATCGCGCCAGTAATTTTGAAAACAGAGGGCCGGCAACAATCACGGTCGGTATGGTAATGATTAACCCATACAGCAGGGTCGTACCGAGATTTGCCTCAAAAATTGTCGCAATAGCGGTAGGGCCGGGATGCGGCGGCAGGAAGCAGTGCGTAACGGATAAGGCGGCGACCATTGGAACCCCGACATACAGCAAGGGCAGTCCCGATGAGGCCACAATCGTAAAAACGAGCGGCAACAGCAGTACGAATCCGACTTCAAAAAACATTGCCAGGCCGACGATAAGCCCGGTGATCACCAGCGCCCATTGCACGCGTTTTTTGCCGAACGTATTAATGAGCGTCGTCGCAATGCGCTGCGCGGCGCCGGTATCGGAAATTAATCTTCCCAGCATCGCGCCAAAACCGAGGATCATGGCGAGTCCGCCCAGAGTACCGCCAATTCCGTTTTGTATGGAGTGCAGGACGTCTTGCGCGCCCATCCCTTCGGCAAAACCCACCACGGCGGCAACCAGAACAAGGGCGATAAAGCCGTTAACTTTAAAGGCAATCATTAAGACCAACAGCAGCGCAACGCCTGCCGCAATAATTATTAATGGCATATTCGTCTCTCTTATTAGCGCCAAAATAGCAGCGCTTACGCGCTGCGTCGTATTTCCCTGGTCAGACGGCAACCAGCATACCGCCATCGACAAACAGCAGATGTCCGTTAACAAAGTCGGAGGCTTTTGACGAGAGAAACACCGCTGCGCCAATAAGCTCCTGGGGATCGCCCCAGCGTGCGGCAGGCGTACGTTTGCATAGCCAGGAGGTGAAGGCTTCATCTTCAACCAGCGCTTTGGTCATCTCCGTTTTGAAGTATCCCGGCGCAATACCGTTGACCTGGATATTATGACGCGCCAGCTCCACGCACATGCCGCGAGTCAGCATCTTCACGGCACCCTTCGATGCGGCGTATGGCGTAATCGTGTCGCGGCCCAGCTCGCTTTGCATCGAACAGATGTTGATCACTTTTCCTGCCTGCCGCGCCACCATACGGCGCGTAACGGCCTGAGAGACGAGAAAAACCGCGGTCTGATTTACGGCGATGACGTCGTTCCACTCCTGCTCGGGAAACTCAGTAAACGGATGACGGCGCTGGATACCGGCGTTATTTATCAGGACGTCAATGACGCCGATATCTTTTTCGATATGTTCAACCGCAGCTTCAATGTCCTGTTTATGGGTGACATTAAAGGGAGCGGCAATAGCCTTTATCCCTTCCTGCTGAAGTTTCGTCACGGCTGTTTCGGCGCGCTCCGGGGTAATATCGTTAACAATAATGCGCGCGCCATAGCGACCAAGACCGGTCGCCAGCAAATAACCAATTCCCTGAGCGGCTCCGGTGATAAGGATATTTTTACCTGCCAGTGAAAAAAGATCGTTCATGATAGTGTCCCTTATTTTACTTTCTCAGAAAACGAGCTGAACTTTTGCCGCCTGTGTTTTGTCTCCGGCAAAGATCAGCGCCGCTTCCAGGTCGGTAAATGGATATTCCGCGCTCAGTAACGGCAGCGGATTGATAACGCGGTTGGCAAGCCAGGAAACCGCAGTATTAAATTCGGTAGTAAAGCGGAAAGAGCCTTTCAGGGAGATCTCTTTGCTTATTAGCATCATCATCGGGAAGTTGGGGACTGCGCCGCCCATGCCAACCTGCACCATCACGCCTTTGGCCCGTGTGACTTCCAGACACGTTGAGATAGAGGAAGGATGCCCAGAGACTTCAAAACTGATATCGAAATACCCTTTTTCTGCTTTCCAGTCATCGAGAGAGTCATGCTGTGGGTTCACCAGCGTATCCGCGCCCATCTGCCGGGCCAGCGAGAGAGAACGGGTACTGATATCGGCACATACCACTTCCGCCGCGCCCAGCGTTTTTACCGCGCTAACAATCAGGCAGCCGATAGGGCCAACGCCGGAGATAAAGACGCGTTTGCCTTGCAGATCGCCCGCCTCATGAGCCGCATGAATGGCAACCGCCAGCGGTTCGGCAAAGGCCATGGCTTTTTCGTCTGCCTGTTCCGGCCAGGGAATGCACTGAACGGTATCGACAGCTTTAAATCGGGTAAAACCGCCATCGACATGCGGAAAATACATGGCGCTGCCAAAGAAACGCATTTCAGTACAGTGGTTTTCTTCATGCTGCAGACAGTATTTGCAATGACCGCAAGGCTTCGATGGATTAATCGCTACCGGTTGTCCTTCACGTAATAAATCTGAGTCGCTATGAACAATTTTGCCAATCACTTCATGACCTAAAATCATTGGCGCTTTTACTGTAAAATTGCCGACTTTGCCTTCCTGATAATAATGTAAGTCAGACCCACAAATGCCGCCACGGGTAATTTGTACGAGTGTTCCTTTATTATTCCATTCAATATTTTGTTCCGTAACGGCAACAGCACGCTTACCCGCAACAACGCAGGATTGAGTTTTTACTTCCATAAATTCCTCACTGGTCAGGTAGTTACCCTGAATGCATTTAAGCGGTTTTATTTGTCACTATTTGTGACTTATGTCACGCTGGAAAATTGTTACACTACAATGTTACGCATAACGTGATGTGCCTTAGAGTTCTTCTCTATGGAAATTAAAAAACGTGAAATTGTCGAACGTAGAGGCGTAATATTGTGGAGTGGAATATGACTCAGAGGTATTTAAATGGCCGGGGAAAGCTATATTTTAATGGGTGTTTCAGGTAGTGGTAAGTCTTTAATAGGCAGCAAAATTGCAACATTATTTTCTGCGAAGTTTATTGACGGCGATGATCTCCATCCGGCGAAAAACATTGATAAAATGTCTAAGGGAATACCGTTAACTGATGAAGACCGCTTACCCTGGCTGGAACGATTAAATGACGCTTCATACAGTCTTTATAAAAAAAATGAGACGGGATTTATTGTCTGCTCGTCATTAAAAAAACAGTACCGCGATATTTTACGTAAGAGCAGCCCTAACGTACATTTCCTGTGGCTGGATGGCGATTACGCTACCATTCTGCTGCGAATGCAGCGTCGTGCCGGGCATTTTATGCCGCCAGACCTGCTGCAAAGTCAGTTTGACGCGCTGGAGCGACCCTGTGCCGATGAACATGATATTGCGCGTATCGATGTTAATCATGACATCGAGCACGTGACGGAGCAGTGCCGACAGGCTGTACAGGCTTTTCGTCAGGCACTCAGCGCTTCCTGATCATTGCCAAAGCGCTGAGTCAGGCGGTCAGAAGTCAGCTTTTAGCACTACACGATAGCGGGCTTTGCCGTCGCGAACGTGCTGAATAGCCTCGTTGATTTGTGACATTGCGAACAGTTCCGTGGTGGGCGCGACTTTGCTGCGTCCGGCGAATTTCATCAGTTTGCGAAGTTCATATGGCGTTCCGGTTGCCGAGCCTGAGATACTGCGATCGCCGGCAATTAATGTAAACGCCGGTACGGGCAGCGGCTTCAATACCGCCCCAACGGTATGGAAGTTGCCGCCATACGTCAGCGCTTCGAAGTAGGGCTGCCAGTCGAGATCGACGTTGACCGTGTTAATAATGAGATCGAACTGGCCCGCCAGTGCTTTTAACGCTTCCAGATCGCGGCTGTTCACCACGTTATTGGCCCCCATCGCCAGCACTTCCTGCTCCTTCGATGGATTTGAGCTGAACGCGGTGACTTCGCAGCCCATTGCATGTAACAGCTTTATGGCGATATGCCCCAGCCCGCCGATACCGATGACGCCAACGCGGCTGGTAGCAGTAATATGGTGCATCAATAGCGGTTTAAAGACCGTAATGCCGCCACATAACAGCGGGCCTGCGGACGCCATATCTATATTCTCCGGAAGAGGAATTACCCACTGCCAGCCCGCGCGAAGCTTCTCGGCAAAACCGCCACGATTGAGAATAGTGGGCACTGCGCCTTCCTGGCAGTTAATTTGATTGCCGCTGATACAGGCATCGCAGTGTCCGCAGCTGCGCGCCGTCCAGCCGATTCCAACGCGCTGGCCGACTTTTAGCCCCTTATCCTGTGCCGCGCTGCCGAGCGCGGCCACCCGACCGATGACCTCATGTCCGGCAACCAGAGGGTATTGAGAGAACCCCCATTCATTGTCGATCATCGACAGATCGGAATGGCAGATCCCGCAGTAGTCGACCCGTACCTCGACATCTTCCGGTTGGAGTTCTCCCGCGTCATATTCATAGAGTTCGAGCTCGCCGCCCGCCTCTTTGGCGGCGTAGCTTTTTATTATCGTCATTGTGTTTCCCTTAATGTGGTGTTGAACTGAAAAGTGTAGAGCATGGAGGCAAGGGACGCCCGACGTTAATCTGCTGGAGAAGGCCGGAAGTAGCCTGATTATTCTATTTAATACTCAATGCTGCTGAAATTTTCAGCACTTAGCGATACAGGTGTATGCTCGTGCTTGCATGGCGGCGTATGACAGGTATAATCCACAACGTTTTCCGCATACCTCTTCAGTGCCGAAGTGGCGAAATCGGTAGACGCAGTTGATTCAAAATCAACCGTAGAAATACGTGCCGGTTCGAGTCCGGCCTTCGGCACCAAGTGATGCAGTAATTAGCTACCTAAGGGTGGCTTTTTTTGTGTCCATTTCCGTTCAGATTCGTCTATATCCATCTGTAATTCAAAGATAATTTATTTTTCTGTAATAGAAATATTTATTTTGTGGTCTTTCCGTGTTGGTCGTTTTTCATCCATTGACATCCACCCAATTTGGGGGCAAAAAAGGGCAAACCCGGTTCGATAGAGGAGTGACCCCCAAATGGCGCTTACAGATCTCGCAATCCGGCATGCCAGCCGCCTGGCAAGGCATACAGGCTCTTTGACTGCCACGGTCTTTACATTCAGGTGAACCCCAGCGTGATCCAAGCTGTGGTATCTGAAATTTCGCTTTGGAAACAAAAAGAACCGTATGGCATTAGGCCCTTATCCGCTCATTTCTCTTGTACTGGCAAGGGAGAAGCAAGCGGATTTAAGTCTGGAACGTGTCAACGCTATTCAGGACGGGTCAGGCATTAATCCGGCGGAAAAACGCAGAGAGGACAAGCGGGGTGGAGAGCCCCTTTATACGTTCGAGTCCGTGGCGCGCGAATGGGGCGCCAGTAACATAATCTGGTCGGCGGAACATTCGACAGCGTTATTTTCTGAGCTTACAGGTTCCAGTATTGCACTGAACGCTGCCCAGTCGAGCTCACGGGTTTCTGGAACGTGCTACGTAACCGGTAACCCTCTTCTGGTTCAGTTATAACGCTTTTATGTGACATGCAGCATGATATGGTCGTTTTCTGAACTCCGTATAACCTGAGTATTTTTATCGAAGCGTGAACAAAACATTGCAGCCAGCCTTTCAACGTGGACAATAGTTATCCATACGGTGATTTTATATTCGATAAATCAATGGGTTTCATTGAAACATAGGACTGGTAATGGATGACAATGCTTTAGGGTTTGCCTCATACTGGCGCAATTCGCTGGCAGATGCTGAGTCAGGAAAGGGCAGTTTTGAACGCAAAGATGCCAAAAACTTCACTCACTGGCATGGGATAGCGGCGGGACGTCTTGACGAAACGATCGTCGGTAAATTTTTTGAGGGAGAAAAAGACGACGTCGAAACAGTCGATGTCATCTTGCGGCCAAAGGTTTATTTCCGGTTACTGCAGCGTGGAAAGGACCATTCCGCTGGTGCGCCTGATATTGTTACCCCGATAGTGACGCCAGCCCTGTTGAGCCGTGAAGGTTTTTTATATCCGACGCCAGCGACCTCCATTCCCAGAGACCTGCTTGAACCTTTGCCAAAAGGGGCATTTTCAATTGGTGAGATTGAGCAGTACGACAAATACAAAACGACACATACGTCATTCTCTATCAACTTTGATGACCGCGTTGATAAGACCGCCGAAACAGATGAAGAACGAGAAGCACGATATGCAGCCTGGCAGCAGGATTGGCGTCAATATCTGGATGATTCAGAGAGGCTACTGAAGAACGTTGTCGGCGACTGGATTAAAAATCCCGAGCAATATGAACTCGCTGAGCACGGTTATATTGTTAAAACGGCGCAATCTGGCGGTGCCAGTTTCCATATCCTTTCGCTTTATGATCACCTGCTTATTTGCAAAAAGGATGTGCCGCTCTTCAATCGCTTCGCCTCGCGAGAGGTTCATGCTGCAGAGTCATTACATCCTCCGGAAGCAAAATTCAGCGACAGACTTGGACACTCCGGGGATAAGTTTCCGCTGGCAAAGGCTCAGCGCGATGCCTTAAGCCATTTTCTGGATGCGAGGCATGGCGATATCCTTGCCGTTAATGGTCCCCCGGGAACCGGAAAAACCACGCTGGTGCTTTCTATCATCGCCACACAGTGGGCCAGAGCGGCTCTCGAAAAAGCGGAACCTCCGGTTATTATCGCGACTTCAACGAATAACCAGGCTGTAACGAACATTATCGAGGCGTTCGGGAAAGATTTTTCCCAGGGCACTGGTGCAATGGCCGGACGATGGTTGCCAGAGCTGAAAAGCTTCGGCGCTTATTTTCCCTCAAGCACTCGTAAAGCCGAGGCCGCCAAAAAATATCAAACTGAAGATTTCTTCAACCAGGTTGAGTCAAAAGAGTATGTAGAGGATGCACAGCTGTTTTATCTGGAGAAAGCTAAGGCAGCCTTTCCTGAAAAAGAGTGTTCATCCCCTGAAAAGGTTATTGAACTCCTGCATGGTCAGTTGGCAGCAAAATCCGAACAACTGGTAAGGCTGAACGCTGTATGGCAAACGTTAAGCCAGGTTCGGGCAGCGCGTGAGCTTATTGCTAACGACATTAAGCAATATCTCGATAATTTAAATAAATTACTTTCCGGGCAAGAACAAAAGGTCACTCTACTAAAAAGTGCTAAAGCGGAATGGAAAAAATATCGGGCCAGTGAATCACTGATCTATTCATTATTTTCATGGCTACCAGCGGTTCGCAGTAAGCGGCAGTACCAAATACAACTGTTTCTCGAAGATAAATTAGGTGCGCTGATTGCGAGGAATCAATGGTCGGATCCTGAAACCATCGAACGTAATATCGATGGGTTGCTTAATTCCGCCGAGCGCGAGCAGACAACCTACCGGCAGCAGATTGACTCCGCGCATGAAATCGTTCTTAAAGAACAGCAGGTGGCTCAGGAATGGCAGAGGCTGGCACTTGATTTAGGGCATGAGGGCGATGAGGAACTGAGCTTCTCACAGGCCGATGAACTGGCTGATACGCAAATCCGCTTCCCTGCATTCTTACTGGCGACCCACTACTGGGAAGGTCGTTGGTTGATGGATATGGCGAAGATCGATGATCTGCAGAAAGAAAAGGGCAAGAAAGGTGCTAAAGGAGTAGCCGCTCGCTGGCAACGCCGAATGAAACTTACCCCATGCGTGGTCATGACCTGCTATATGCTGCCCGGCAATATGCAGATAAGTGAACATAAAGGACAACGTAAATTCGAGAAAAGTTATTTATATGATTTTGCCGATTTACTCATTGTCGATGAAGCCGGGCAGGTGCTTCCTGAAGTGGCTGCTGCCTCGTTTGCCTTAGCTAAAAAGGCATTAGTGATTGGTGATACGGAACAGATCCCGCCAATATGGAGTATTACTCCTGCTATTGATATAGGTAACATGCTGGCGGAAAAAATTCTGTCAGGCAGTACGCAAGAAGAGATTACTGAGAAATATACGGCAATCGCAGAGCTTGGTAAAAGCGCCGCATCTGGCAGCGTCATGAAAATAGCGCAGTGTGCTTCACGCTATCAATATGATCCCGAACTGGCACGTGGCATGTACTTATATGAACACCGCCGGTGCTTCGATAATATTATTGGATACTGCAATACGCTTTGCTATCACGGTAAGTTGTTGCCTAAAAGAGGATGTGAAGAGAGCAATTTAATGCCCGCAATGGGTTATCTCCATATTGATGGTAAAGGAGAGCTGGCAAGTAGCGGAAGCCGATATAATTTGCTGGAGGCTGAAACGATAGCGGCCTGGCTGACAGATAACCAGCAAAGTATTGAAGCGTATTATGGTAAATCGCTTCATGAAGTTGTCGGTATCGTGACGCCTTTTAGTGCGCAGGTATCGACCATCAAACAGGCGCTGGATAAACAAGGCATCAGCGCAGGCGCGAATGAAAAGTCGCTTACAGTAGGCACCGTGCATTCTCTTCAGGGCGCTGAAAGAGCGATTGTTATATTCTCGCCAGTCTATTCAAAGCATGAAGACGGCGCGTTTATTGATAGCGATAACAGCATGCTGAACGTTGCTGTCTCCCGAGCTAAGGACAGTTTCCTTGTCTTCGGCGATATGGACCTGTTTGAGATCCAGCCAGCCTCATCTCCGCGGGGATTACTGGCAAAATATCTCTTTGAGTCAGAGAAAAATGCACTCTTTTTTGACTATAAAGAGCGTGAGGATTTAAAAACTTCCGAGACCAAAATCTATACCCTCCATGGTGTGGAGCAGCATGATAATTTCCTGAATCAGACGTTTGAAAATACCGGTAAACACATCACGATAGTTTCTCCATGGCTGACCTGGCAAAAGCTGGAACAAACCGGTTTTCTTGATTCCATGATTGCGGCGTGTTCACGTGGTATTAACGTCACGGTAGTCACTGACAGAAGCTACAACACTGAACATAATGATTTTGAGAAGCGAAAAGAGAAGCAGCAGAACCTCAAAGCGGCGCTGGAGAAACTGAACGCCCTTGGTATTGCGACAAAACTGGTCAATCGTGTTCATAGCAAAATTGTTATTGGTGATGATGGTTTGCTGTGCGTGGGATCGTTCAACTGGTTTAGTGCGACACGTGAAGCGCGATATGAACGATACGATACATCGATGGTTTATTGCGGTGATAACCTGAAGGGCGAGATTGAGGCAATTTATAATAGCCTTGAGAGGCGTCAGGTTTAGACAAATTCTTTTATTAAGCCATCTTTTTTCGGATGGCTATTTTTATACTGATTATCGTTGATGTAATATATTCAATATTGAAAGAATATAATGAGTTATGGTATATTCTGTGGACTGTTATTATAAATATGAGTATTATAATGAAATTGCTAAACACTTACGAAGATAAAGATGAAGCAGAGGATGCATTAACAAAAATCTCGGGTGAGAAAAGGCTTGCTAGTGAAAGAGATAGTACGGAAACCATTTATAATCTTTTTGGTCAAGCAACGTGGAGTAATTTTTATAAATTAGAAATGTTCTCTCTCCCGGAGTTGCAAAAACTACTTGAGCTGCGAAAGGCTGGTCAGCCTATAGATCAATCCAGGCATGCTGAAATAATGAACACACTGAATCATGTATCACGAGCTTTCGATTTAGAAGTTCCTGCACATTGGTTGTGATGCTTGCCCCATATCTTAAATAAGAAATGGGGCAAGAAGAATGGTTGTTAAGCAACCATCTTTTTGAAAAGCTTCTCCAGATAAATAGAACCAGTATCCTCTATAAAGAGTACGTTACGTTCTTCAATTTTATCTTTAGGTTCGGATACATTTATTAAATCAACGAAACGAGTTTCAGAAATAATAAACGCACTTAGGCTTAATTTATCATCAGATAATTTCTTCTCAAGCTCTTTTATTTCCTTGTACAAGCCAAATTTAGCATCGTCAAGATTCAGATTTCTAATACCTTTTGGATCAATCAGGCTTAACCATTGCTTCCCACTTTCATCATCAACTAGCCACAATAAAAAGTCAGGATAGAAGTTACCCGCAGTAGCGAAACCTAAGCCTTTAGCTTTGGAATCAGCATTGCGCAACAAGTATAAGTTCTTATTGCCGATGGTTTTTTGACCTTTTGGTGTTTCAATAAATTCTTGTAAATCCTTAATGAAGGTAATTTCGCTCGGTGCATCAAAGGCGGTTGGACGCATTTTTAGCGGTAAATCAGCATTTTTCTCAATTGAAAGAAGAGGATAATATAGATGCTTGTCGAAGGTTACAGCAATCATGCCGGGAGCGTTCCAGGATTTAGCTTTACCAATATCACCTTGAGCGACGATCTGCTGCAATTGCTCAAGTCGCTTTGTATAATCCAGACCGTCATCAGACTCTTCAATTTCAAAGTGATACATTTTGATCATGCATGGATCGTCTTCATTGACTTGAGTTATTTCATAGAATTGACCTTCATAAGCATTCTTTAATGCATTATAAAAGCGGTCGGTATAATCAGTCAGAAGGCGAAGCATAATATCTTCTTGCTTAGCAATATCGGAATACTGCTTAATTTCGAGCTCCGATGCCGGAATCGAAAGCGTGTACCAATTGTTTGCGATATTCGCCTTTCCAAGGCAAAAATCGATCAACCGTTGTTTATCCAGACGTAAATTTGACCATCCACGCTGTAGTTTATAGGCCTGAATAGCGAGATAAAGACGATCAAAATCAAACGCACTGATTACTTTATAATCTAATTTAGCCTCGTTTCTGACATTAACAGGTGTATTGTCACCCTTCCTGCTCGTATCAATCGACTCAAGTTTAGGATATAAATCGAGTTTGATGTGTGGATGCTTTATCTTGCCTTGCAGTTCAGCAGGAACCTCATAAAGCTCAGGAAAGTAAACACGCTTGAAGCCGTTTTTTTGATTATCCTTGTAGCCATCTTTGAGCTTAAGTGTTTTAAGCTTTGTATTAGGCATGTTTGGCCGAGTTTCAAAATTTAGCTCTAGGATCTCATCACTTGGCGTTATTCCTTCGTCTTCGAGATATTGTTTAAATGTTGCCATATAGTCAGCACGAACACCGAAAATATTCAGTGTCTCTAATTTCTCCAGATGCAGTCCTTTAGGACGTTCTCCTGGTGTGCTTCTTTTTAAAGAATAGTTGCGACCTTTCAGGCGTACCCCACGACCAAAAAGCTGAATAATCTGTGAGCCTTCCCCACGCCCCATATTGAGTAGACCCATAGTTGATACACGCCAACTGCTCCAGCCCTCAGTAAATTTTCGGGACCCAATTAAGATATGCAGTTGGGAATCTTTATCGTTCAACGTATGGAACAGAGACTTGGCAAAATCGTCTCTTTGATAATCGAACGTCGTATCTTCCTCGCACATTTTATAAAGAGAGGGTGAATCGCCAATATTGATCAAACCAAAAGGTTCTGCTTCACCGACCTGTAATGCAAGTTCACCTTTACTTCCGATCAAATTTAATACTCTTAACCGCTGACCTGAATGTGTGGTATTAAACAGGCGAGCAAGGATATCCAAATAGATATCTTCCGGTCCATTTATTAGAGCAGTGAAGCGTTTTTCAAAGATGTTACGATCTTTGGTATCCAGAATTCTGGCTTTATTTTCAACAAGATCCCGAATCCATGATTTTGCTTGTACTTCATTGTTTAAAAACCATGCTAAAAAACGCAGTACTGCGTGAATATCCGAGTCTTCACCACTGACAGTGTTGCCAACAAAGACCCATAATGGTTTTTCAATGTTGAATTCGCCTAACTTATCTTTATTCTTATTGAATAAATATTGTTGCTGGTAAAAACTGAGTAAACAAGCAGTGAAGTATTCGTAGCGATGCTCATCTTTTTTATCTTCATTGGGATTAAGGTTAAGAATCAGAGACTCTTTTCCATAGCCATCTTCATAGAAAAATTTATAGGAATAGTCGAATAGAATTGATTTACCATAAACTTCTCTTGTGGCCTGAATACGCGCATCACGTAACTCCTCTGAGGTCAGCTCTAATTTTTCTAACTGCTCAGCAGTCAGTTTTCCTAATGCAGTTGTCTCAAAGAGTAATTTTGCTTTTTTCTTTTTGATTTCGGCTTCGACAGCTTCAACATTATTTCCGCCAGATACTGCTTGTCCAAAGGTAGCCGAGTATTCGAATGCAAAACCGTCTCGTGTTAATTTGTCGCGACGACGCATCCAGGCACCAGCAGCAGTCCCTGTTCCTTTATGACCTTCATCAATTAGAACCAGATTGTTGCCTTCAAATGCCTCAACAGCAACGGTTTTATCACCCATGTCATCAGCAAGTTTATTGATATCAATAACTTCAACGGTACCTTTAAACGGAGCTGATTTGTTCTTATCAAACAACTGAATGTGGGAAAAACCAGAATTATACAACTCATCCAAGTGTTGTTGTGAAAGACGTTCGTCTGGCGTAAGCAGGATGATTTTATCCGGATAATGATGAGTATTACCATTCTGATAGTAATGTAGGTACTGTAAAATATTTACATGTAATAACAATGTCTTACCGGAACCTGTAGCATTCCAGTATGCCAGTTTATTCAAATCATCCAGGATGTATGATTTAAACTGATTAGCTCTATCCTTTGCTGTTTCATTATTTTCAGCATTGTATATATTGAGTTCACTGTTAAGACCATCAAGTAATTCTTGTTTACGATTGAAGTACCAATCGAGATAGATCTCAGTAAACAAAAGAGACAGGTATTGAAAATATTTCATATTCAATACAGTATCTTCTTTAAGATTACGATGCTCTGTTATTTGTTGCCAGTGCTTAACAATATTAAGATCGTAGCGACGTAATTCATCGAGGTCGATAAGATCGACCTCGAATAAGTAGTTACTTAACTCATGGAAGAACAGGCTTTGGCCATCTTCATGAATACCTTCAAATCGGTCTTCACCTAAACGTATTTTCAAACCATGCAGTGTACCGTCTTTAAAAAAACGGAACATAAAGCGATTTAAAACCAGCTGCTTATGAAAACTTAATTTGCTGTTAGTCTGCTTTTTGACGGCTTTTCCGGTAGTGGGTTTTTTAGCCATTCTTAAACCTCCTCAGCAAACATTAAGTTTAGGAACTCAGGTTCGATCTGGCGAATTTTCAAACTACGGACGATTTCACCGTCTTCTTCATCAACTGTAAATGCAGTTGGTAGGTTATGATCGCCATTGATATAAATAACATCAAATGTTTTCTCTTTAGCATATAAATCAAAACGGTTAGCGTATTTATTCAACTCTTCATAACCGATTTTATCGCAGTCGCGCCATAGTATTAGCGTACGTTCTCCTGTAGGCAGAGTTCCTTCTATCCGTACATAGCCGCGAACAATATCGGACTCGATAGATTTCACATGTAAACCAATCAGATAATTGAATGTTTCGACTAAATCAATGTTTTTACGCTCAGTTGAACCTGCGGAGTCCATAGCGATATCCATCTCATAGTCAAATGGCCTTTTAAAGTTATCGGTATTTAGCCGCGAACCTTTACTTTCCGATTCGAGCATATAATTTATCAAATACTCATTCGCCACTTCTGCTTTATCAGTTGTATTGAAAAGATCTTCTATTTGCCTTTGTCGTACTAATTTTATATTATTCAAGCTATCTTCATAGCTTTCTAATTTCATGACTTTAAGTATGTGGGATGAACCTGAAGTACAATCCAATGCTTTACCATCTTTCCAATTACTGCTAAAAATGACTTTTCTTAATCTAGATAATGTAACGCTTTGTGCATATTCTCCTTGTTCAATAAGAATATATTTTCTTGAACCCATATCCTTACGATTCAGTTCAATAACAGAATGGCCACTTGTTCCTGAACCTGCAAAGAAATCTAATATAATCTCATTTTTTTCATGTGATGCACTACCGATCAAATTATTATATAAAGATGTTGAATGACAGTAAGGGAAGTCAATACCTAACTGAGTTGTCTGGCTTTTACCTTTTTTTGCATCTTGAATTACAGATGTTATTTGTTTTTTTGCTTCAGCATGAAGATATGCTTTTTGTCTCGGTTGAGTGGTTTCATCGACACCGAATAGTATATCACCATTTTCCATCATCTTTTTTAAAGTTTCAGGCGTGCGAGAAAATCCATTTGGTGGAATAGCACATGGCTTCCCTGTAACTGGATGAATTAATGGTTCATGAAACTTTTTGTCAGTTCTTGGTTCTGGAGCACGTAGACTAACACTCTGATATACACGGCCTTCCTCATCAATATATTTATAAGCCTGTTCACCACCGGTGAGTGTTTTATTCTTGGTTACCCAATCAGAAAATTCTTTTTTTGCTACATTATCAATTGTAGGATATTTATCCTTTATTTTTTTTGCATATTCAAGGATATTTAATACATTATCATTTTGTTTATTAATAGCAATTGCATTTTTAGTGAAACATGTAGTATATTCATGTTGAATAGCAATACCGCTGCCACCATTCATTGGGTTACGTTTGTCCCAAATGATGGTTCCTGCATCGATAAGACCAAGTTGTCTATTAATTAGATATAATCGCTCATACTCATTTTCATCAATATGACAGAAAAATACGCCGTCTTCACTTAGCAAACTTTTAACAAAATTTAATCTGCTATCCATCATACTTAGCCAACTAGAGTGTCTAAAGCTATTCTTATACAGAAATCCACTAGTATCTGTATTATATGGGGGGTCTATATGCACACAGTTTATTCTGGAATTGTAGGTTGTTTTTAAAATATTTAATGCTTGATAATTATCTCCATTTATAAAAATACCATTAACATTATCATCAATGTTGTTGATGTTAGACAATATCTTATTTTTTAAGTTTGCATTCAAATAAGAAATATTTACTGTTGCATACTTTAATGAGACTAAGTCTGATTTAGATGTGTGTGGGTCTATAAATCCTAATGCAATCCATTCTTTTATTATTTTTTCATTATTAATAATCTCATTATGGAATTCAGGATTTATTTTATCCATAGTGATATAGAAATCAGTTGAAACGACAAATTTCTTCTTGTTCCAGAGATTTTTCTGAAGATTTTCAACTTGTGCTAAAAACGCAATTAATTCAAGTGCAACTGAACGCAGGCACTGGATCATGCGCAGTTGTTTTTCGATATTTGAAAATATTTCTGCATTTTGTAAATTATCAAGATTCATGACTTCATTTTTAATATAAAAATCAAGTTCATTAGTCAAGAACCCACCAAGATCTTTGTGTATAAAGTAGTCTGCTGTATTACGCTGAGTATAGGTAGTAAGATGGCGTTCTAACTCCGTACGCATCGGATTCTTTTCTGTCGGTACTCGTTTAGCAAGGTCAACCCAATGCTGCTGGACATTATTGTCTGAAAGAATTTTTGAAATAGCTGACTGGACTAATGTCTCTTGCTTAGTCCCTTTCTTCATCGCTTTGTATTCAAAATGAATAATTAATTCTTCTGTGTCAACGGATTTGCCATCAACAATCGATGAAGTTTTAATAACTTCGACTGGTTTATATTCTTGTTCGTATTCTTCACCTTCATCATCAAATTTAGTACGTACATGAGGCTCAATAAGAACAAAGCAGCGATCTAAATCATTATCTTTACGGTTATCTTTTGCCGTATCTGCTGCAAGTAATTTGAAGCTAACTTTTCGGCCATCGGCTAATTTAAACGAATAGTTGGCAAAATTTTCACCGCTTTTAATATAATACTGATCTTTATTTGCCCAATGCAGCATGACTTCTTCACCTGCATATGGGATAGCGTAAGTATTTCCTTTATAACGACGCTTGCTAATGAAGTCACCATTGTCGTAATAACGTGAGAAAAAAGTGAGCAAGTGGGAGAAAACTGCATTTTCGTGCTCACTGGCTCCAGAGGTTATAGTAGACAATTTCTTTTGAATTTCTTGAACTTTTGGGCTTTCATCTGATTCAAAACCAGCATCTGTTGCCGCTTTGATTGCGAGATGTAACTGTTGTTCTAAGTCTGCTTTGTTAGCGTTTTCTGCATCAGCAAGTGCAGACTGAATTTTAATCTTCAGTTTATTCTCAAGATAATCATTAATTTCATCCGCGCGGGCATTCAAAATGCGGTAAATGCCGAAATCCAGCTCTGGTCGATCAATCTGAAAAATTTCTTTAAGTTTCTTAACTAATTCGTTGTATTTACTCATTGTTTTCTCTTATAAATCAACTAAATAACTTTCCAGCGAATGGTAAACAATTCTGCGATCTCTGTTTTCTGCTTCATTCTCTCTTCAAGGGCACTGATCAACAGGTCTCGTTTGTCTGATATTTCATCTTCAATATCAAAAATCTCCATTCTCTGGCGCTTCTGTTGTCGCTCCAGTTGTTTTAGTCTTTCCTGGTTTTGTTTTTGTTCTTCAATGGATTGTGCCAGTCTTGCATCTCTCTTCAAAGACTTGATTTGCATTTTCGTATCGCGTAACGCTTCTTCCGCAGCATACATCACATCCTCTGCCCATTTTTCCAGCTTATCTCTTTCTAGTTCAAAGAGGGCATTGTTCTGCTCCATGACTTCAGCAAGTTGGGTATCGATTTGTCTCTTTTTGAGTAAGAGCAGGTCATCGGGCAGTGTGTTCGCCTCTGCAGACATACTTTCTCTATCGCCTGGTGTTGCAGCAATCTGAAACAACCGCTTGCATGCTTCACCGTCTATTATTTGCCCGCGATCGGTCTTTGCCGTAAAGACTAAAAACTGCTGTGTGTTAAACGCATCTACAGTAAGCAAGTTCAGCGTCAACCAACCCGCCTGTCCTTTTAGTTGCTCAGCAACGGAAACTTTCGTTGCATGGTCACTGTAATTGAAGATGACTTCTGCCATCTCTGTATCTAGCCTTTTGGCGTTATCAATCACATACTCACCGAGAGGATGGTTGATGCGATACGCAAAACTATGATGTTCTTGCCTTTGTAACTCACTTTTTTGGTTAACACTTCTGCGTAGTAATTGATACTGCCCTACTGGTAACCCATTGACTGGCTCGTACAATGTGAAACGGTGATGCTCATGATCAAAATTGGCACAATGTTTAAGTTGGTAATGTGTCACCGCCCAAAACCAGCGGCCAACCTTATCTAAGCGCTCTTGTGTTTCATCAAGCCTGATCTTTAGAACATCGTGAATATCTTCATCAAAATGCTCGAGTAGCTGCTCTTGAGTCTTTTGCATCTTGAGGTTAATTTCGTCTTCAAGCTCTTTTCGCAGTTTTTCAAAGGCGGCCTCAATCTCTTCAGGTGTCCGACATGACTCATAAATGGACTGAATTTTTTTTTCAAAGTCTACGCCGTTTTCAATGCTGCCCAAAACACTGTCTGATGCCCCAAACACACCATCGAAAAGATTGAATTTCTCAGTCAACAATTCCATAAAACGTTGATCTGCTTGATTTCTTTGGTTAAGGAAGTTAATAACCACCACATCAAACTCTTGCCCGTAACGATGGCAACGACCAATTCTTTGTTCAATGCGTTGAGGGTTCCATGGCAAATCGTAATTAATCAGCAACGAGCAGAATTGCAGGTTAACCCCTTCCGCTGCTGCTTCAGTAGCGATCATAATTTCAGCATGATCTTTGAAATGGTCGATCAATGCCGAACGTTTATCAATCTGCGCCGAACCTGTGATGCGAGAAGAACCACGATATTCTTCAAGCCATTGCTGATAAATTTGGTTTGTCTGCGGCGTGTTGTTGGTACCACTAAAAGTAACCACTCTACCCAGATAACCATGATTTTCTAAGAAGCGAGCAAGATATTGCTGAGTTCTCATCGATTCTGTAAAGATGATGACTTTTTTTGCTGCCCCCATTTCTGCAAGCTGTGCAAAACCTTGCTCCAGGCCAAGGAGTAACTCCTTTGTTTTAGTATCAACACCAATTTGTTCAGCTTTGAAGATGAGGGTCTCAAGCTCATTGATTTCAGCCTGAAGTAAAGCTAGATCGATTGTTTTGCGCTCTGTATCAGCGCTTAATATTTCGTCATCTTCAACGATGTCATCTTCAAGATCATCATCAACAATAATCTGCTGAATGATATCTAGCTCATCTTCAACGATGCCTTTCTGCTTTAGTTTCTCAAGACGAATCTTAAGTATCTGTAAGTTATTCAAAACTGCTTTCGTACTCGACGAAAGCAGTTTTCTGAGAATAAGCCCTGTCAAATGTCTGTGTCGCTTAGGCAGCGCGTAGCTATCCTCACGTTCCAGCAGATTTTGAACACGCTCATAGAGTTCATGCTCTTGTTCACTTGGATAGAATGGGATTGTGATGGCTTTACGTTCCGTATACTTGACGTACTCGAGTACATTCTTACGTAATGTTCGTTTGATAAAGTGCGCCAGTCTCCCTTTCAGCTCCACCATATCACGGTCTGTCTGCATATATTGCTTTCTGAAAGCCTTAGGGTCGCCGAAAGTGTGCTCATCAATAAGTGCCGATATGCCGTACAGTTCCATTAGCGAATTCTGCAAAGGCGTTGCCGTCAATAACAATTTTTTCCGGCCATAAAGCGCGCGTTTTAATGCTTGTCCCATCTTGTTACTGTCGCGGTGTGCATTCCGGAGTTTATGAGCTTCGTCAATTACCACTAGATCCCACATTTCAGCTACCAGCTTCTCTTCTAACCTGGCTGCATAGTGGAAGGACATTATTGTTATCGATTTGTTATTTAGAGGGTTATAGACACCTTCTTTTTGCAGCTGGCTGAAAGTCTTTGCGTCCAATACCTGTGAAGGTAAGTTGAATTTCTCAATTAGTTCACTTGCCCACTGCCGACGTAAAGAAGCTGGGCAGATGATCAGTAGTTTTCGCTTCCTTTCTGCCCAGTATTGGCAAAGTACTAATCCCGCTTCGATGGTTTTACCCAAGCCGACTTCATCGGCAAGTACCACGCCTTTACTTAAAGGATTCTCTATAGCAAATAACGCCGCCTCAATTTGGTGAGGGTTGAGATCAACGCTGGTATCAAACAATGACTGAGAAAGACGATCCACGCCATTGTTTGAATGGAGGATAGAAAGCTCATGCGCAAAATATTTAGCATGGTAGGGAGTTGTACCAATCATCTAAGCTCGCCCTTGTTTCCTGAAGCTGAAATCAATGTTTATGGTCCACGGCGTTAGCATGTCAATGTGTCCTCTGAACCGCTGAGTCTTAGATGCCCTCAGGTGAGCACCATGCGGATTAAGCGATGCCGATCTTATCATTTTAACCCTTACAGGCCGATATCTGATGCAAAAGTTGATACGTGATAATCCGGTCAGTATCTCCTTGCAATTGAAGTGGTTTTGCTTTTTCTTCAACGCTAAGATTGCCTTCAAGTTAAGTAATGCTGCACAAGCCTGCCGGGAAGACTATGTATCTGAGCAAACCGGTGAAAATAGAACATTAATGAGATTAAAAATGAATACTGCTGAGGACTTCAACCGGCTTTATGCCGACGTAGGGCGTAACATTGAGCAAACATTAGCTGATATTGCAGGGCTTCATGTTGAAAACGAAGATGGCAAAAAGCAGCTTAAAGCGATGACGGCGCAACTACAGATTCTGCAGGATACTTTCAATCAGAAATTGGCTTATCTACAGCAACATGCCGAATGGGACAAATTTACCCTTGCTTTTTTTGGCGAAACTAACGCCGGAAAAAGTACCATTATTGAGTCTTTGAGAATCTTGTTCGATGAAACCACTCGCCGACAGCTGCTACAAAATAATCAAAATGATCTGCATAAGGCGGAGCAAGAGCTGCGCGAAAACTTAACGCAGTTACGAAAGTGTACTGATTTTTGGCCCGTAACCGAAATCACGTGTGGTGTGGGGAGCTAATGAGGCAATTTAGAGTTAGGATAGGTATTGTTGATGGGTGAAAAACACACAACTTTGTGATCTTCCACCCAGCATTCAATTTTATGTCCCATTTTGGGGGCAAATCCCCAAACTAAAATCTCACAACCCATTAATTTTCAATAGATTAAATGAAAAGGCGAGTCCGGCCTTCGCACCAGGAGCATGTAAATGGACCTCAACTGAGATCTTTTTTATGTCTAAAATCCAGAAGTTACCTACCTTTCTCGGTTGAGCGCTGTGTTTTTTCCGTTGTTATCAGCATGCTAACCGTCAGGACAGAGCCGATAGACAAAAAGTATGTCTGCAATAATGTCTTGAATGTACACATAGTTGCGAGCATCATCGCAACTATGTGCTCATGAATTCTTCAATGTAATGACCTCTGACAAAACCCTAAAGCAAGCGATATCAAATATTACTATTTGGCGCAAAGGCGAACAGCGAGCGCCGCATAAGCCGTTATTGCTGTTATATGTCCTCTCGCACTATCGGCAGGGTCACGATCGTCTATTTGATTATGGTTCTGAAATTCATGAGCAATTGCTGGATTTGCTGGAGCGCTATGGGCCACAGCGCCGTGAACAGCGCCCGGATATGCCGTTCTGGCGTCTGAAGGGCGATGGTTTCTGGGAATTGCAAAACACGGAATTCTGCTCAACCAGCGGTAGCCGCCAGCCACCTAAACGTGAACTCATTGAATATAATGTTGCTGGTGGGTTTGATGCCGTCAATTTCGCGCTGGTAACAAAAAAACGTAAGCTAATCGACACGCTGGCGCAGCAGATCCTTGAGGCGCATTTCCCGACCAGTATTCAGGAAGACATCGCTGACGAGATGGGTTTTGATATTCGCACCTCTCTCCGTCAACGCGATCCGAAGTTCCGCCAGGCGGTGCTACGAGCTTACAATTATCAATGTGCGGTCTGCGGCTTCAATATGCGCCACGACAACGCCCCTATAGCCCTTGAAGCAGCCCATATCAGATGGAAGCAGCATCATGGTCCTTGTGAAGTGCCTAATGGCCTGGCGTTGTGCGCAATTCATCATAAAGCGTTCGACCGTGGTTCGATTGGCCTGGATGAAAATATGCGTGTGGTGGTTTCCGACGCGGTGAATGGTGGCGGGGTGGTACAGCGGCTGTTCTGGGATTTTGCGGGGAAAGAGATCGCGTTGCCGCAGATGAAAGAAAATTATCCGGGTGAACGGTTTGTGGAATGGCACAAGAGGGAGGTGTTCAGAGGAGGGCATTGATCTGGGGGAGTATTTTGAGTGTGGTATACGTTATCTGTTAAAAATAGCTCCACATCAAAAGCATCGAAGTAATCGGCCACGGTTCTCGCACTATGGTCTGTAGCGCGCTGGTGGAGTCACACCTGTAGTCAAGCGACGCGTAGAGCGCCAGATGAGCCATCATGAGCGCAAGCGGAATTTATAAGGGCGGTGCCTTAAAGAGCACAGGGAGATTGTAAGTAGCCCGATATTGTTGGCTTTTGCTTAGCTTGCTGACGGGATTCGTCGTATGAAACATGAAAATTACCTCATGTTTTATATAAGGATTCGACACTATATCAAAACCGGTAACTCTCAATCTTTCAAAGCTATGTGTCAGATCAGGTCGTGATAAGACACATAAATTTAAAGATCTATATATCTGGCCAGATAGACTTTTTTATAACAGCTTTATAAATTAAACAAATCTGCCATAGAGACAGATTTGTTTAATTTATAATTAGAGGTTTGCAACGTTATGATATACTTTTTGCACATCATCATCATCTTCAAGGGCATCAACAAGTCCTTCAAAGATTTCTAAATCTTCTGGTGAAAGTTCAACTTCTGATTGGGCAATCATTTCTAATTCTGTTGTTGAAAATTCAGTAATTCCAGCTGCTTTTAGCGCTGCAATTCCTTTATGTAGGTCTGTAGCTTCAGTATAAATAACGATGTTTCCTTCTTCTTCGGTTACATCACGAACATCAACTTCAGCATCAAGCAAAATTTCAAAAATATGGTCAGGGTCTGTTCCTTTAAATACAATCACTCCAGTATTGTCAAACATATAGCTGACAGCACCTGCCGCTCCGATATTCCCGCCTTTTTTATTGAAAATTGTTCGGATATTAGCAATCGTACGGTTAACATTAGACGTCAACGTTTCAGCGATAACCATTGAACCATTGGGTCCAAAGCCTTCATAACGCCCTTGCACGAACGTTTCATCTCCGCCACCTTTGGCTTTATCAATGGCTTTATCAATAACATGTTTTGGAACCTGTGCTTGTTTCGCACGTTCAATAACGAATTTTAAAGCTGAGTTTGATTCCGGGTCTGGTTCACCTTGTTTAGCCGCAGCATAGATTTCTACACCGAATTTTGCATATACTTTGGACGTTGCACCGTCTTTAGCTGTTTTTTTAGCAACAATATTTGCCCATTTACGTCCCACTGGAAACATCTCCTCAAAGAATTATTTACATTAATGGCAGGTTAATAACCTGCATGTTTTTCTGCCGCATTATATCATAATATATAAATTCTCGTCTATGAGAAATAAAAACATCCAGCTTTTACGGGGGATTACTTTGATTTTAACAATGGCTAATATGGTGGGTAAGTCATTTTTTAATTTTCTTCTGGTTCTTTTTTTATTTTTAATAATTGAATCGCAGCAATAACGTCTTATTGATGGTGGTGTCGCTCATCAGGTGAGGTGGAACGCTTGCACGTCTTGCGACATATTGTGGCAGAAACTTAATGGCGAAATTAAGAGCCTATCCCATTAGGGCTATTTTACTTGCCATTTTGGACCTGGGCAGTGCTCAAAATCCTCACGTACTACGTGTACGCTCCGGTTTTTGCGCGCTGTCCGTGTCCAAACTGGCTGCGCCAATAACGCCTGGTGGGATAGTCTCTAAGACGATATATTCCCGCCTTGAGCCGTGTTAATTTGTTGCATACTTTTAAACGGAGGTATACCTCTTGTAGGCTATACCTCCTGCTTCACGTTATCGCGCGATTAACGCAAATACGCCCCAGCCAAAGTATTCTCGCGTCCAGGTGACGTGACGTTTGGGGGCTACCGTCAGTTCTGTTCGAACCTCTTGCGCAAACTCATCGTTAGGGTTTTCCTCCAGCCAGCGGCGCATGGTCATCCACTTCGCGGCTTCATATCTGTCCCAGCCTTGCGGGTCCGCCAGCACCATTTCCACTACGTCATAGCCGAGTTGGTCGAAAAAGGCGACCAGCTCGGGCAGGGGGCGAAAATCGGCGACGGATGAGACGCCACAGGCGTGGGCGATCTCTTCCGTTGCGGGGATCCGACGCCAGTACGGTTCACCGATGAGAATGATCCCGCCAGGTTTGAGGCTTTTGGCCAGCAGATCTATTGTCCCCGCGACACCGCCCGCAATCCAGGTAGCGCCTACGCAGGCCGCCACGTCATATTTTTCCTCATCAATATAACCGGCCGCGTCGTTATGAATAAAATGTACATATTCACTGACGCCGAGCTCTTCTGCACGTTGTTTTGCCTGTGTGGTGAAGAGCGGGCTTATGTCAATGCCAGTACCTGTAACACCGTAATCGCGAGCCCAGGTGCAGAGCATCTCACCCGAACCGCTACCGAGATCGAGAATCCGCGTGCCTGGTTTCATGCGTAACGCATGGCCCAGCGTGGCGTACTTTTCCGCTGTAAACGGATTATGGATACGGTGTTCGCTTTCGCTAATGGTAAAAATACGTGGGATATCCATTGGGTTATTCCTTTTACTGAGGGCAATACCCTCAGAAGTGGATGCTTTTTCAGCCAGCAGCGCAAACAGCTTGCCTGCAAAAGTCTCGCCGACCGGCCAGGTGTGACTGTCCGGGCGCTGCAACACAGTGAAGCCAGCATCACCAAGCAGGCTGATATATTCATCATCGCGCCAGGCCTTCATTTGACTGCCGAAACGGGTGGTACAGCCGTTTTCCGCTATCGCCCAGAACTGCGTTGAGCTGGTTTGAGCCTCTTCATCCCAGGCATTTTCCGTTAACAGCAGATGAGGCACGGCAAGAAACAGGCCGTGCGGACAACGCTGCCAGCCTGGCTGCGCCATGCCCTGGCGTTTAACTTCATCGAAGGTATGCACTTCAACAAGCAGTTTGCCGTCCGGTTTCAACCACTGCGCGCAATAACTGATGAGGCTTTGCGCATCCGCAGCGCTAAAGACATTCAGTTCCCCAAACGTCATCATAATGAAATCAAAAGGTTCCGTGGGGTGGTATGTACGAATATCCTGCTGAATGTAGTCAATATTCAGGTTTGCGGCTTGCGCCTGCTGGCGAGCCCATGTGATGGATGCCGGAGAGAAATCTACGCCTGTGCAGTGAAACCCACGCTCCGCTAGCAGGCGGGTATAAAAACCAGGTCCACAGCCGAGATCCAGAATGCGGGCGCCAGCGGGTAACTGACGGGTAATCCATGTTACCTGTTGCTCAATCACGGTTAGCCGGCGGCTGGCCCAGTCGTGGTCCTGTGACAGATGATTTTCCAGCATGCGTTGGCTGAAGGCTGGCTCGTCCCAGGGGATTTTGCCTTCATCGGGTAATAGCCGAATGCGATGCGTTGCAAAAATAACGGCGCTGATATCCATCATCATCTCCTTAGCGATTGTCAGGCTGGGCGCGAACGTTGTTCAGCCCGGTTGTATTAATGCGGTAGGGCTGACCGTTAACGGATTTGATCAGCTTTTTGGTTTTGAGTTTTTTGAATACAGCGAGCGTGCAATCGGCGAGCAACAGCCCTTCGCGGCTATAGCACTCAACGGCGGTGACGCGGCCTGACGCATCGCGGATGTGCGTAATGCGTCCGCCTTTGGCGAGAACGTGTAAGGTACGTTGTTCCTGACGGGATAAATTCATACTGAAGAACCTGTTTAATCATCATAGGCAAAACGTGCAAACACACTGCGGTGTCCGCATTCGATTTCGGCGCATTGATAATCAGTCCGGCCTGAAAAGGTCGGGGAACTGATTATCAGATGATGACATTCTCCAGCATCAAAGCCTCGGGTTGAGTTGAAAGGTATTTACGTCGTGAATGATAACACCTGATTTCTGTAAGTGAATAACCGGGAGTGAAAAGTGTGATCTCAAAGGGAGGCTCATGACGTTTAGCGTATCAGATGAATAGCTCCCGCAATTACCATAATGAATATTGATTAAACTCATATACCCGATAATGACCGCTTTGATAGTCTCGACGTATCTTTTGGCCATTGACAGGGTTGTAGCGTTGGAAATCTTTTTTTAACCCGCTGAAAAATATGACTTAAATATTTTTCATACACAAACATTTATGGTCCGCTGAGTTCGGATCCGGTTTTGTATGGGTTAAAAAAGGTACGTTATGAAAGTCATATGGACTGTCACTCCTGTGGGGTATCAGCGCATAGCGAAACGTTGCCCTTCATGCAGCGTAAAACGGGACTTCACGCCTTCTGGGGCATTTCGGGTTAATTCGCAAAAGAAGGTACTCGATGTCTGGAGTATCTATAAATGCACACACTGCGATTACACCTGGAATATCTCCCTGTTCTCGCGTCTGCCAGTCAGCAAAATTAACCGCGATCTTTATGGCCGACTGATGGCGAATGATGCTGCCACGGTGCAATATTTTGCTTATGACAACGCGATCCTGAAGCGAAACAATGCTGAATTATCGGGGCAGCCTGATTTTCACATTCAGGAACGGTGGCTGGTCAGTATCGCCTCCCACAAGCAGGTCAGTGTTAGCGTCAGGATTTCCCGTTCTTTTCAGGTCAGCCTGCTGTCGATTTTGAAGAAGCAACTCCTGTTAAGCGCAGCCGAAATCAAGAGACGGATTGAAACAGGGCAAATAAGTGGCGTCACGGTGAAAATGCTTAAATCGCGAAAACTGAAGAATGCGAAATATGATTTGCAGCTCTCAGTTGAAACACTGTATGACCGGCGAAGGATTGTTCTGACCCGTCGATAAAAACAATAAGCTCACCTTACGTTTAAGTGTGCTGGTATGGCAACGACGCAACGGAATGAAAGAAGGACTAAGGGACAGGTGAGCTTTAGTTGAATAACCCTTGTCTGTGGCATTCAGTGAAGACTGAATGCCATGGATAATCCAGACGTTTTCGCACCAGTGATGATCAGCAGAATGACAAAGGGCGATGGGATACAATTATCTGTAGAGTAAATAAATATTCACGCAACACCATTAAAAAATAAGAAAAAATGGCTCACTGTTGAGCTGATATTAATACCTGAACCACTTAATTAGAGTAATGTGGCGCTATTCATAGCGTAATTTTTTCTGTTGCGGTTACAGGGGGAGGAATGCACACCTTTAGACCATACTCACTAAGGCATAGCGATCTGTTATATGAAGATATTCCGTTAGAAATACGCGAGCAAATAATCTTATTGATTATTAATACGTTAGGGAATTGCTCCTCTTTTTATGATATGACATTATACTGCTATCATAATAGTCATTCTGACGAAGTTTATCGAAGAATATGTAAAACGTTGCGCAAAGAGTATGGCTTATTCACCTTATATGCGCATTCAACGTCATATCTGGATGAAATGAGTAATCTGTTATTAAAAACAGATGATAAAAGAAAGCATATTGATACCATTGAGCTTGCTTTTAACTATATAGATACCTACCTTCGAACCTATGAAGTTACGCTTGGGTTAGAACCGGATAAGGCGATTAGTGAATTAAATAATATATTTCATGAGCATAGTTTAAAATATCGCTATGAAAATGGTAGAATTGTAAGGTTGCGCAGAATAAAACGGCTTAAAAACATATGTTATTATTTGTACTCCCCTGGAGAGTATGGCTTTGTCGAATATGATCTTATGGAAGCGTATAATCGCCTGATACTTAATGATTTTGCCTGTGTCGTAAGGGAATGTCATGCAGCCTTCAGAAGCGTTATTCTCAGAATTCATGAGAGAAAAGGTATCGTATATCATGAACAAGATAGTTTAAATACACTAATGGCTAATCTGATGGCGAGAGGCGTTATATCTGCTGAATATGTACATAAATTTCATTTTTTAAGTGACGTGCTGGAGTCAGAAATATTTCTGCCGATGGCGCCAGAAAAATCGCATCATCACTACGCAATGATGCTCCGTATCTCTGAAGAGTTGGCCTGTAGTATCTATTATCTTACTGAGCGGAGTATATTTTTTCTTACCCAGCGGGCTGAAGAAGACAGTGTCGCGCCATAATAATGATCGCGCTGTCGCTCAGTCAGACTGGATCATCGTTATTTAAATTTGTTCAGACGTCGGAATTTTTTGTTCTGCCGTCTGTTTTTTTAGTGATGAGCTGTTCAGTGCAATAATAAGGGGTACAGTACGATGACTGATTTTTAAACTGAATATCATCTGTGTCGCATTTACTCATGGGTATTGGGTCAGGGAGAGAGAAGAATGAGTACTATTTTAAAGCCTTTTTTATTGGCGGTAACCCTGATGTTAATCTTAATAAGGCCTGGCTTTGCAACAGAGGATGGAGCGATAACCATGGTTAAAACCTACAGCGCTTATGACTATTTGCAGACCCGAGCGCGGTTGATGCACGCTGTCGCCGATCACGGTCTGGTGTTATTTGGGGAATTTGATCATGCCAGAGCGGCACAGAATGTTAACCTGAAAATGCCGCCGACAACGGTTCTGGTCTTTGGCAATCCTAAAGGCGGAACGCCTCTCATGCTGGCGCATCCCGAACTGGCGCTGGATTTACCGTTTCGGGTGCTCATTAGCCAGCAAGCCGATGGGCGAACGTTGGTCAGTTATCATCCCGCCGAAACGCTGCAACGTTATGGTCTTGATGCCGCAGCCATACAGACTTTGAAAAAACTGGAACAGGTCGTTGAAAAAAGTCTCCACTGAAGCGGAAAATCTGGCTTCAATCGGGCGATGTGTTTGCACAAGTGATGTCGCGAATAAATGCGGTCACATCGTCCATTACCTGATGCGATAAGGCGGCCTCGAACGTGGCGCTATCAGCATCACAGAACCCGTGCCGCGCATCGTACATTTTACACTGCACCCGGGGGCGCTTTTCCAGCGTCTGTCGCATGGCGAGGGGATCAAACGCCGGCTCATAACGCGCGATAATAACCAGTGCCGGACAGAGAGGCGCAAGATGAAGGTACTGGCGTATACGGGAACCGTAATAGCAAATGACGCCATCGCATAACCCACTGGCTGCACTTAGCCATGCGAGCGTTGCGCCGACGCTATATCCTACGACGATTAACGTCTCGTACTGCGTTCTGAGCTCGTGGAGTAATGTGGTAACGACGGCGGGATCAAAGCCGACATTTGCTGAAAAGTGACGGTAAGCCTCCTCCTGCTGTTCATAGCGAAAGGGGGTATGGTGAGGAAACAGCGCGGGAATATAGATGTCGAATCCGCGCGTCATCCATTCATGGCCTGCGCGTTGGATATGAGCGTTAATACCATAAATTTCATGCAGAATAATCGCTGCCCGGCGATGGCGGCTCGACAAACTGGAGGCGTTGCTTCCCCCGGATACGCCTGGGGCGAAAAACACGGTGTCTTTTATCATAACGCGTTCTTGATACAAAGAGAGCGGCTGGATTTTCGCCGATCACGCTATGTCAGAGACATTGTTCCTGTCAATGTACAGACACATTTTATGGCCTGATTTTTGGTTGATAAATTTTATATTGGTAAACCAATGTGCTGTTCATATTCAGGCATCAGGGCTAAAGGTGGAACATCAGTCGTGTATTGTCTACTGCCTTTCCTTTCATCTGGCCTCACTAGCGAAACGGGGCGCATTATTATTTTGTTGGTTGACCAGTTTCGCGTTTTTGGTGTGCTACGCGTGCTATCCCTCTTTACAAATGCTATAGTCTGATACCGGGAAATCGCATCGGACGGGCACGACCAATATGAAATCAAACACTTCTCAGCAAAGACCTTACCAGGAAGTGGGCGCAATGATACGGGATCTGATTGTTCAGACGCCGTACCGCCCCGGGGAGCGCTTGCCGCCGGAAAGAGAGATCGCTGAGAGGCTCAATGTGACGCGTACCGTCGTGCGTGAAGCGCTGATCATGCTGGAAATTAAAGGTCTGGTTGAAGTCCGCCGCGGCGCCGGGATCTACGTGCTCGACAGCGCGGATAATAACGAGATGGAAGGCGCTGACGTCAATCACTGTAATGACGCCGGGCCTTTTGAACTGTTGCAGGCGCGTCAGTTGCTGGAAAGCAATATCGCTGAATTTGCCGCTCTGCAGGCCACCCGCGAAGACATCATTAAAATGCGCCAGGCGTTACAACTGGAAGAGCGAGAGCTCGCCTCCAGCGCGCCGGGCGGCTCAGAAAGCGGCGATATGCAGTTTCATCTGGCCATTGCCGAAGCGACCCATAACAGTATGTTGGTAGAGCTCTTCCGTCAGTCCTGGCAATGGCGTGAAAATAATCCGATGTGGCTCCAGCTTCATAGCCATCTGGGCGATACGCTTTACCGTAAGGAGTGGCTGGTCGATCATAAGCAGATCCTCGCGGCGTTAATTAAGAAAGACGCCCGCGCAGCGAAGCTGGCGATGTGGCAGCACCTGGAAAACGTGAAGCAGCGTCTGCTGGAGTTTTCCAATGTTGATGACATCTACTTTGATGGCTATCTGTTTGAGTCATGGCCGCTGGACAACGTTGATGCCTGATTATACCTGGAATAGCGTGGGCAGACCCAGTCCACGTTTTACTTCCTGTAGCGTCTTTTGAGTGACCTCATGCGCCCGCTCGCTACCTTTTTTCAGCAATTCCATTAGCATTCCCTTATCTGCAATAAAGGTTGCCCGTCGTTCGCGTATTGGTGCGATCAGTTCTTGCAGGCAGGTCTCCAGCTCATTTTTACAGATACGATCGCCTAATCCGCCTTGTTGATAATGTACTTTCATCGCCGCGACTTTGTCTTTATCCGGATGGAACGCATCCAGCCACGTAAAGACGACGTTACCTTCTATTTTTCCCGGATCGCTAATTTTTAAATGGTTGGGATCGGTGTACATCGCGCTGACCGCACGGTGGATGGTCTCTTCGCTGGCGGAAAGAAGCAGGGTATTGCCGAGCGATTTCGACATCTTGGCGCTGCCGTCAATGCCTGGCAGACGGCCCGTATCGCTCAGGAGCGCCTGACAGGGTCGCAATACCGGCGAGGAGAAAAGACTATTCATCTTATGAACGATCTCATTCGTTTGCTCAATCATGGGCAATTGGTCGTCGCCAACCGGTACCATTTCGGCCTTAAAGGCGGTGATATCTGCCGCCTGGCTAATGGGATACGCCATGAACCCGACCGGCAGGGAACGGGTAAAGCCTTTTTGGGCAATCTCATTTTTTACCGTAGGATTACGCTCCACTCGGGCGACGGTAACAATATTCATATACAGCACCGTTAATTCGGCGAGGGCGGGTAACGCGGATTGCAGGCAGATCGTCGTCAGCGTGGGATCGATGCCGACGGCCAGATAGTCAGCTAACACTTGCGGAATATTATCGCGGATTTTTTGCGGATTACTGCCGTTATCGGTGAGTCCCTGCAGGTCGGCAATCAGGACATACTGTTGGTGATCCTGCTGTAGCGCGACGCGCTGGCGTAGTGAACCGACATAATGGCCGAGGTGCAGCGAGCCGGTGGGGCGATCGCCAGTCAGAATGATGGGAAGGGTGTTCATTAAGGACTCCTTTATGCTTACTGTAAAGCCGAAAGACGTCCCGAAACACAGTAGCCGCCTTTCGGCGGCTACTTAAAGAGGGATAGTGATCCGTGCCGCCTTCAGGAAGGCAGCCACCAGCGGAGATGACGTTGCGTAGCGTTGGATCGTTTCGTGTTCATGTGATCTAACGTATCACGACTAAACGTAAGGGTAAAGCGGCTGGCGTGTCGTCCGGGCATAAAGTCATATCGCCTGAACAAAGAACATGTTACTGACTTTGAAAAGCGATTTTATAATTTGCTGCCCAAAAATACGTGGCGCTGAAAGGCGCATTTTTGATGCAAATCATTTATTACTGTGATAACACTGTGCGCGATAAAAACATTAAATATATTCACATAGTAAATATGTTCTATTGGAATGGTTGTTTTCGATATGACAAAAGTCTAAAAACCCATTGATGTGAAAAGGAATAAGAATTGTCTATATTCCGATTCGGTGTAATTAAGTAATTTCTCGGATAAAAATAAGAAATGATATTGATATTTCTTTTTTGATATGGTTCTTATAGCGGCTATGGTTATTCAGGAAACGATGCTTGAATGCCTGGCGTAATAGATTTCAGGTCAGTAGCGCTATTGTAAAATGGATTGTTGATGGCAGAAGGTATTTAGCAAGAATCCAGTTATAGCAGATTGTCGGTATTTAATCTGGTATACAGAGACACCAACGAAATGGCTGGAAAATGGAACGTTCTTTCATTGTTGGCGTTCCGTCCTTGTCAGCCTGCTTTGCCGCATGATAATCACGGAGGGGGGATGGACGCCATCTATTTAAAACTGGACGGTATTGAAGGCGAAAGCCGGATCAAAGGTTTTGAAAACCAAATAAAACTTATTGCTTACAACCACAACCCGACGAAACGGGAGTCCGGCGAAGCGAGAGGGACATATATTGGAGGGTTGACGCTGACAAAGCCAGTCGATCTTGCTACACCAAGCCTCTATGAGCACTATTGTAACGGGAAAACGGTGAAAGAAGGCGTGCTGACATTATGCCGTCGTGATAAGGGCGCAATGCTGCCATTTATTATTTATACGCTCACCAATGTGCGAATTTCACGCATGAGCAATCATGGCGACGCCGAAGGCAGCGCCACGGAGACCGTGGATTTGGTTTATAGCCATATTCGCTGGGATATTCCCGCATTAGCGTCGAAAAGCAAAACACGGCGGCCCCTTCACCGACAGGCGCTGTGGCGATGAGGACAAAACAAGTTTGCGGACTCGCAGTGGGCGATGCTGTATAGCGAAATGGCATTTAGCGGCTTGCGAAGGTCGATGAGCGTACATGTAACCAATCGATTGCCTGAAAAGGCGATAACGCATGGCCCTTACACCCGTTATGATTTTTACGCATAGCCGCTAATAAAATGGCATTTTTTATATACACATCAAGTTGATAGTGTGTTTCTGACCTTGACGTAAATAAGCGGGAAAAGCGATGAAACACACCATTGGGATACTGGGGGGGATGGGACCTGCGGCAACGGCGGATATGTTGGAAAAATTTGTTGAATTGCGACATGCCAGTTGTGATCAACAACACATCCCGCTCATTGTCAGCTCTATCCCTGATATTCCCGATCGTACAGCATGTCTGTTATCCGGCGGGCCTTCGCCATACCGTTATCTGGAGCGTTATCTGCATATGCTGGAAGACGCCGGGGCGGAGTGTATCGTTATCCCATGCAACACTGCGCATTATTGGTTTGATGATTTACAGAACGTCGCGAAAGCGCGAATGATCAGCATCCTGGACGCTACCCTGGGGGATATTCCACCATCGGCGCGGCACGTTGGTCTGCTGGCGACCAATGCGACGCTGGCGACCGGGTTATATCAAAAGAAAGCGCTGGCGCGGGGGCTGACGTTAATTCAGCCAGAAGACGCGGGGCAGGCGTTGGTAATGCAGGCTATTTATACGCTTAAACGTGGCGATAAAACTGCGGCGCAAGCGCTGCTGCTGCCGCAAATCGATAGCCTTATTGCCCGTGGCGCTCAGGCAATTATTATGGGGTGTACCGAAATTCCGCTTATTGTGGCCGGACATGAACGCGCGATAGCGTGCCCGATGATTGATTCCACAGCGTCGCTGGTGCGCGCGGCGATTCGTTGGTATGAGTCCTGGCCAGACACCCGCGCCTCTTTGACCGGGGAACAACGCCTTACCGCCTGAGGTGTTTACAGCGCGGCCTGAAGCCCACGCAGGTCGCGCCAAAATGTTTCGGCTACCTGACTCATGCGGGTATTCATGCGATAAGCATAAGCCTGAATCGGAATAACCAGTTCGTCGGCATCAAGCACTATCAGGCGTCCGTCGGTAATCTCCTGACGGATAGCATACTCGGGCAACCAGGCGATTCCGCAGCCGTCCATCGCAACCTGTTTTAACAATTCACTCATCGAAGAGACGAAAAATGTACTGAAACTCAGTTCAGCATGGCGAGTCAGGGTTCGATTTATCAGCCGGCCCATATAGGAGTTCTGACTGTAATTAAGCAGGGGAAAGTGCGGCTGCTCAAGCGTATAGCGCGGCTCGCCCCGGCCATTGCTGGCGCAAACCGGAAACAGTCTCGACTCAAACAGGCGGATGTTATCAAACGGCGCTTGTTGCAGGTTTTCATCGTGATAAGAAAAGATAAAATCGCTTTGTCCCTCACGTAACATATCCACCGCCTGGTCGACATCTATCGCCTCAACGGCGTAGGTAAACTGCGTCGGCATCTGCTTAACGATGGTCGGTAACAGGCCGAGGGAGAGCGAGTGGGCGGCGGCAATCTTGATTTTACGCAGCGTATAATCGCTGCCGCCGCGCAGTTCGGTCAGATTACTTTCCAGTTGCTGTAACAGGTGGCGAACCTGGGAGTGAAAGATTTTACCCTGTTCGGAAAGCTGTAGCGGCGAGACCTGTCGGTTAAACAGTTCAACGCCCACGGCATGTTCCAGGGCGCGAATCCGCCGGCTAAAAGCGGGTTGCGATACGTTGCGGATAATGGCGGCCTGAGAGAAATTGCGGCACTTTTCCAGCGTCAGAAAATCATATAGCCATTTTGTCTCAATATTGTGCAAACCTGCTCCAGTTACATCCATTTACCGTTATCCTGTCAGCCGCCCGAAGGGGCATTCTACGTCCATTCGGGCGGCTGACAACCGCTTATCCCGTCCTCTTTCAGAATGCCGTGATGGGGCAGCCTGAAACTAGCGGGAATTACGCCGGTTCAAAGGTACCTTTTACGCAGGCTTTCCCCTCATTGACCATGCGTTTGCCGCGCGCATACACCTGCTCAATGCGTAAATCTGCGCTAAAGACGAGCAGATCCGCATCGTTACCGGGACGGATTTCGCCTTTGCCGTCCAGACTGAGGAAGGCGGCTACGCTGGTCGTCAGCGGACGCAGAGCATCGGTCAGGCTGAATCCGTAGTGGTTAACCAGCGTCTGCAACGTCTCCAGCAAACTTTCGAAGCCCGCGACGCCGATGCCCGTCAGATTTCCGGCAGCGTCAAATAGCGGCTGGCTGCCGTTGCCGTCTGAACTGAGCGTCACCCGGGAAAGCGGGACGCCGGCTTTTACCGCTCTGGCAATGCCCTCCGCCGGCGCGACGGGATCCGGGATACTGGTGGTAATGTCGATCACGCCGCCTTTAAGCGCAAACGCCAGCGCCTGCTCGAAAAGAGATTCGCTACGGTTGACGTGGGTAGGCAGCAGTTTACCGATCGGCACGTCGCTGTTTTCCAGGATGTCATACAGCGGCTGTAACCCTTTTTTGCTGCTGCCCATATGAAAAACGCTGACACCGGGTTTGCCGCCCAGCAGGCCGCCAACGCGTGATTCGGCGGCCATGCTGGCGAGTTGATTCCCGCTGGGCGCGGCGGAACGGTGGTCGGAGACTGCGCATTTCACGCCAATGACGCGATCGATCAGCGCGACGTCTTTTTCTACCGAGCCAGTAATGGTCGGCGACGGAACGTGATAAGCGCCCGTGAGCATCCAGGCGGTGATCCCCTCCTCATTTAGCGCTCGCGTTTTGGCTAACAGCGACGCGGGATGACGGCTGACGGAGTCGGTGCCAAGCAGGCCGACGACCGTTGTTATCCCGGCTTCCGTCAGGCGGCTCAGAGAGACTTCCGGCGTCCGCGTCGTCGGCCCCGCTTCGCCGCCGCCGCCGATCAGATGAACGTGTTGGTCGATAAAGCCCGGGCACAGCATACGACCGCTAAGATTAATCACCGCACAGTCCGGTACGATATCGCCGGGGATGTCAGCGCCGACGGCAATAATTTTGCCATTCGCGAGCAGAACATCGCAGATGCCCCGGTCTTCTGGCGCAAACAGGTGCGCACCCTGTAACAAGGTAAACTCCGCGGCGGATAAATCAGGCATGATAACTCCTTATTAAACAATAAGCTGCATGACCCAGATCGACAGCAGCGCATTGATGGCGCAGACTGCGATAATATGCGGGTAATATTTGGCGTTGACTTCGGCAGTACCGAGACAGCGGCCGACATTCTGTACCGGGTTTCCCATCAGGTAAATGGCTGGCAGTAGTACGGTAACATCGTGGCCGCTTAGCGCGCCGGCGGTAGCCAGACTGGCCGCCACGCCAACGGCGCCGCCCATACTCATCAGCGAAGCCAGAAGCACCGTAGCCGCTTCGCCGGGAAGCCCCCACAACGCCATCACGGGCTGGCAGATATGGCCTACCCAGTCGAGCAGACCGGTAATTTTCAGCGCCTGAATAATGACAAATGCCATGACCACATTGGGTAACAGGTTGGTCGTGGCGATGGTAAAACCGCGGCGTGCGCCATCGATAAACATATCCATGACATTCTTACGTACCTGAGTCGTCATGATTGGGCTCCTTGCGCAGGGTGACGGCGTTCTTCGATGTTAATCCAGACGCGCAAAAGGTTTGCGCCGATAAATTTGAATAGCAGAATGACCACCAGCGGAATGATGACTGACGTTCCCAGAAAGGCGAATACTGCAACGCCGGAGGAGAAATAGTTGGTGATAATAGCGCTGCCGCTGGTCTGCCAGGCGGCAAAAATCACTTTATCGCGTTCAGTGATTTCGCCTTCCTGCGCCAGTTCTTTGGTCATACCCGCCGCGGCGTCGGTATTTTGCAGGTTGGCGATCAGCGCCAGTGAGCAAATACCGGGAATGCCAAGCAACGGTTTCAGGATGGGCGTCATCAGTTGCTGTGCCGCCCGCAGACCGCCCAGTCCATCCGTAATCGCGATGATACCCAGAGAAAGGATAACCGACGGTGCCAGCTCCAGCGCAAAAAGGAAGCCATCTTTCGCGCCCGTTCCGCCCGCGCCGCGAAAGGTCTGCGTACCGGTCACATGTCCGAATGACCCGTTGAGTACGGTAAAATCAAAAACGCGCCACCAGCCTTCGCTTCCGGAAAATACGCCGGAAAAGAAAATAATGGTGAGAAAAAACGCCAGGTATCCCTTTATCCCGACCTTTTCTGTATCAAGCGGCATGGCCGCCCCGTCCACTTGTTGCGCCATAGCGATCCCCGAATTTTTTTGATGATGTGTTGGTTGTAGCCACAGGCCAAAAAGCCCGAAACAGAAAGACCTTATCAGCCATAAGGGTAAGGACAAAATGCAAGTATGTATCGTGCTATGCGTTTCTTGCATAGCAGCGCGAAAAATCACCATCCTCGCTACTGCCGGAGGCGCGGGGAACCGTGGACGGTATAACGCGCGGTAAAAAAGCAAAGAAACAGGTGTTGACGCAGGCCAGAGCCGGGAGCAGGAAAAAGGGGAAATAAATTTGACGTTAGTCAATTTCACGCCACTTAATTATCGTTGTTAAAAAATAGGATTTTTTAACCTAAATTTTACTTTTTTACTGTAATTTTTCACGCCTTAAGAGGAATTGTCACGGTCAGGTCAGTAGCCGCTGATGGGTCAGCTTGCGCCCTAAGAATCCTGCGGGCAGGTAATAAAAAACGAATAATCGAATTAATTTCATAATGTGATTTATTTATAATTGTGATGATTTGAGAGGGAACGATAATCATCATAATGGAATATATAGCCAAAATAATTCGAGTTGCTTAAAGGCGGCAAGGGAGTGAGTCCCCAGGAGCATAGATAACGATGTGACTGGGGTGAGCAACGGCCCGTCAGGGCGAGGCCCATGGATGGGCCGAGTAATCCGTAGCCAACACATAAGCCACTTGAAGATGAAGGGTATATAATATAATAGGCAGTTTGATAACACTAAAAACCATAGAATAAGTATAGTTTTTAGTGGCATCTTTACCCTGAAATAACGTGTTGAGGATGTGCTATTAAAAACAGCTCCGCATTGCGCCGCGAATAGCGTTAAAGATACAACCCGGTGCGGATAGCGCGGGTTTACTCTACCGCTTATTCACGTATCACAAACCGTTTTTGTTTTATCTGCTGCGCGGCGCTGATCAGCGCGGCAAAAAAGAGCGCCGCGGCACCGCAAAGCGTGGCGTTGATAATTGCCGACGCGCCATTGCCTGACAGACTGGCGGCGAGCGGACCGAGAATTTGCCCAATACCATACGTTAGCGTCACCAGGCCTAACAAATTAATATTGCCCGGCGCGCTGAGTTGTCGGGCAAGCGGCATCACCAGCGAGGTTGTGCCCATAAACGTGGCGCCAAAACCAATACTGCTCAGTATTAACAGCAACAACGAGTCGCTGGCGAGAGACAGTAGCACGCAGGCGCTCTGGATCAACAGATTCGCGGTCAGACATGGCAGGACGCCCCAATGTTTTGCCGCCCACAGCCAGCCGAAGCAGCCGGGAATGATCGCCAGGCCGACCAACGACCAAAGGTGCGCCGTGAGTAGTGGAGAGCCCGCGCTTTTCGCCATCAGCGGCAAATAGGTAGCGACAATGATGTAGCCGAATCCGGCGAAACCGTACAACAGCGCCAGTTGCCACCAGGGCATAGGCTGATTTTCGATTCTTGCTAAGGGCGCAGGCGGCAGCGCATGAGCGCGGGGGGGAATCAACATTGCCACGATTAATAGTAATATACCGGCGAGCGCTCCGGCCCCCAGCCATAGCGAATGGGCCGAAAGCGCATAATGTAAACCGCCAATGACATATTCGTTGCCCAGTGCAATCCCGGCCCCGACGCCGGAAAAGAGCGCGGCGATAACAAACGGATGGCGGGTATGATGCAACACAATCATTGATCCAAAAATCATCATTCCCGCGCTCGCGACGCCTGCCAGGAAGCGTACCAACATGACGACCGCGGGCTGAGTAAATATCGCCATAGACAGAATAAGAATACCGGTGGCGACCGCCGAAGCCAGCAGCATGGGGCGTAGACGAGAGGGGAGATGAAAAAGGCCAAAGGAAAACAGTAAGCTTCCCGCCAGGTACCCTGCATAATTGGCGCTGGCAATCCAGGAGAGCTGATTAAACGTTAGCTGCTTTTCCGCCAGCATTACCGGCAGCATGGGCGTATACAGAAAGCGGCCAACTCCCATCCCCAGCGTCAATACCATCATACCGAAAAGCGCCGTAAAAATGGGATGGCGAGGTGAAGCGCTCTGAGCATGAACCATGGTTTTTCTCTTTGCTAAAGTAAGGCAGGAATGCCGGATTGTTATTGTAAATGATAATAAAAAGTAAAATTAATGTTTCAAATTTGCAAGAAAAGAAAGTGAAGCGCAGGCGAATAACGGATTGAGAAGAGGGGCATCGGTGGGAAATGGCATTAAATTAATGCTTCCCACGTGCGGGGTTTGGCAGTTAATCTGAACGAGAATTGCGCCTTCCCCTTCTTAGATACTGAGCAGTGCCGGTATTTGCGACAGTAAATATAACACCAGACCAATAGCGCCGCCGACCAGCGTGCCGTTCACGCGGATAAACTGCAAATCTTTACCGATATTAAGCTCAATCTGCTGCGACATATCGCGCGCATCCCAGCCTTTTACGGTATCGCTGATGTGGCGCGTCAGGAAGGCGGCGAACTCCGGCGCGACGCGGTGCGCGGCCTGTTCCAGATGACCGTTAAGCGAGGCGCGTAATGCGTCGTCGGCGATCAGTGTCTCGCCAAACCATTGTCCGGCATGAGCGATGCGCTGCTTTACCTTCGAGTCTTCGGCGTTGATATCTGTTTTTAACCACTGGCGTAGATCCGCCCAGATCTCGCCGAGATAACGGTTAAACGCCTCATCTTCCTTCAGGTAACTTTTAATGTTTTCTGCCCGGGCAGCCATTTCCGGATCATGTTTAAGTTTATCGATCAGCCTATACGTCGCGCGATCGAAGGCATGACGAATCTGATGCGCGCGGTCGTGACTGATATCATCCAGCAGAGAATTTACCGCGTCGGAGACCAGTTCAGCGCTGTGTTCTCCCAGCCATTCGGTCGGCAGAATCTTCGCTTTTAACGGATGTTCGGTCTCCAGCCAGCGTATGATCTGTCTGGCGATAAATGTTCGGGAGCTGTCACGCTGTAACAGGGCGATAAGCTGGGCGATCAGCGTATCGAGTAACACCTGGTGACGATCGTTTTTGGTCATGCTTTCCAGCATCAGGGCGCTGGTGCCGGAAAGATCCACTTTATCAATCGCCTTATGTACCGCTCGCTTGAGCAGCCGCTGAATACGGGCGTCATCGGTTAGTTCCAGAAAGCCGCTCATAATTTGCAGCAGATGCTGCCCGACCCGGCTGGCGTTGTCCGGCTGGCTGAACCAGTTTCCGATAAGCAGCGCGGGTTCATGGCGGCGGATTAGCGCGATCAGCGACTGCGTATCAAGGAACTTCTCCTGCACAAATTGCCCAAGGTTTTCGCCGATTCGGTCTTTGTTACGGGGAATAATCGCCGTATGTCGTGAAATAAACGGAATGGGAATGCGGCGAAACAGCGCCACCACGGCAAACCAGTCCGCCAGCGCGCCAACCATCGCCGCTTCGGCAATAGCTTTTACGCCCAGCACCCAAAAACTGGGCGGCAGGAAAAGCGTGGTTACAAACGTCGCGGCGGCTATCAGCAACAGTGAGAGCGCCAGGCGTTTGGCGCGTTTGAGTTCGGCGATTTTATTCATAGGGTTAAGGATAGAGCCAGACGGCAGGAACGTGCAAAAAACATCAGATTATCCTGTGCCGGATAAGCCTCTATCCGGCAGAGTGTTTACTTCTCAGCGGCCAGTTCTGCTGCCTCATGCTGGCGCACGCGCTGTAATAATGTCGCCAGGGTGAAGACCACGATCACCCCGGCTACCGCTGCCAGCAGGTGAAACGGCAGTCTCCCGCCGTGAAACCACAGCCAGCGGCCAACTTCGACCGACACCGCCATCACCGTCAGAATCACCATGTTCAGCGAGGCCGAAACCGTCCCTTTTGGCAAGTTGTTGGAGAAAAGCGTGAAGCGAAACAGCGTCGGGAAAATCATGCCAATGCCGAACGCGTACAGGCTGGTGCCCAGCACAGACCAAAGCCAGACGTGCGGCAGAAGAAGATTACCGAGGAGCAATGTCGCCAGCCCGCTTAACTGGATTGGTACGGCGCGCCAGATAAAACGCGGTCGGGTCGGATCTTTCACCAGGCGCACAACGATCATATTGGCCACGATCACCGCGCCGAATACGGGCACCTGCGCCCAGGCGAATTGCGAAGTACTCATCCCGCCGGCATCGATCAGGATCACCGGCGACACCGCCACCCAGCTCATCATCGGGATGTAGCTCAACGACAGCGTCGCCGCCCCGGTGAGAAAAATCGGGTTGCGAAACACATTACGAAAATCGCGCAGTACGCTCACCGCGCTGAACGGCACCGCGCCGCGTTGCACCGTTTCTGGCATCGCCAGCAGCAGGCCGCACAACGCCAACAGTCCCATCACCGCAATAATACCGAACAGCACCTTCCAGTGAACGAAGTGCATCAGCGCGGCGCCGGAGAGCGGGCCGATAACCGGAGCGACCAGCACAATGGAGGTAATAATCGCCATCAGCTTAATGGCTTTGGTTTGACCGAAGGCCTCCTGTACCGTGACGTAGCCGACCGTTGCGATAAAGCAAATGCTGGTGCCCTGCACAAAACGGGCAGCCAGAAACTGCGTCATTGAGGTCGTCAACAGCGTTGCCGCGCAGGCGAGAGTAAAAATTAATGCGCCTGCAATCAGCACTGGCCGGCGGCCAATCCTGTCGGATAGCGGCCCCAGAAACCATTGCAACGCCATTCCTCCCGCCAGATAGAGACTGACCGAGGCCGGCGCAAGACTGACGTCAGCATTAAAATCGCGCACGACGTTAATGATGCCAGGCTGAATCAGATCCGTCGTCAGATAGGCGGCAAAATCGTACAAAATCAGCGCCATCGGGAAAAATAACGTTGTGGCGCGTTGGGAGAAAAACTGAATAATCCGTTGCATAAAAAATGCGCTCCATGTCGGAGAACCCCATGATGGGATAGCGAAACTCAATACCGTCGTCGTGACGTCAGGCAGGCGATGGAAACAGCGGCTGCGGATGTACTGAATTTCATGTAATCAAAAACGCTGCCGGTGAAAACACAGACAGGAAGAGACGCGTTCTGAATCTCGTCAGAACGTGTGGCGATTACAGATAACAATCAGCACATCACACCTCGGGAAATTTACGTTGCACGGAAAATATACACATTAAGTGTAATTAAATTTTGATGTTAATCAAAAGAGTTTGTCTGGTTAATAAAGATAAAGGCAGGGCGCGCAGGCTGGTATTTTGCGTGTTCAGTTCCGAAAATGCATGTGCATTACAGATAACAGGATTTATCTTTCGTCGCGCCTCGCAATGCTGAAAAGGTACGGATGAGAAAGGAATTTTCAGGAGGTAGAGTCGCAGCATCCTGGTTTGGGGTGACGGAGCGCCATGAAAAAATCGACGACCTCAACACCGCATGATGCGGTGTTTAAAACCTTTTTGCGCCACCCGGAAACCGCCCGCGATTTTATGGAGATTCATCTGCCGGTGTCGTTACGCCAGCTTTGCGACCTGCGGACGCTAAAGCTGGAACCCGGCAGTTTTATTGAAAAAAATCTGCGAGCCTATTATTCCGATGTGCTTTGGTCGCTGAAAACGCGCGAGGGCGACGGTTATATCTATGTCGTGATTGAACATCAGAGCACGCCGGATGCGCATATGGCGTTTCGGCTGATGCGGTATGCGATGGCGGCAATGCAACAGCATCTGGATGCGGGGCATAAGCATCTTCCGCTGGTGGTGCCGATGCTGTTTTATCACGGTGTTGATAGCCCGTATCCTTTTTCGCTGTGCTGGCTGGATGAGTTTGCGAACCCGGAAGTGGCAAGAAGACTCTATGCCGCTGCCTTTCCGCTGGTCGACATTACGGTGGTATCGGATGATGACATTATGCAGCACCGCCGCATTGCGCTGCTGGAGCTCATCCAAAAACATATCCGCCAGCGCGACCTGCTGGGACTGGTTGAACGGATTGCTTCGCTGTTAGTTACTGGTTGCGCTAATGACAGGCAGCTTAAAGCGCTGTTTAATTATCTTATGATTCAGCACGGACATACGCCTCGTTTCACCACGTTTATTCGTGATGTGGTAGGGCATGTCCCGCACACTAAGGAGAGACTGATGACGCTGATAGAGAGGATCCGCGCAGCGGATCGCAGAAAAGGGGAACGGCAAGGAAGACAGGTCGGTCTGGAGGAAGGATTAGAAAAAGGGCTGGAAAAAGGTCAGCATGTTGCCGCATTGCGTATCGCCAGACAGATGCTGGTGGACGGACTTGACCGCGAGACTGTCCAGCGGTTCACCGGCCTTACGGCTGAAGAGCTTCAGGATGTTAGCCACTAACGCGGTTCCAGTCTGAATGTTGCAGGCCCGGTGCCCACCGGGCAACGCTCTCTATAATTATCGCTGATAACCGCACGAATATACCGAACTTTACCGATAGCGCCAGCCATCTCTACTACCCTTATTGTTCTGAGCGGCATTTCCGGCTGCCTTAATGACGATAACAAGGAGACATGTGATATGGCTTACCAGACAGTGAATCCTGCCAATAATCAGCTCATTAAAGAGTACCCCCCGCACACGGACGCGGATATTGAAGCCGCGCTGCAAAAAGCTGACGCGCTCTATCACTCCGACTGGTCCAGGGGAGAGATTGACCAACGTCTGCCGGTACTGCATAAGCTGGCTGATTTGATCGACAGCCGTGTTGAAGAACTGGCAAAAATCGCCAGCCAGGAGATGGGCAAGCTCATCGAGCAGAGCCGTGGCGAAGTCAAACTGTGTGCGCAGATCGCTCGCTATTATGCGGATAACGCGAAGCAGTTTCTTGCCCCGGTGCCTTATAAAACCGAGTTTGGCGACGCGTGGGTAGAACATCATCCGATTGGCGTCATCATGGCTGTTGAGCCGTGGAACTTCCCGTACTATCAGTTGATGCGTGTGCTGGCGCCGAACCTGGCCGCAGGTAACCCGGTGCTGGCGAAACATGCCAGCATCGTACCGCACTGCGCCGAGACGTTTGCTCATCTGGTGCGTGAAGCCGGCGCGCCGGAAGGCGCATGGACCAACCTGTTTATTTCCTCCGATCAGGTGGCGAATATCATCGCCGACCCGCGCGTGCAGGGCGCGGCGCTGACCGGATCTGAAAAAGCGGGGAGCGCCGTGGCGGCACAGGCGGCGAAGCACATTAAAAAATCGACGCTGGAACTGGGCGGGAACGATGTGTTCGTCGTGCTGGACGATGCCGATCTTGAGAAAGCGGTGAAAATTGGCGTGCAGGCACGGCTCACTAATGCGGGGCAGGTATGTACGGCGGCGAAGCGCTTTATCCTGCATGAGAAAATCGCCGATCAATTCCTCAGCCAGTTCACCGAGGCGTTCAGGAAGGTGAAGGTGGGGGATCAGATGGACGCTTCTACCGAACTGGGGCCGCTGTCGTCGAAAGATGCTCTGGATACACTGACCAGACAGGTCGAGGAAGCGGTGAAAAATGGCGCGACGCTGCACGTTGGCGGCAAGCCGCTGGAAAGCAAAGGCAACTTCTTTGAGCCGACGATTCTGACCCACATTACGCGTGACAACCCGGCGTACTTTGAAGAGTTCTTCGGCCCGGTGGCGCAGATGTATGTGGTGAAAGACGATGACGAGGCGGTAAAACTCGCCAACGATTCCCACTACGGCCTGGGCGGCGCGGTGTTTAGTCAGAATATCGAACGCGCTAAACGCATGGCCTCCCGGATTGAAACCGGGATGGTTTATATCAACTGGCTGACCGACACCGCAGCGGAGCTGCCGTTCGGCGGCGTTAAGCGTTCGGGCTTCGGACGCGAGCTATCGGATCTGGGGATTAAGGAGTTTGTGAACCAGAAGCTGGTAGTGGTGCGCCGCTAATCCCTGTTGCCCCTCTGAAATCGGGAGGGGCCTGGCTTTTTGCAGCGAAGGACGCGGATCTTAAATCAGAACGAAATAAGCGAACAAAACCCCCTCAATTGCCCTCCTTATTTATCCACGTTGCACTAACCGTGCTTTTTATCCCGGTATTGTTTGTACAGACATTCATGATGCCCGCATTTTCTGTTCTATGCGGAGGCCGGTATGGAATTTTACGAGAACCGCCCCAGACAACCATTCATTGGCTTTGTGCAGCTCAGACGGGCGCTAAAAAGGTGGTGGCTGCGTAAGCGGGCCTGTCAGGCGCTGCGACGAATGAGTGACGAGCAGTTAAGGGATATTGGGTTGGAAAGGAAGGATGTGGAATAACAGATAAGAGTCAGTAAAACTGGAAAGGCTGGATAATCTTATCTTAACCTCTCCAGTAGGCGGATATCCTGGAACGCTAATTTTCCTGCCAGGCTTTCTCGATCAGCAGTTTGGCTTTATCCAGATCGTGTTCGTTACGCACAATCAATTCGACGTCGCCGGTTCCCCAGTGGCCAATATGCGTGACGTCCCGGCTAAATCCTTCTTCAAGCTGGATATGCTGTGGATTAATTTTCAGCCACAGGCGTAGGTGTGGGTCGGTCACGGGATAAACAGCCACGCACAGAAAGTTACGAATGAGATGGAAGGCGTCATAGAGCTTAAGCTCTTTAAACTGAACCTCATCACTGAGTGAGAGCACATAGCTTTTTAGCTGTTCATATAATGAAAGCAGCGCGGGAGAGGCCGAAGAGAGCTGTTCGCGCTGCGTGCGGGTATGGCGTTTACCGCTGCTGACGGAACCGTTCGCGATGATGTACTGAGGGCTATTTTCGACCACGGCGTTAACCAGTTCCAGCATTAACAGGTCGTCGGCAAAAAGCTTATAGCGAATCAGGTTGATATTGCGGTTGATTTGCTGAACGGCATGTTCGTCGTATTTATTAAAATCGGCGGCAATACAGATTAACCGTGTGCCGGACCAGTCAATGGCTTTGGCCGCGGTTTTATTTATTTTCTCCATCACCAGCAACTGAAATTCCGCTTTATGATCGAGCAGCCAGTCGAGATAAAAGAGCCCTTGGTTAATGACGTTTTCATTGCTGTGGCGCTTATATTCAATAATCACCGGGCAGTTATTTTCGTCGAGGCCGAGGGAATCAATTCGCCCACGATGGGTTTTACCCGTGTGGTATTCGGTCTCGAGAAAGCGGACGCCAAGGAATGTTTCCATATGGGATTCGATCAGCATTTGCAGATCTTTTTCAATGGCTGCGGCTTTGCCCGGCAGTTCTTGTACTTTCCCGCCACCGAGGCGGAAAAGCTGGATATCGCTCATGGATCCCTCCTGAATTTTCTGCGCACTATCATACGTTATGTGAAAAGAGATAAAAGCGGAAATCGGGCTTTTGGAGGTGAGATATGTTATAAGCCCGACAGCAGGTGGTTACCGGGCAGCGGGCCGTAGGTCGGATAAGCGTTAGCGCCATCCGACGCTGTTACAGCAATTTGCGCGTCTTACAGAAGGAAAGTCCAGCTGAAAATCAATGAAAATAAGCCGCTGGATGAGAGGTGATATTATATTTGGTGATGAGAATAAAGCGGCTATTTAGTCGCTTTATTGGTTTCTGGGGGCAGGTTAATTTATGGCGGCGTCGGCATTATAAGAAGGAAAGGGTTCGAATGATGCAGACCCTATTCATCTGCCCGGGCAACGTTGACCACCGTATAAAGCTGCCCCTCATTGATTTAACTTGTAATGAACTGCCACACAATCCAGCAGCCAAAGGCGATCAGAATGCCGCCGGCGGCGCGTTCAATTTTCCAGACAAGATTACCCAGACGACCTTGAATTTGCGGCAGGGCGATAAGCGTTATCAGCAGCAGATCCCAGAGTAACACTACGCTGGTCATCCAGATTCCACATATGGCCTGCTGTGTAACGGTCACGTTTGGGCCCAGCAGGGCGGTCATTAGCGCCAGATAAAACAGAGCATTTTTCGGATTCAACAGCGATGAACCTAGCCCCAGTAATAGTTGTTTTGCCAGTGACGGACATGCCGATGCGGCGTACCGCCACTCCAGCGGCCCGGCGCGGCTTTTCAACAGTTGACGGCCCACCCATAGCAGGTAGGCGGCACCTAATAGTTCGATGATGGTAAAGAGCAGCGGCGTCTGACGTAGTAGCCCTGACCCAATCACCACCAGCAGAATATAGAGCCCATTTCCCGCCGCAATGCCGAGGCACAGCCCGACGCTACCGCGCAGCCGATAGCGTACGGCGTAACCGACCAGCAAAAAGAAGTCCGGACCCGGGCTGAGCAGCGCCATAAAATGCGCCAGCGCCAGTGCGGGAAACGCCGGAGGAAATAACGTTGTAACCTGTTCCATAGTAACCTCAGTGATGATACTGAGGTCAGCCTATACCTGCGGATGCGCTATTTATTGTCGGATATTGATCTGTTCTGCGCGTACTGACGCGGCGTTGCCGCCGTGTAGCTGACGAAGGTTTTGTGGAAATGACTTTGATCGGCGAAACCGGTCTGATAGGCAACATCGGCAATATCGTCCCCGGCGCGCAATCGGTGCCGGGCATATTCAATGCGGGCCATATTGGTAAAGCTGACAGGAGTCAGGCCTGTATCCTGCTTAAAAGTGCGAATCAGAGTCTCCTTACGGAGCGCAAACTCCTGCGCCAGTGTGTCCAGCGTCGGCGGTTCCTGAAGGTTGCTGACTAAGCGGGCAACCAACTGGCGGCTGATGGCGCATGGCGGTTCGGCGTCGGCGCTTTGTAGCGGCAGGGCGCGCAACAGGTGGATAATAAGCGCCGGAAGTCCGGCGGTTTGTTGCTGAGTAATAGACGTCACAATTTGCTGATAAAGCTGGAAAAGCTGCGGGTCCTGCAACTGTGGCTGCGTGGTATGCAGGCGGCTATTCGCCGGCAAATGGGGGAGCTGCGTCAGGCACCAGTCCGCATCGAGATACAGCATATGATAGCTGCGTGGTCGCTCGTGGAGCGGGTTACAACTGTGTGGAGATTGCGGGGGGATCAGGATCAGCTCGCCGGGGCGTAACAGATACTCTTGCCCGTTACTGATGCAGCGGGTTTCTCCTGCGATGATTGCGCCCAGCGACAGTTGTGGGTGGCTGTGGCGCTTATAGGCCTGACGGCTTTCACTGGTGGTACGTAGTTCCAGCCACGGCAGTTGTGGCAGACGCCAGAAGCGTTGGTGAATATCTCGGATAAGGGGCATACAATCTCCTGTGCGGCCCGGCTTTTCTGCGCCCGTTTACTTCCTTAACCCCGCAAATGCCGCTCTGATCTCGTCTTCCGGCAACTGGATCCCGATAAATACCAGCGTGCTGTGCGGCGTTTCGTCGCCCCACGGTCTGTCCCAGTCGGCGCTGTAGAGACGCTGCACGCCCTGGAACAGCAGGCGGTTGGGTTCGCCGTCGATCCACAGCATCCCTTTGTAACGCAGCAGTTTATCCGCTGATTCCAGCAGCAGGTTTTCCATCACCCGCGAAACCTCGCTGATATCCACCGGGTAATCCAGTTCCACTACAATTGACGACACATCGTTCTGTTTATCGGCAATAAAGTGGAAACGCGGTTGGCTTGCCAGCACGTTCTCTTCCAGCATAAAGCCGCTGGTATTAAACAACTGACTCAGGTCAATATCGCCATGTACCACGGTGTAAACCGGGGCGCGGGCGTTGATACGCGCCAGCCGCTCGCGCAGTTTCTCGCTGTCGCCTGCCACGTCGGTTTTGGTCAGCAGGATACGGTCGGCGTAGCCTATCTGCGACTGGGCGATGGTGAACTGGTTCATCTGCTCGTTAGCGTGCACCGCGTCGACCAGCGCAATCACGCCGTCTAACAGGTAGCGTTCGCATAATACGTCATGGGAGAAAAAGGTCTGAATAATCGGGCCGGGGTCAGCCATGCCGGTGCATTCAATTACCAGGCGGTCGAAAGCAATATCGCCGCGGTCGCGGCTGTCGAGCAGGTCTAATAGCGCATCTTCCAGCTCGTTGGAGCGGGTACAGCAGATGCAGCCGTTAGTCAGGGTTTTGATCTGTGTGGCGCGATCGCCAATCAGTTGATCGTCAACGGAGACTTCGCCAAATTCGTTTTCGATAACGGCGATTTTAAAACCATGTTGTTCGTTGAGGATATGGCGTAGTAGGGTGGTTTTGCCGGCACCAAGAAAACCGGTAAGTAGGGTAACTGCAATCGGGGTCATAGTCTCTCCATTAACAACAGCGCATACCGCCTTTGCCATCGCCGCCGTAACGTGCTTGCTGACGTTCGCGGAAGAACTCTTCATAGGTCATGTACGGCTTGTCGGGATGGTTGGTTTTCATGTGCTCGACATAGTTGTCGTAGTCCGGAATACCAATCAACATTTTTGCCGCCTGGCCGAGATATTTTTTTGCCTGACCTAAAGTATCAAACATTCTGCCGTCCTGTTAATGAATAAAGCCGGATGGCGGCTTGCGCCTTATCCGGCCTACACTAGCCGGGATCGCTGCGCGCTACCCGGCATCAGTTTTAGTGGTGTGAAGAGATCTTCACGCCGCCTTCCGGCACGGGCACATACGGGGTTTCTTTGTCGGTACGTTTATCGCTGTTGCGTACCTTCATCCAGGTGGTGAAACCGTAGAAGATAATACTGTACACCACCACCAGGAACAGAATACTCAAACCAGCGTTAGTGTAGTTGTTCACCACGATATGGTTCATGTTGGCAATCTGTTGCTCGGTCAGGTTGGTGCCGTTGGCAATCTTCTCTTTATACAGGTTTGCCATGTAGAAGAAACCTTCCATCTGTGGGTTGGCGCTGAACAGTTTCAGGCCCAGTGCCCAGGTGGTGCAGATCAGCAGCCATACCGCCGGGATCACCGTCACCCAGATGTACTTGGTGCGCTGCATTTTGATCAGTACCACGGTGCTCAACACCAGCGCCACGGCGGCCAGCATCTGGTTAGAGATACCGAACAGCGGCCACAGGCTCTTCACGCCGCCCAGTGGGTCGACCACGCCCTGATACAGCAGATAGCCCCACAAACCGACGCAGCCTGCGGTACCGATGATACCCGCGACCAGAGAATCGGTTTTTTTCAGGAACGGGACGAAGTTACCCAGCAAATCCTGCAACATAAAGCGGCCGGAACGGGTACCCGCATCCAGCGCGGTCAGGATAAACAGCGCTTCGAACAGAATACCGAAGTGATACCAGAAGCCCATATCCGCCATCGGCAGGACTTTGTGGAACACATGCGCGATACCTACTGCCAGCGTTGGCGCGCCGCCTGCGCGGTTCAATACTGACGGTTCACCGATATCTTTCGCAGTTTGCAGGATTTGTTCCGGGGAAATCACAAAGCCCCAGGAGCTGACGGTCGCCGCTGCATGTGCGGTAACGTCTTTCAACTGCGCCATAATCAGCGGCGCGTTCTCGCCGCCCATCTCGTGCAGGTTTGGCATGGTAATGCCCAGACCTGCCGGCGGGGTGTTCATCGCGAAGTAGAGACCCGGTTCAATGATTGAGGCCGCCACCAGCGCCATCACCGCAACAAAGGACTCCATCAGCATCGCGCCGTAGCCGATAAAACGCGCATCGGTCTCACAGGCCAGCAGTTTCGGCGTGGTACCGGAAGAGATGAGCGCGTGGAAGCCAGAGACGGCGCCACAGGCGATGGTGATGAACAGGAACGGGAACAGGGCGCCTTTCCACAGCGGGCCAGTACCGTCGACATATTGCGTCAATGCCGGCATTTTCAGTTCCGGGTTGAGGATCACAATCCCCAGCGCCAGACCGACGATCACGCCGATTTTCAGGAAGGTAGCGAGATAGTCGCGCGGGGCAAGGATCAGCCATACCGGCAGCAGCGCGGAAACAAAGGCGTAGCCGATCAGCGCGAAGGTAATGGTGGTGTCTTTAAAGGTCAGCGCCGGGCCCCAGTACGGGTCGTGGGCAATCACGCCGCCGAAGTAAATAGACGCCACCAGCAGCACGATACCAATAACGGAGACTTCGCCTACGCGTCCCGGACGCAGGAAGCGCATGTAGATGCCCATAAACAGCGCAATCGGCACCGTGGAGCAGACGGTGAAGACGCCCCACGGGCTTTCGGCCAGCGCTTTAACCACAATTAATGCCAGCACCGCGAGGATGATGATCATGATTAAGAAGCAGCCGAACAGCGCGATGGTGCCTGGAACGGTACCCATCTCTTCTTTGATCATCTCGCCAAGAGAGGCGCCGTTACGGCGGGAGGAGATGAACAGCACCATAAAGTCCTGCACTGCGCCCGCGAGCACTACGCCCGCCAGCAGCCACAGCGTCCCCGGCAGATAGCCCATCTGCGCGGCCAATACCGGCCCGACCAGCGGACCTGCGCCGGCGATGGCGGCGAAGTGGTGACCAAACAGCACGTAGCGGTTAGTCGGCACGTAGTTCAGGCCGTCGTTATTGATAACCGCCGGCGTCGCGCGCGTCGGGTCGAGTTTCATGACCTTCTGGGCGATGTACAGGCTGTAGTAGCGATAAGCCACCAGATAGACGGAAACGGAAGCGACCACGATCCACAGGGCGCTCACGTGTTCACCCCGACGTAGGGCAACGACCGAGAGGCAGAAAGCACCGATGATTCCGAGAATCACCCAGGGTATGTGCTTGAATATCTTTTTCGTATCCATAGTAAAACCTGGTTGTAAGTTTAATTATCAGCCGAAGCTGGGTGGACATTGAGTTCGTGTTTGAGGAGGTAGATTGACTGCTATGCTGAGAGGATCTTGCCAGATCATCGCGCGCGTAAAGTTAGGTAAATCAGTGAGTGGTTGTATGGCGGTTTAAGCGGTCGGACGTACCGGTAAGCGGTTTCGCGGAGGAGGGCGTGGGCTATTTTATGTGATTGAGATCACGATATAAAATGGGACGATCCTTGTTGCGCGGGGCGTCATAACGACTTAACTGAGCTAATCGTGATATTAATGGCGCGCATCCCATAAAGTTTTCCCTTTCCAGGCCGAAAATTCTGTATCTGTCTAGCGGAAAGAGAAAACATGTTAAAACGAATTAAAATTGTTACCAGCTTACTGCTGGTATTGGCGCTATTTGGCCTTTTACAACTGACATCCGGCGGGCTGTTCTTCAACTCGCTGAAGAATGACAAAGAAAACTTCACCGTATTGCAAACCATTCGTCAGCAGCAGTCTGCCCTGAATTCAACCTGGGTGGAGCTGTTGCAAACGCGTAATACCCTGAATCGCGCGGGTATCCGCTGGATGATGGACCAGAGCAATATTGGCAGCGGCGCAACTGTCGCTGAACTGATGCAGGGGGCGACCAATGCGCTGAAGCTCACCGAAAAAAACTGGGCGCAGTATGAGTCGTTACCGCGCGATCCACGTCAGAGTGAGGCGGCTTTCCTTGAGATCAAACGAACCTATGATATCTACCACGGCGCGTTGGCGGAGCTTATTCAGCTTCTTGGCGCGGGTAAGATTAACGAGTTTTTTGATCAACCGACTCAAAGCTATCAGGACGCTTTTGAGAAGCAGTACATGGCCTATATGCAGCAAAACGATCGTCTGTACGATATTGCTGTTGAGGATAACAACAGTTCCTACAACCAGGCGATGTGGGTACTGGTCAGTGTGCTGATTGCCGTTCTGGTGGTCATTATCGCCGTCTGGTTCGGCATCAAACTGTCGCTTATCGCCCCGATGAATCGTCTGATTGAAAGTATTCGCCATATCGCCAGCGGCGATCTGGTGAAACGTATTGATGTGGAAGGCTCTAACGAAATGGGGCAACTGGCGGACAACTTACGTCATATGCAGAGCGAACTGGTGCGTACCGTGGGCGATGTGCGCAACGGCGCCAACGCCATTTACAGCGGCGCCAGCGAGATTGCGATGGGCAACAACGATCTCTCTTCCCGTACTGAGCAGCAGGCAGCGTCTCTGGAAGAGACCGCCGCCAGTATGGAACAACTGACCGCGACCGTGAAACAGAACGCCGAAAACGCCCGTCAGGCCAGTCACCTGGCATTGAGCGCCTCTGAAACAGCGCAAAAAGGCGGCAAAGTGGTGGATAACGTCGTACAAACAATGCGCGATATCGCCTCCAGTTCGCAGAAAATCGCCGATATTATCAGCGTAATCGACGGTATTGCTTTCCAGACCAATATCCTGGCGCTGAATGCGGCGGTAGAAGCGGCGCGCGCAGGCGAGCAGGGACGCGGGTTCGCGGTGGTGGCCGGTGAAGTCCGTAATCTGGCCCAGCGTAGCGCGCAGGCGGCACGGGAGATCAAGAGTCTGATTGAGGATTCCGTGAGCCGTGTTGATGTGGGTTCGACGCTGGTCGAAAGCGCCGGTGAAACCATGGATGAGATCGTCAATGCAGTGACCCGCGTGACCGATATCATGGGCGAGATTGCCTCGGCGTCCGACGAGCAAAGCCGTGGTATCGACCAGGTGGGCCTGGCGGTAGCGGAGATGGATCGCGTAACGCAGCAGAACGCCTCGCTGGTGGAAGAATCCGCCGCCGCGGCTGCGGCGCTGGAAGAGCAAGCCAGCCGTCTGACCCAGGCCGTCGCGGTGTTCCGTATTCAACAGCAACAGCAGCGTGCGCGTGAAGTGGCAGCGGTAAAAACCCCGGCAGCCGTGTCGTCACCAAAGGCCGCTGTGGCCGACGGCAGCGATAATTGGGAAACGTTTTAAGGGCGTATGGTGAACAGTCGGCCTACAGATGATCGTAGGCCGGATGAGATGTTCACACTTTTGCCTGATGGCGCTTCGCTTATCAGGCCTGTGCGCCAGTTTATTGATAAAGATGATGTGTAGGCCGGGTAAGGCGCAGCCGCCACCCGGCATATATGACATTCTCTTTTAACTCTCAACATTCACCACTTTGATCTCCACCATGCCAATCCCCAATTTGCGCGGCGAATGGCCCAAAATATTACCTTCGTTGGTGGCGACGGGAGCGGGCGGCGCAATGACTAAGGTATTCGCGTCCGCCGGGTTGTTGAAATGCAGCGTGATAGTGGACACATCGTGACCCAGCACCAGCGTCTGTTCTTCGTTGCCTACGCGTACCGGGATCGGGCGCTCTGCGTTATCGCCGAAGGCTTTGGCGGTAATAATCAGATCGAATTTCTTCGGCAGCGGTTTTTTATATTCAATCTTCACCTCATCGCCCAACTGCGCATTTGACCAGCGGCCCCAGGACTCCGGCCGGGAAATGCCGCTAAACTGCTTCACCTCCTCCGGCGCGCCCGCCACATTAAAGATAAAGCTATCAGCTTTATAACGAATATCGTTATCGACAATCTTTAAGGTATCGACGTTGCCTTTGTAGCGCTCCATATCGATCATCGTGTCTTTAAACGCCGTCTTACCCTGCCACTGCGCTTTATCGACATGCTGTACGGTTTGCTGCCCGCCAAGCTGCCCCTGCGAGACGCACCAGTCGGTGGAGAGCACCAGCGCCGGCGCCCATAGCTGTGCCATTTTGTAGCAGCGATCGATCCAAACGAAATTATCGCGCGGGGCGAAGTCGGCCAACTGGAACCGCAGCGGAGCGGAGTATTCACTTTCCGGTAACGGTTCAACACGCTTATCCGATACGCGCAGTAGTAACGGCAGGCGGAAGTGGCTGCCGGAAAACGCGATCATGTTTTTGTCCCGATCGATAGTGAACGCTTTTATCTCTTTCGGAAAATTCCACAGGCGAATAATATCCGGCTTCATCGCCAGCACTTTCTCTTTTACATTCAGGAACACTTCCGACAGCGACTGCCCGGAAAGGCTGCTACGTCCCAGACCGATAAAATTATCGCCGCCGAGAATATCCAGCACCGTTGCGCCGTTGTCCATCGTGTTGCGTTTGACCGCCAGCGTCTCCTGCTGCGGTTTATCGCCGCGCAGAATGAAAAACAGATTGTTGCGATCTTGCTTATTCAGGTACTTCCAGGCCGTATTATTCATCGCCAGATGGTCGGAAGAGACGACGATAACGGTATCTTTAAACCACGGTGACGCTTTGATTTTGTTGATAAACTCGGCGATGTTTTCCTGGCTGCAACTTACGGCGCTAAAGGACTGGTTGGGCTTGCCGTCGTAATCGTAGCGTTTGCGGTTGCAGGTCCGTGAGATAAACCCGTCCGGGTGGTGAGTATCTACGGTCAGCGTAAACAGCGAAAACCGCTGGCCTGAGCGGGAAAGCGCTTCAAATTTCTTCCATGCCTCATCAAGCACCGTATCGTCGTAGAAGCCCCAGTCGTTACGATAAGACGGGTCCGCCACCACCGTTTTTAGCTCTTCAGCGCCGTACAGATGATCAAATCCGTGTGATTTCAGGAACACGTCTTTCCCGGCAAAACGCAGGTTAGCGCCCTGCACGAAATAGTTCTGGTAGCCGGAGTTTTTCAGAATATCGCCGAGGCAAATATTTTGCGGGAAGAAGCTGGAAACCGACGCTGAGGCATTGCCCTCAAACGGCGCAAACAGCGGAATACCGCACTGGGAAGCCACCATCCCGGCGATGGTGTAATCCGTTCCCGGCAGTTGCATGGTATGGCTGAAATCCAGCCCCTCATTTTTCAGCGCGCCCAACTCTGGCGTGAGATTGGGGAACGCGTCATTATCAAAATAGGTCCGTTCCAGGCTCTCGCCGTAGATATAGACCAGATTGAGCTTCGGATGAGGAATGGTTTTTGCTGGTTCTTTATAATAAACGGCAAAATCCGGATCGCCATCGCGCATTTGTGATTTTACCAGTTCGGTAATCTGGCGAAACGCCGGGCTGGCGTCGACCGAACCTAACGCCAGCAGTAACGCCAGCAGGCTGTAACCGACATGATGAGGATGGTGACGGCGGCGGCGTAGTACCCATCCCAGCGCGCCGAATACCGCCACTAACGCCAGGGCAATGCCGATTCCCGGCAGAATATATTTGCCGACTCCCGCTCCCGTCAGACTATTCGTGAGCGTATAAAGCACTGCGTCGTTGATCCCGTCGCCGGTAAAATAGTCGCTGGCATACAGGGTAATATTCAGAATGACAAAAAGTCCCAGCACCGTGAGAGTGGCGGCAAACCACCAGGTGTTACGACCCGCCTTCCAGGCATATATCAGCACAGAGGCGAGAAACAGAGCGACAGAGAGCAACTCGGACAACTGACGATCCTCAATAAACCAGGCTTATCGCTGGCAGGAAAAAATTTCTAACAATGTAATAGCGATGTCACATTGCTGCAATTCTAATGACTTTACACGGCGCTATTATTTAGAATGAGTTTAGAAAGTTGTTTTTTTGATCGGCATCACTTCCTGACATAGCGGTTAATAACAGGAAAAGACGAAAGGAAAAGTCGGGTTAATGCCGTGCTGGCGGGTAAAGGGCCAAAACACGGCTTTTATCAGGACGTCCCAGCGTGGCGCACGGTCAGAAAAACGCAGTCAGGAAAGGAAATTCAGCCCTTGCTGCAACACCAGATCGCAAGCTTTGGTTTTCACCTTTTCCGCCAGCGGCGTACTGCCGATATTATTGAGGTTCAACTGCTGGCCGTCCTTCGTCTTGAGCAACCCTTGCAGGCCGTTCAGGTAGTTAGTGTCCTGCTCCTGCTGTGTAGTATCCAACCCCAACTTGTTCAGAATCTGATTTTTAACGTTTTCCACGTTGGTAGCGGACGCCAGCTTCTGTTTGGCGCAGTACTGCAAAATACCGGCGGCATTATTCATATTATCGGCGCTGAGCGACTGGGCGCCGTTGCTGAGCAGACCGGTTAGCGCCGAAAGCGACATCCCGCCCTGCTGTGAGTTCGCGCCCTGAGCGCTTAACTGACTGGCGGCGCTGGAAAGCGAATCCTGCCAGGAGGCGGCGATACCGCTGGTGGAAAACAGTACGCAGGCGACCGCCGCGCAGCACAGAACATGTTTCGCTGTATTCATGGTAATCACCTGTGTTATGCCTGCCAGGCGTAGTATCGCCCTGGAGCACGTTGCAATTTAATACTCTTTACCTGTCACCCGGCTGCGGTAACTGTCCCAGGTAAAATTAACCCATAAACTGTTGCCGAGACGCATACGGTCCATGACGCGTTCGCCAAGCATTTTCGTCATCTCTTCCATATTGCTGTTCGTCAACATGCCGGTGGGACGTTTTGACGAGGAACGACGATCGACAATTTGATTGATGATCACTTTTTCATAGCGGGATTCGGTCTGCACGCCGATCTCGTCGATCACCAACAGATCAACGTTACTCAGATCGTTAAGCAACTGCTCTTCGCTGGTTTCCCGATTGCTGAACGTGTCTTTCATCGCTGACATAATATCCGCTACGGTGATAATCAGTACCGACTTTCCGCGCAGCAGCAGCTCGTTACAAATAGCCGCGGCGAGATGGTTTTTACCGGTTCCCGGCTTGCCGGAAAAGACAAAGCTGGCGATATTGCCGTCAAATTCATCAACGTACTGTCGGGCTTTGCTTAACGCGTTCATTTGTCCGTCGCACTCAACCCGATAGTTATCAAACGAGCAGTTCTGATGCAGCGGTCGAATGCCGGAACGGTTAAAGGTGCGCTGCATTTTCATCGCCCGATTTTCCCGCGCCAGCGCCGCCGCCCGGATCTCGCCTTGCTCTTTCTGCCAGGCCAGCAGTTCTTCGCCCGTTTTAAACGCCGGCGTAATATGCGCAGGCATCATTTTTTGTAGACGCTGCATCAGGTCGCCAACATTTTTCATCGTTACCCCCTAAAACCTGGTGGAATATGATTGTCAGGTTCGCTGACGCTATTGATGTCGCGCTGCGGCATTCCGCCATTGCTGGAACGGCTGATTTGCACGCTGCGCGCCAGCTTTTGCTGCCACTGGATATGGTGAAAAACCTTACCTTCCGCCTGCCAGTAGGCGATAAACGCCGCCAGCTCTTCTGCGGTGACCGGCTCCCGAAGCGCCACGCCCCAAAGGGCAGCCTGACGCTGAAAATCCGCATCCGGTTGCCAGGCGGGATACATGGCGAATTTTCCGCAGGGAATCGCAACGGTGGCGGCTTCGGGGTCTTCGTAAAATTGTGCGTCTAACGCCACATCGCTTCCCGGACGTGATAACTTTTCTTCAAGCGCCAGCAGTTCAGCCATGCGTGCAGGCGTCACGGCATAAAAGGCAGGCGCATTATTAGCGAATACCGCCACTGCGCCGCCCGTTGACTTCGCCAGCACAGCATGATGATCATGTAAAAGGGCGTCAATACCGATGACGTCCGACGTTAAAATTCTGGAAGACATAATGTTTCTCAATATGGAACAACAACCGAGAAGGGCGACTGTTTTTATAGTACCACACAGACCTGTAAGAACAGCAGGAGGCGTTCCACCATTCACACGCGGGGGCGTTTGCGGTACAGCCATAATCCCGGTACAGAGAGGCCAATTGAGAGCGCGCCAACAATGGAAGAGGCTTTCAGAAAATTGGTCAGCAGCGTAATCATCATCGGTTCGCTATAGCCCAGATGGCTAATTTTTACTGCGGAAATCATCGCGGTATAGGCGGAAATCCCCGGAAACATCGGGATCACGGCCGCGACGGTAAACACTTTAGGGTGAGCGAGATACCAGCGTGACCACTGAATACCAATACTGCCGACCAGCAGCGAAGCCATAAACGTCGACCATTCGATATTAAAGCCAGCGCTCATCATCAGCATACGCGAGCCATGACCCAGCGCCCCCAGTAGCGCGCACCACGGAAGCGCCCGGTGGGGAACATTAAAGACCATCGCAAACCCGACGGCGGGGATCGCAGACAAGATCATGTCCTGCATTAGCGCCAGTAAAAAGTCGATTATACCCATCCTCGTAGCCCCCATACTGTCATTGACATCACTACGCCCACACAGGTGGCCAGTGTCAACAGGCTGGCGATAGCCCAGCGCGCCAGCCCGGTATTAATATGTCCTTTAAACATATCTGCGACGGAATTAATCAGCGGAAAGCCCGGCACCAGTAGCAGTACGCTCGCCGCCATGGCGATAGTGGGCGTCTGGCTAAAGGCGGGAAGGGTGAGCATCAGCCCGGAAATCGTGGTAGCGACAAAGGCGGTAATGCAAAAATTGATCTGCGGATGTAAATGCCGCTGCGCCAGCATCTGACGGATATACATGGCTATCATACTGGCGAAAAAGGTGATAACCGCGCCATCCCAGCCGCCATTATTCAGCTTACAAAAGCAGGAGCAGGAAAGACCGACCATAAACGCCACCAGCCAGCGCGGATAACGCAGCGGGCGGAGCTGGCTAAAGCGTTTTTCCACGCCTTTGTAATCCAGCAGACGATGTTCCGCGAGGATAACGATATGCTGAACCTCCGTGACGACGTGCATATTAATGCCGCGATCCTGGTTTTTACGTGTCGATGTCAGACATTGTCCGTCTTTAATGGTCGTCAGGACAATGGCGTTAGAGGAGATCGCGCTTTCGACGCTATCCATACCGAGCGCCAAACCGAGGCGGGTGGAAAGCTCATCAACCAGTGCGCTTTCCGCCCCGTGCTGCAATAAAAGCAGCCCGCATTGAATACATAACCGTGTTACTGCTCGTTGAATTGATTGCTCTTCTTGCATGACTCGTCCTGTCCGAAAAGACATTCTATGCGCCGCCACTATGACAGAGGCTTTCTTTTTAACACGAAGCGCAGGCATGATGGCGTTGGTTAAGATCAATTTCTTGTTGATAAAAACGTCAACCGCCAGACGCAACGCATAAGCTTCCTGAGACGTGCGCTTCGTCACAAGCAGGATATCCTTATGGGCGACGGTTCTCGTATGTCCGTTTCCAGAATAGAGGCATTATGCCAGCCTGGCTGCTCATTTTTGAATCAATGATGTGGTGAATTTTATCAACGATATGCATTAATGGTTTAACCACAATGGCGTGAGCAGCGGGCGTAAAAATAGGCATGACTTAGTGTAATTCGTAGATATTACATGGGTTTTATGGATGGTGGACAGTATTGTTGGGCTTTTGTTTTAGGACTCAGCAATATGAATGAAGGGCGAACTCATATTTTAAATTTATTAATATGATGCGTTTTCGTTAGAATTGCTAATGTGCAAATTTAGTTAATTTAATTGTCTTGCTTCTGGTTTTATGAGTAACTATGCGATAGTGATTTCATGTTTTTGTGCTATGTGGATTGTAGCGCAATCAATGTTAGATATTTAAAAATAAAACAAGGATAATTAATCCACTCAGCCTATATTTCTTTGCGATCATTGTTAATAGTGTTTTTATTAATGGGGCAATGAAAAGTGGCGGCGTGGGTGCGGAGGAATTATGCTGCCAGGATGCTGCAAAAATGGACTTATTATCAGTAAAACCCCTCTTATACAGGAAGGCCTTAAAGGGGCTATAACAGGTAATTTCCCCGATTATAAACTGGCGTATTGTCGTACGATAGAAGAGCTAACGCTGCTACAGCTACGCCGAAGTAATTTAGTTATTGCTGATTTAGCAGTTAACAATGCCTCTCCCCGCGCTATCTGCGAATATTTTTATAGCTTAATCTCGCAATATCGCGACATACATTGGGTATTTCTGGTTCCTAAATCCTGCTATCCACATGCGGTTGATCTTCTGATGGGCCCCGTCAGCACCTTGCTTTCAGACGAAGAGCCAATCGAGAATCTTATTAGCGTTATCCATGCGGGAAACGCTCGCTCAGAAAGAATAAGTAAAACGTTATTATCGCCTCAGGTACCGTCTGAAATTCAGCAGTCCCACGACAGGCCGATTGTCCTTACGCTGTCTGAACGAAAAGTATTACGCCTTTTAGGAAAAGGGTGGGGCATTAACCAAATTGCGGCGTTACTTAAAAAAAGTAATAAAACAATTAGCGCCCAAAAAAATAGCGCCATGCGACGCTTATCAATACACAGTAATGCAGAGATGTATGCATGGATAAACAGTTCTCAGGGAGCCAGAGAATTGAACCTACCTTCGGTATATGGAGAAACCATGGAATGGAAAACAGAATCAGCAAGAGAAATGTTGCGCTCGTAGAAAAATGCGTGATGAGCACCATTGGTATTAAAGGGCTATTTGATGCAATGCCGGATTGCCGACATACGCTTCATATTTTTTCAAAACCATCCGCGTTTTATAAGGCTGCGCTAAAGACGCCGTTTTCTGCCGTTATTTTTTCTCTTTCTGCGTTAAGAACTGAACGCCGGACAGGATTATCCAGCCTGACGGAACTGGCGATAAATTATCCCCATATGCGGCGTCTGGTGATTGCCGATGATGATGCTGAAGCCCGCTTAATCAGCGCGCTATCCCCGCTGCCGCTGGATGGGGTCATCAGCAAAGCGTCGCCGTTGGATGTTTTACAGGATGCCTTATTTACATCGCTTAATAGCGCCCGGCGGACAACGGAGCGTACAGACAATCTTTGGGAACTTCACCAGAATTGTATGCTCAGTCCAACCGAGCGGGAGATTCTGCGTTTCATGTCGAACGGCTACTCAATGCCGCAAATTGCCGTCCAGTTAGAACGTAACATTAAGACTATCCGGGCGCATAAGTTTAATGTGATGTCCAAGCTGGGCGTGAGTTCTGATGCCGGGTTACTCGATGCGGCGGATATTCTGTTATATCTGCGCGCCGGCGATGCTACCGCGCTCCAGCATCGGGTATAGCCCGCGCCGGATGCGCCGTGCTTGTTCGGGGAATCCGGGTGTCAGGCACGTTATTGGCACACGTCTACCCAGGTCGCCGATGTCAGTTCAGCCATTCTTTCCGGCGTGATGCGTACCGCGCTGTGCGTGGCGCCTGCGGCAGGCAATACTTCGTTATACCCCTTCAGAGAGATGTCGCAATAAACGGGCAGCGGGTGCTCCAGCCCGAAAGGACATACGCCGCCGACAGGATGTCCGGTTGCATTGACCACTTCATCGCTGCTCAACATACGGGCTTTTGCGCCGAAAGTGGTTTTAAGCTTCTTATTATCCAGGCGGGCATCGCCTTTCGCGACCACCAGGATAATGGAGTCTTTTACTTTAAGCGAGAGCGTCTTAGCTATCTGCCCTGGCTCTACGTTGTGCGCTTTGGCTGCCAGCTCGACAGTCGCTGTGCTTTGATTTAATTCGATAATTTCAATATCGGGAGCATGATCGGCCAGAAATTGCCGTACAGATTGCAGACTCATTCTTCTCTCCTGAGACCTTACCAATAGCCACGGTAGACCCAAAAATGGCAAAACGTAATTTGGCATACGGAGAGCGCCGCTGTAAATATAATAATGTGACAGGCCAGCAGCAGTAAGCCGTGACGATAACTGAAGGCAACGTAACGCAGTTTACTTTAGCGTGCAGTCGCCGCACTGCTGTACGTCAGGTAAGCGGTAACGTTGGCAGCAGGTTCTGCGTACCAGAAGACCGTCGCGCATTACGACGGTCCGCCACAGCGGGTTATCCTGACCGTCGGATAGCTGCTTTTCAAAAAAACAGCGCTGGCGTAGCGTTGCCAGCAGGGCTTCGCCAAGCAGCGGTTTCATCTCAGTCAGATACCAGTTGATTAAATAACCGGTATTGCTCCAGATAAGTTTCGCGTTGATGTCGCCAGTCGCCTCCAGCGCCTGAATGACCGGCTGTAGTGCGGAGACTACCAGCGTTTCCATTCGTTCTTCCGGGGAACGCCCCGTTGCCAGGTTATCCTGATGCACGTCAAGCCAGAAACACGCGGCGCGCCCGGTTTCATGAAATTCAACGTGAATATGTTCTGCGGAGACATTGATAGCGCGCGCTTGCGTCAGTAATGCCAGCATCAGCGGCGGCGTCATCAGCCCGATATACCATTGCGCCCACAGGGAGAGTAACGGCTTATTTTCACGTGGCAGGCCTGGCGTGTGCCGATAGATGTGATCGGAATAGGCGGCCAGCAATGAACGAAACGTCGCGGGGCGCGTCCACTGGGCAAGAGTCATCGCCGCTGGCGGCGGCGTTTCATCCAGCCGGATGAAGTCCAACAGGTGCTTACGGGTAGAGGCGATCGTCTCGCGTACTGCGTCCGCCAGCGAGGCGTCTTCCGGCTGGGGAGCAGCTCGCCAGATAATATCGTCAGCAATCGGTGCGGAACGGTAGGCCATAGCGCAGTTTAATGATGTTAATCTAAATGATAATGATTGCCAATCCTATCGATAGCGATAAACGATGGCAAGCGGTTTATGGTTAACGCTGTTGGCGTAGCACGATTACGCCAACAGGATTCATAGGGCGCGCATGTCGTCGCTGACCAGAATGTGGTTACGTCCAAGATGCTTGGCTTCGTAGAGCGCTTTATCCGCTTTTTCGATAGCGTCTCCGATACTGCGATCCGTCAGGGGCGCAATGCCGATACTGACAGTGACATTGGTGGCGACGCTTTCGTTAAACATATGCGGGATTTTAAGATCGTATACTTCCTGTCGGATACGTTCTGCGGTAGCGCGGGCTTGCTGTGGTTCGGCGGTGGTCAGCAACACCAGAAATTCTTCCCCGCCAAAACGGCAGACGACATCGCGCGATCGCACGGCGTCCCGAATTGCCGCTGAGACGCGAATTAACGCCTGATCGCCCATCATATGACCGTAGTGATCGTTGTACGCTTTGAAATGATCGATATCCAATAGCAGGACGTAGTGTTCATGGCTGCCTGGCGCCTGTAACGTATCCAGCCGATTTTGCAGGCCACGGCGGTTATATAAGCCGGTTAATGGATCAAGCATACTCAGGCCATTGAGAGTTTCCCGCTCGGCCAGCAGCTTAAACATGAGCTGTTGGGCAAAATTATCGTAGCGTTTCTGGATAACATGTTGAATAGCGATTCCCACCATTGGCAGGGCCAGCAAATAGAGAATTCGCAAACCTTGTTCATTACCGTTCAGCCACAGGCAGACCGCGACTGGCGGTAGCGAATAGAGCGTAAACGCGACGATATTCGCGGCAAAGGCTATCGAGCCGATAAACAGAACGCTAAGCAGGGAGATCAGTAAAAAAGAGAAATCATAATGGCCTAACGCCGGATACTTTAGCGCAATATGCGCCGCCCATATTCCCCCAAAGAGTAGGGAGATAAAGGGGAGATTAATTCTTTTTTGTCCATATTTCCCATGCCATATCAACAGTAATACGCTCAGGACCACTATCCCGATCATTGGCGTGCAAAATACATTGATCTGATAAAGGGGGAAAACGAGAGTAAATAGCGCCGACACGGCGTTGAGAAACAAGAAAAGACGTAAAGAAAACTGATACTTCTTAATACGAAGCGACCGCCAGGATGGTGTTGTCATGGGTAATTGTCGTTATTTATCGGTGATATACACGGAATCGGGCGCCAACATGAAAATAACGTATGAGAAAAGGTCGCCTAAAGCGAGGTGTTGTTGTTTTTACGTTAACAGTCGGACAATTTATCACCTTACTGAATACGTGTCATCAACCGTTAAGTAAAACTCATCTCTTTAGCTTTCTCCCTGGCTGACAAATGAGAAAACATATCATATGATATTGGTTATCATTATCAATTCCAGAGGTGAAACCATGTTGCAGCGGACGTTAGGCAGCGGATGGGGCGTGTTATTGCCTGGAGTGATTATTGTTGGACTGGCGTTTATCGGCCTGTCAGCTTATGCGCTGAAGCTGTTGATTGTATCAGGATTGCTACTGTCTGCGCTGATGTTGTATCACAAACAATTACGGCATTTTGTACTGCTGCCATCGTGTATGGCGCTTATTGGCGGCATGATGTTGGCAATGATGAACTGGAATCAGGGATGAAAATGAAGAGGCAAAGGAAGGATAAGATAATTGGTGCGAGGGGGGGGACTTGAACCCCCACGTCCGTAAGGACACTAACACCTGAAGCTAGCGCGTCTACCAATTCCGCCACCTTCGCACAGTTATCTTACTTTTTGATATCGCCTCGTTGGTGCGAGGGGGGGGACTTGAACCCCCACGTCCGTAAGAACACTAACACCTGAAGCTAGCGCGTCTACCAATTCCGCCACCTTCGCCCAGTGCGAGCAATATCAACGTGGTTTTGGTGCGAGGGGGGGGACTTGAACCCCCACGTCCGTAAGGACACTAACACCTGAAGCTAGCGCGTCTACCAATTCCGCCACCTTCGCATACCATCGATTCTTGAAAAGAATCACTACCACGGAGGCGCATTCTAGTGGTTTTCAGCTATTCGTCAATAGTTAATTGCATGGGATAGATTGATTGCTGCAAAAATGGGCGCGAGACGTAGGTTGGATAAGACGCCTGGCGTCGCCATCCGGCACATGCAACCAGATGGCGCTGCGCTTATCAGGCCAACTATTTCTTCGCCTGACGGGTCATCACGGTACGATAAACCTTAAAGCGCCCGGTTTGCGCGATGACTTCATGGAAGCCAAAGGTCTCATCCAGAATCTTAGGATAGGGCAGAAAGGCGTTCGCCACGATGCGTAACTCTCCGCCGCTGTTCAGATGGCGCACTGCGCCGCGAATGAGCGTTTGCGCCGCATCAAGGCTGGTTTGCATTCCGTCGTGGAACGGCGGGTTGGAGATGATCATGTCAAAACGTCCTTTGACTTCCGAAAAGACGTTGCTGGCGAATACCTCGCCTTCAAGACCATTAGCGGCAAGCGTGGCGCGGCTAGCTTCCACCGCCGGCGCGCTGACGTCACACAGCGTCAGGCGCACTTTCGGCGAATGGCTGGCCAGCGCGGCGGAAAGTACGCCAGCGCCGCAGCCGACATCCAGCACTTTACCTTTGGTGTGCGGCGTCAGCGTAGACAGCAGCAGTTGGCTACCAACATCCAGTCCGTCGCGGCTGAATACGCCCGGCAACGTTTTGATGGTCAGCCCGTCGATATTGTACTCGGCCCACCAGGATTCAAGACTAAACTGCGGCTGCTTTTCCAGACGACCATGGTAAAGGCCGCAACGTCGCGCGCTATCTACTTTGTTCAGCGGCGCATAGTCCGCCAGCATCGGTTCGGCGCTACGCACGCCGCTGCGGTTTTCTCCCACGACGAAAACATCGCTGCCCACCGGCATCAGCGACAAAATATTCATCAACTGGAACTGCGCTTCGGGTTTATTTTTCGGCCAGTAGTAGATCAGCGTATCGCAGTCAGCGACATCGCTGGCTTGCGCGACCAGGCTAAAACGGACGTTATCGCCCATCTGGCGGCTTAACGCCTGCCAGTGGTGAAACTGTTGCGTATACGCGCGGCTGGCGGCGCATTCAAAGCGCGCGGGCAGGTCATCCTGCAAATCTCCGGCAAAAAGAATACGGCTTTGTTCGAAATCATCACTGTGGCGCAGCAAGACTTCACTTGCCGGGGTAAAAGCAGACATGGAATGCTCCTTAATTCAGACTGGCGGCGATTATAGTAGTTTGATGGCGGAGATTCGACAGATTTGCTATATTTGCGCCCCTGATTACAGGAGCGTTTCGCTATGACATCCCGACGAGACTGGCAGTTACAGCAACTGGGTATTACGCAGTGGGCGCTGCGACGTCCTGGCGCGCTACAGGGCGAAATTGCGATTTCCCTTCCCGCGCACGTTCGTCTGATCGTGGTTGCAGAGGAATTACCCGCGCTGAACGAGCCGCTAATGCGCGATATTTTACGCGCGTTGACCGTGAGTCCCGATCAGGTTTTACCCCTGGCGCCTGAGCGCGTCGCCATGCTGCCGCAGGGCAGCCGTTGTAATAGCTGGCGGTTAGGAACTGACGCGCCGCTCCAACTCGAAGGCGCTCAGGTCACGACGCCGGCGTTTAATGAACTCCGGGCAAACCCGGCGGCACGCGCCGCACTATGGCAACAAATCTGCGAACATGAACACGATTTCTATCCTCAGCACGACCGATCTCCCCGCAGCCTGGCAGATTGAGCAACGCGCTCATGCGTTTCCGTGGAGCGAAAAAACGTTTTTCGGCAACCAGGGCGAACGGTATCTCAACCTTAAGCTGACCGCTGATGACAGAATGGCCGCGTTTGCCATTACACAGGTGGTGCTGGACGAAGCGACGCTGTTCAATATTGCCGTCGATCCGGATTTTCAGCGTCGGGGGCTGGGGCGTATGCTGCTTGAGCATCTGATTGATGAACTGGAAAAACGTGGTGTTGTAACGCTATGGCTGGAGGTACGCGCCTCTAACGCTGCCGCCATCGCGCTGTATGAAAGTCTGGGGTTTAACGAGGCGACGATTCGCCGCAATTACTATCCCACGGCACAAGGGCATGAGGACGCCATCATCATGGCGTTACCGATAAGCATGTAATAAAAGAGGCAAGGTGTAATGATGAAGTGGGACTGGATTTTCTTTGATGCCGATGAAACGCTGTTTACGTTTGATTCTTTCACCGGCTTACAGCGGATGTTCCTTGACTATAGCGTCACCTTTACCGCTGAGGATTTCCAGGATTACCAGGCCGTGAATAAGCCGCTATGGGTGGATTATCAGAACGGCGCGATTACCTCATTACAATTGCAGCACGCGCGCTTTCAAAGTTGGGCTGAACGGCTAAACGTTGCGCCGGGGCTGCTGAATGACGCTTTTATTAGTGCGATGGCGGAGATCTGTTCTCCTTTGCCAGGCGCCGTTTCGCTACTTAATGCGATTCGCGGGCAGGCTAAAATCGGTATTATTACTAACGGTTTTACCGCGCTACAACAAACTCGTCTGGAGCGCACCGGGCTGCGCGAGTATTTCGATCTGCTGGTGATTTCCGAGCAGGTTGGCGTCGCGAAGCCCGATCCGAAAATCTTTAACTACGCCCTGGAGCAGGCGGGGAATCCTGACCGCTCGCGCGTATTAATGGTTGGCGATACCGCGGAGTCCGATATTCTTGGCGGCATTAACGCCGGACTGTCGACCTGCTGGCTTAACGCGCATCATCGCGAGCAGCCCGCGGGTATCCATCCAACCTGGACTGTGGCGTCATTAAGCGAACTGGAGCAGCTCCTGTGTAAACACTGATTGCCTCCCCCAGGTTGATGGGTAAAATAGCCGCATTTTTCGTATTCAACATGCGTGGTCAAACGCCGCGCTTACTCAAGAAGATTTGACTATGACGTTGTCTCCTTATTTGCAAGAGGTGGCCAAACGCCGCACTTTTGCCATTATTTCTCACCCGGACGCCGGTAAAACCACCATTACCGAAAAAGTGTTGCTGTTCGGACAGGCGATTCAGACCGCCGGTACGGTAAAAGGCCGTGGCTCCAGCCAACATGCAAAATCTGACTGGATGGAGATGGAAAAACAGCGTGGTATCTCTATCACCACCTCGGTGATGCAGTTCCCGTATCACGACTGTCTGGTGAACCTGCTGGACACCCCGGGGCACGAAGACTTCTCCGAAGATACCTACCGTACTTTGACGGCGGTTGACTGCTGTCTGATGGTCATCGACGCCGCGAAAGGCGTTGAGGACAGGACCCGTAAGCTGATGGAAGTTACCCGTCTGCGCGATACGCCGATCCTGACCTTTATGAACAAGCTGGACCGTGATATTCGCGATCCGATGGAGCTGCTGGATGAAGTCGAGAACGAGCTGAAAATCGGCTGTGCGCCGATCACCTGGCCAATTGGCTGCGGCAAGCTGTTTAAGGGCGTTTATCACCTTTATAAAGATGAAACTTATCTGTATCAGACCGGTAAGGGCCACACCATTCAGGAAGTGCGCATCGTTAAAGGGCTGAATAACCCGGATCTGGACGCCGCCGTCGGTGAAGACCTGGCGCAGCAACTGCGCGACGAGCTGGAACTGGTGCAGGGCGCATCTAACGAGTTTGATGAAGAGCTGTTCCTGGCAGGGGAAATTACCCCGGTATTTTTCGGTACCGCGCTGGGTAACTTTGGCGTTGACCATATGCTGGATGGTTTAGTGGCGTGGGCGCCCGCGCCGATGCCGCGTCAAACCGATACCCGCACAGTGGAAGCCTCAGAAGAGAAGTTCACCGGTTTTGTCTTTAAAATTCAGGCCAATATGGACCCGAAACACCGCGACCGCGTGGCGTTTATGCGCGTGGTTTCCGGTAAGTATGAGAAGGGCATGAAGTTACGCCAGGTCCGTACCGGCAAAGATGTGGTGATTTCCGACGCGTTAACTTTTATGGCGGGCGACCGTTCGCACGTTGAAGAAGCGTACCCGGGCGATATTTTGGGTCTGCATAACCACGGCACCATTCAGATCGGCGATACCTTCACTCAGGGCGAGATGATGAAGTTTACCGGTATCCCGAACTTTGCGCCGGAACTGTTCCGTCGTATTCGCCTGAAAGATCCGCTCAAGCAGAAGCAGCTACTGAAAGGGTTGGTGCAGCTTTCTGAAGAGGGGGCGGTGCAGGTATTCCGTCCCATCTCCAACAACGATCTGATTGTCGGCGCCGTGGGCGTTCTGCAGTTTGACGTTGTTGTCGCGCGCCTGAAAAGCGAATACAACGTTGAGGCGATTTATGAATCCGTCAACGTGGCGACGGCGCGCTGGGTGGAAAGCGCCGATGCGAAGAAATTCGAAGAGTTTAAGCGTAAGAATGAAACGCAGCTGGCGCTGGATGGCGGCGACAACCTTACCTATATCGCCCCAACAATGGTTAACCTGAACCTGACCCAGGAACGTTACCCTGACGTTCAGTTCCGTAAAACGCGCGAACACTGATCCCTTTCCGGGCGCGGCATCCGCCGCGCCTTCGTACTTTCCCTGCCTTTTTAACCGCTTACGGAATGTTCTTAAATCCCGCGTTTTTTCTCCGATCTGCCTGTTTTTTATACGCACCGACAAGCGATTTTAAAATTGTGATCTATATTTAACAAAGTGATGACATAAATGTCGGCTTTAATGCCTGTTCAATGCGTGAATATGAGAGCTTAAAGCTGAGATTTGTTTCAGTCACGATATTAATAACTGAAACGGAAGGGTGGCAGGCAGCGCGTCGTTACAAATTCACGAATGTGATGCCAGTCATTGACTTCAGAAACAGGTGAGTTTCACCGCATTCAGCAATGCAACCTCGTGTTGCCTGAGCTCAAATTACGAGCAAACTATACAGGACAAAATCGATGACTATGACAAGACTGAAGATTTCTAAAACTCTGCTGGCCGTAATGTTGACCTCTGCTGTTGCGACAGGTTCTGCCTTTGCAGAAAACGCAACAACGGACAAGGCGCAAAGCGGAACCGAAACCGCAGGGCAAAAAGTCGATAGCTCTATGAATAAAGTCGGTAACTTCATGGATGACAGCGCTATCACTGCGAAAGTCAAAGCTGCGCTGGTAGACCATGACAATATTAAAAGCACCGATATTTCTGTCGAAACCAATCAGAAAGTCGTCACCCTGAGCGGCTTTGTAGAAAGCCAGGCGCAGGCTGAAGCCGCCGTGAAAGTGGCGAAAGGCGTAGAAGGCGTGACCTCCGTTAGCGACAAACTTCACGTTCGCGACAATAAAGAAGGTTCCGTGAAAGGTTATGCCGGCGATACGGCCACGACCAGTGAAGTCAAAGCCAAGTTGCTGGCGGACGATCTCGTCCCTTCCCGTAAAGTAAAAGTGGAAACGACCGATGGCGTCGTACAGCTCTCCGGTACCGTTGAAACTCAGGAACAAAGCGACCGCGCTGAAAGCATCGCGAAAGCCGTTGATGGCGTAAAAAGTGTTAAAAACGATCTGAAAGTTCAGTAATTCGTCGTAATTCGTCCTCCCGACGTTTGTCGGGAGGCGTAATGTGCACCACACTAAAAATATCGCGAATGAGTAGCCTGAGCGCTCATATTTAGCGGTCGACATTAACTATGGTAAAGGAGAGGCTTATGTTTCGTTGGGGCATTATATTTCTGGTTATCGCGTTAATTGCCGCCGCATTGGGTTTTGGTGGACTGGCTGGTACGGCTGCCGGCGCGGCGAAAATCGTCTTCGTCGTCGGGATCGTGCTCTTCCTGGTCAGCCTGTTCATGGGCCGTAAACGACCCTAGCAGGCATCTGTAAAGATATATTGCTATCAAGCCAGTCCAGCGGACTGGCTTTTACGGTTTTAGCCGTTAACGTTTTGCGTTACCTTGTCAGCCTGGAAAAAAATGAAAAACAGGAAGGCAGAGGTGGGCCAGCGAATACCGGTTACGCTCGGCAATATTGCGCCGTTATCATTAACACCGTTCCGGCCAGGCCGTATGGCGCTGGTCTGTGAGGGCGGGGGGCAGCGGGGTATCTTTACCGCAGGCGTGCTGGATGAGTTTATGCGTGCGCAGTTTAATCCTTTCCATCTCTACTTCGGCACATCAGCCGGTGCGCAAAATCTCTCGGCGTATCTCTGCAACCAGCCCGGCTACGGGCGTAAAGTCATTATGCGCTATACCACCAGGCGCGAATTTTTTGATCCGCTGCGATTTGTACGCGGAGGAAACCTTATTGACCTCGACTGGCTGGTGGAATCCACCGCCGCCCGGATGCCGCTGCAAATGGATACCGCAGCGCGCCTGTTCGACAGCGGAAAATCCTTTTATATGTGCGCCTGCCGGGGGGATGATTACACGCCGGGCTATTTCTCGCCGACAAAACAAAACTGGCTTGATATCATTCGCGCCTCCAGCGCCATACCGGGTTTCTACCGTACCGGCGTTACGTTAGAGGGCATCAACTATCTGGACGGTGGCATTAGCGACGCCATTCCGGTTCAGGAGGCGGCAAAGCGAGGGGCGAAAACCATTGTGGTGATCCGCACCGTACCCTCGCAAATGTATTACACGCCGCAGTGGTTTAAGCGTATGGAGCGCTGGCTGGGGGAGAGCAGTCTACAGCCGTTGGTCAACCTGGTGCAGCATCATGAAACGTCCTACAGCGCGATCCAACAATTTATTGAAAAGCCGCCGGGTAAGCTGCGGATCATTGAAATTTATCCGCCGAAACCGCTGCACAGCATGGCGCTGGGCAGCCGTATCCCGGCGCTGCGTGAGGATTACAAAACCGGGCAATTATGCGGGCGTTATTTCCTTGCCACCGTTGGTAAATTGCTCGCCGCAACGCCGCCTCTCTTGCGCCATACGTCGCGGATTGCCGTGCCGGAAACGGTGGTCGTGCCTCCGGCGCCGGTGGCCAATGATACGCATGTGGCGGAGGTCATTAGCGCGCCGCAGGCAAACGACACCACATTTACCGACGAGGATCTGGCGTGAGCTGGCGCTTTATCGATACACACTGCCATTTTGATTTCCCGCCCTTTACGGGCGATGAGCGCGCCAGTATTCAGCGTGCCTGTGAGGCGGGCGTTGAAAAAATCATCGTGCCGGCGACCGAGGCGGCTCACTTTCCCCGCGTGCTGGCGCTGGCGGCGCGTTTCCCGTCGCTTTATGCTGCGCTGGGATTGCACCCCATTGTGATTGAGCGTCATGCCGATGACGATCCTGATAAGCTGCAACAGGCGCTGGCGCAACAACAGAACGTCGTGGCGGTAGGCGAGATCGGTCTCGATCTTTATCGCGACGATCCGCAGTTCGCCAGGCAAGAGCGATTTTTAGACGCGCAACTGCAACTGGCAAAACGCTACGATCTGCCGGTGATCCTGCACTCGCGGCGCACGCATGACAAACTGGCGATGCACTTAAAGCGCCAGGATCTGCCGCGAACCGGTGTGGTGCATGGTTTTGCCGGCAGTCTGCAACAGGCCGAACGCTTTGTGCTACTGGGCTATAAAATCGGCGTCGGCGGCACCATCACCTACCCGCGCGCCAGTAAAACCCGTGATGTTATGGCGCGGTTGCCGCTGGACGCGCTGTTGCTGGAGACCGATGCGCCGGATATGCCGCTAAAGGGGTTTCAGGGGCAGCCGAATCGCCCGGAGCAGGCGGCGCGCGTATTTGATGCGCTCTGCGAATTACGTCCGGAGCCCGCAGAGGTGATAGCCGATACGCTGTATCGCAATACCATTACCTTGTTTCGGCTCTGAGGGCATCGCAGCCGCCGTCCGGCAGGTGACGCTTACAAATATAGCGCCGGCAAAATCAGCTTCGCCACCCCACGCGCGCGCAATCCGTCAGCCAGCCGTTCCACCTCTTGCGGCGTCGCGCCTGGCCAGTCTTTCGCTTCGCCATAGACGCCATGCGCATGAAAGGCATTCAGGCGCACCGGAACCTCGCCCAGCGAAGTAATAAACGCCGCCAGTGAATCAATATGCGCCGCATAGTCCACCTGACCCGGGATAACCAGCAACCGCAGCTCCGCCAGTTTTCCCTGCGCAGCAAGAAAGCGGATACTGTGCTTAATATGCGTGTTATCACGTCCGGTCAGACGGTGATGACACTCGCTCTTCCAGGCTTTCAGATCGAGCATTACGCCGTCGCAAACCGGCAGTAGTTTTTGCCAGCCGGTCTCGCTTAACTGACCATTACTGTCCACCAGACAGGTCAGCCGTTGTAACTGCGGATCGGCTTTGATCGCCGTAAATAGCGCCACAATAAACGGTAATTGCGTGGTCGCCTCTCCGCCGCTGACGGTAATGCCTTCAATAAACAGCGATGCTTTACGAATATGACGCAGCACATCGTCCACGCTCATGGTCTGCGCCATTGGCGTTGCCTGCTGTGGGCACATTTTCAGGCAGGTATCGCACTGCTCGCAGACGTCCGACCGCCATACTACTTTCCCGCCATCAACGCTGAGGGCGTGGTGCGGACACTGCGATACGCATTCCCCGCAGTCGTTACAGCGTCCCATCGTCCACGGGTTATGGCAATTCTTGCAGCGCAAATTGCAGCCCTGTAAGAATAATGCCAGGCGGCTGCCTGGCCCATCGACGCAGGAAAACGCAATGATCTTACTGACTAAAGCGCATCTGTTGTTCATGGCTGACTACGCGTGGCTGTCGTTCCAGGATGCGGGTATTACGTGCGGCTTCTTCTCCCAGCCAGGTGGTATTCGTGCGCGAGCCTTCGGCGCGAAATTTCGCCAGATCCGACAGGCGCACCATATAACCGGTGACGCGCACCAGATCGTTGCCGCTGACATTGGCGGTAAATTCCCGCATCCCGGCTTTGAACGCGCCAAGACAAAGCTGGACCAACGCCTGCGGATTACGCTTGATGGTTTCGTCCAGCGTCAGAATGTCGCTGATCCCGGCATGATAAAAGGCATGGTGCGGTGCGACGGTTTGTAAATGGGTGATAGGGTCCGGTTCATCGCCATACGGCAGACGCGCGCCCGGCGTAGTGCCGATATCGGAACTGATGCCAGACTGGGCATGGAGCAGCGCCCGTTGCTTCCAGCCATACTTCACTGGCGTATTTTCGACGAAATCCGCCAGTTGGGCGCTAATACGGTAGCCCAGCTCGTTCGCCGTTTCATTCTTGCCGTAACGGGCGTTCAGGCCCGCGTTTTCGCACAGCAGATTCACGGCTTCCGCCAGCCCGTACATACCGAACATCGGCGCAAAACGTTCGGGATCGATCAAACCTTCCTGTACAAGAAAGCTATTCTCAAAGAAATGTGACTTTTCATAGAGGAATTCACATCGTGAATTAATGATGGCGATCTGCTGTCGGCAGTAGTGCGGTAGCGTACGTGAAAAGAAGTCATCGACAGACGTACTGCGTTCTGCCACGGCTTTCAGGTTAAGACGTACCAGCGTACTGCCGCCGCCGCCAAGCGGTAGCGAGTTATAACAACTGACGATGCCATAATGACCTTTTGTGAAAATTTTATCATTTACAGGGCCATTGGAAATGTGTGGCTTACTACATTCACAAATGTTTTTGGCGACCTCCAGCAGCAGATCGTCCGGCGTAGTTTCCGCATCGTAGATAAACGTCAGGTTAGGCGCCACCTGCTTTAGCTCGGCATCAGCGCGCAAAATCGCTCGTGTGACAGGCGTATCGGCAGGGCCAATATTGGCATGCATAAAGGCGTCTGGCAGCGTTCTGTCGAGATAACGCCAGAAACGTTTTATTCGAATATCGATCGCATCTTGTGTTAGAATTCTAACATACGGTTGCAGCAACGCATCAAGCTGGCCGAGATAAACCGGCATGGACGTCACGGAAGGTACGTGATGATACAGAATGGTGAGTAGGGATAACGCATCATCCAGATCTTTCGCGCCTTCCAGTTCCAGCCACTGTGAACCGTTAGCCAGAAATCGGGCGTAATCGGGCAACACGTAGCGCGGTTTGAAGGGGGCGTGCCCCTCAAACATATCGCAAATGACGCCTTCATCCAGCGCCTGGCGGGCATCTTCCGGCAGGGGGGGATAAGGCAGGGCGTTTTCAGCTTCCAGCGCCAGAAAATGGCGTTTTTGTTCAGGCGTGAGCACCGGGCTGGTCACAATTTGCTGGCAACGCTGCTGGAGCGCAGTTTCGCATGAGGCAGGCATCTTCGTTTCCTCTTTATGCCGGGACGATGCGCTATTGTAGAAAATGGCGGCAAACCGACTTTGATCCTGATGCGCTTATCGCTCGAAGAACAGGCGGTGACGGCGGGATAATTTGATTCAGATCTCATTACAGTAATGCAAATTTGTACGTAGTTTTCATTAACTGTGATGTATATCGAAGTGTAAACGCGATTGAATGTTAGAATATTAACAGACTCGCAAGGTGAAATTTTATACGGCAATGCCGTTGGAGAATGTCATGACTGATTTAAAAGCAAGCAGCCTGCGTGCGCTCAAACTGATGGATCTGACCACTCTGAACGATGACGACACCAATGAAAAAGTGATCGCGTTGTGTCATCAGGCAAAAACCCCGGTCGGGAATACGGCGGCGATTTGTATTTACCCGCGTTTTATCCCGATTGCGCGTAAAACTCTGAAAGAACAAGGTACCCCGGACATCCGCATTGCAACGGTGACTAACTTCCCGCATGGCAATGATGACATCGATATTGCGCTGGCGGAAACCCGTGCGGCGATCGCCTACGGCGCTGACGAAGTGGACGTGGTATTCCCGTACCGCGCGTTGATCGCCGGTAACGAGCAGGTGGGTTTTGACCTGGTAAAAGCCTGTAAAGACGCTTGTGCCGCAGCGAACGTATTGCTGAAAGTGATCATTGAAACCGGCGAGCTGAAAGAAGAGGCGCTGATTCGTAAAGCCTCTGAAATCTCCATCAAAGCCGGTGCGGATTTCATCAAAACCTCTACCGGTAAAGTGCCGGTAAACGCTACGCCGGAAAGCGCGCGCATCATGATGGAAGTGATCCGCGACATGGGCGTTTCCAAAACCGTTGGCTTCAAACCGGCGGGCGGCGTACGTACGGCGGAAGACGCGCAGAAATTCCTCGCGATTGCAGACGAACTATTTGGCGCTGACTGGGCAGATTCTCGTCACTACCGCTTTGGCGCATCCAGCCTGCTGGCAAGCCTGCTGAAAGCGCTGGGTCACGGCGACGGTAAGAGCGCCAGCAGCTACTAAGCTCTGATTTGCCGGATGGCGCTGCGCTTATCCGGCCTACAAATCCAGGCCTGTAGGCCGGATAAGGCGTTAGCCGCCATCCGGCGATGTAAGCCTTCTACTCTTTTCCCTCAGGAGGGTACCGTGTTTCTCGCACAAGAAATTATTCGTAAAAAGCGTGATGGTCATGCGTTGAGTGACGAAGAAATTCGTTTCTTTATCAATGGTATTCGTGACAATACTATCTCTGAAGGGCAGATTGCCGCCCTGGCGATGACCATCTTCTTCCACGATATGACCATGCCGGAGCGTGTTTCGCTGACCATGGCGATGCGGGATTCCGGTACTGTCCTTGACTGGAAAAGCCTGAATCTCAATGGCCCGATTGTCGATAAGCATTCGACCGGCGGCGTAGGGGACGTGACGTCTCTGATGCTGGGGCCAATGGTAGCGGCCTGCGGCGGTTATGTGCCGATGATCTCCGGTCGCGGCCTTGGACATACCGGCGGTACGCTCGACAAACTGGAAGCGATCCCGGGCTTTGATATCTTCCCGGACGACAACCGTTTCCGCGAAATTATTCAAGACGTGGGTGTGGCGATTATTGGGCAGACCAGCTCGCTTGCACCGGCGGACAAACGTTTTTACGCCACCCGCGATATTACCGCGACGGTGGACTCTATTCCGCTGATCACTGGTTCCATCCTCGCCAAGAAACTGGCCGAAGGGCTGGATGCGCTGGTAATGGACGTCAAAGTCGGCAGTGGCGCGTTTATGCCAACCTATGAACTTTCTGAAGCCCTTGCTGAAGCGATTGTTGGCGTGGCAAACGGCGCGGGAGTTCGCACTACGGCGTTGTTAACCGATATGAACCAGGTGCTGGCTTCGAGCGCCGGTAACGCGGTGGAAGTGCGTGAAGCCGTGCAGTTCCTGACCGGTGAATACCGCAATCCGCGCTTGTTTGACGTTACCATGGCGCTATGCGTGGAGATGCTGATCTCCGGCCAGCTGGCGAAAGACGACGCCGAAGCGCGTGCCAAACTGCAGGCGGTGCTGGATAACGGTAAAGCGGCAGAAGTCTTTGGTCGTATGGTGGCCGCGCAGAAAGGGCCGAGCGATTTCGTTGAGAACTACGATAAATACCTGCCGACCGCCATGTTGAGCAAAGCGGTATATGCTGATACCGAAGGGTTTATCAGCGCAATGGATACGCGTGCGCTGGGGATGGCGGTCGTCTCGATGGGCGGCGGCCGTCGTCAGGCGTCAGATACCATTGATTACAGCGTTGGCTTTACCGACATGGCCCGTCTGGGCGACAGCATCGACGGGCAGCGCCCGCTGGCGGTGATTCATGCCAAAGACGAAACCAGTTGGCAGGAAGCGGCGAAGGCCGTCAAAGCGGCAATTATCCTTGACGATAAAGCGCCAGCAAGCACACCTTCGGTCTATCGTCGAATTACTGAATAGTTGTATACTGATCTGATCAATTATTTTTGAAGCACTAAGTACGGAGAAGATATGAAACGTGCATTTATTATGGTGCTGGACTCATTCGGCATCGGCGCTACTGAAGACGCGGATCGTTTTGGCGACGTAGGTTCCGACACTCTGGGCCACATCGCAGAAGCTTGCGCCAAAGGCGAAGCTGACAATGGCCGTAAAGGCCCGTTGAATCTGCCTAACCTGACTCGTCTGGGGCTGGTGAAAGCGCATGAAGGCTCTACCGGTAAAATTGCCGCCGGCATGGACGGCAACGCGGACGTTATTGGCGCATACGCATGGGCGCACGAACTGTCCTCCGGCAAAGATACGCCGTCCGGCCACTGGGAAATCGCCGGCGTGCCGGTGCTGTTCGACTGGGGCTATTTCAGCGATCACGAAAACAGCTTCCCGCAGGAACTGCTGGATAAGCTGGTGAAACGCGCCAACCTGCCGGGCTATCTCGGTAACTGCCACTCTTCCGGCACCGTTATTCTGGACCAGCTCGGCGAAGAGCACATGAAAACCGGCAAGCCGATTTTCTACACCTCCGCTGACTCCGTGTTCCAGATTGCCTGCCACGAAGAGACCTTTGGCCTGGATAAACTCTACGAGCTGTGCGAAATCGCCCGTGAAGAGCTGACCGAAGGCGGCTACAACATTGGCCGCGTGATCGCGCGTCCGTTTATCGGCGACAAGGCCGGTAACTTCCAGCGTACCGGTAACCGTCACGACCTGGCCGTTGAACCGCCAGCGCCGACCGTGCTGCAGAAACTGGTCGATGAAAAACAGGGCCACGTGGTGTCCGTCGGTAAGATTGCCGACATCTACGCCAACTGCGGCATCACTAAGAAAGTGAAAGCGACCGGTCTGGACGCGCTGTTCGACGCGACCCTCAAAGAGATGAAAGAAGCGGGCGATAAAACCATCGTCTTCACTAACTTCGTCGACTTCGACTCTTCCTGGGGCCACCGTCGCGACATCGCGGGCTACGCCGCAGGTCTGGAGCTGTTTGACCGCCGTCTGCCGGAGCTGATGGAGCTGGTGGGTGAAGATGACATTCTGATCCTGACCGCTGACCACGGCTGTGACCCGAGCTGGACCGGTACTGACCATACCCGTGAGCACATTCCGGTGCTGATCTACGGTCCAAAAGTCAAACCGGGCTCTTTAGGTCACCGTGAAACCTTCGCGGATATCGGCCAGACGCTGGCGACCTACTTTGGTACATCGCCAATGGACTACGGTAAAAACATGCTGTGATACCCGTTGTCTTTCGCGCTGTAGATGCGTTGACTTCATTCGCTCACCCCGGTCACATAGTTAATCTATGCTCCCGGGGATTCACGAATTCGTCGCCTTCCTGCAACGCGAAATCCTTAGGGTATTTCACTGTTTTTACACACGTTTTGTAGGCCTGATAAGGCGTAGCCGCCATCAGGCAATAACAACAAATTTAAAGGGAACTGAAGATGGCAACTCCACATATTAATGCAGAAATGGGTGATTTCGCTGACGTCGTATTGATGCCGGGCGACCCGCTGCGTGCGAAGCACATTGCTGAGACTTTCCTCGAAGATGTCCGCGAAGTGAACAACGTTCGCGGCATGTTAGGTTTCACCGGGACTTACAAAGGCCGTAAGATCTCCGTGATGGGCCACGGTATGGGTATCCCGTCCTGCTCCATCTATACCAAAGAGCTGATCACCGATTTCGGCGTGAAGAAAATCATTCGCGTCGGCTCCTGCGGCGCTGTGCGCATGGACGTCAAACTGCGCGACGTGGTGATCGGTATGGGTGCCTGCACCGACTCCAAAGTGAACCGTATCCGTTTTAAAGATCATGACTTCGCGGCTATCGCTGACTTCGACATGGTGCGTAACGCGGTTGACGCAGCAAAAGCGCTGGGCGTAGACGCGCGCGTGGGCAACCTGTTCTCCGCAGACCTGTTCTACTCTCCGGACGGCGAAATGTTCGACGTGATGGAAAAATACGGCGTACTGGGCGTAGAGATGGAAGCGGCGGGCATCTACGGCGTTGCGGCTGAGTTTGGCGCGAAAGCGCTGACTATCTGCACCGTGTCCGACCACATCCGTACCCACGAGCAGACCACTGCCGCTGAACGGCAGACGACCTTCAACGACATGATCAAAATCGCACTGGAATCCGTACTGCTGGGCGATAAAGAGTAAGATTGTGCTGTGCCCGGTGGCGCTTCGCTTACCGGGCCTACAACGGCCTGCGGTTGTTACCGGATCGACTTGTAGGCTGGATAAGGCGTAGCCGCCATCCGGCAATCTGCTGTTTATACTGCGAGCCTCATTCCCGAATTACCCTCTCCGCATTGCCTTTTGCTATTAACCCGTTACGTTTGGATTTTGTTTAAGGAATGAACAAAATGTCGAACTATCGTCGTTATTACATTAACGGTGGAACCTGGTTTTTCACGGTTAATCTGAAAAACCGGAAAAGTGATTTACTTGTCCGTCAGATTGCGGAATTACGCTCTGCTATTCGCCGAGTGAAAAATACGAAGCCTTTTCAAATTGATGCTTTTGTCGTGTTGCCTGAGCATCTGCATTGCATCTGGACGCTTCCTGAGAACGATTGTGACTTTTCATCTCGCTGGCGGGAGCTTAAAAAGTTATTTACCAAATCGATAATGCGCCATGACGTGTGGCAGCCACGATTCTGGGAGCACGCGATTCGCGACGAAAAGGACTTTCGCCGACATGCCGATTACCTCTACTTCAACCCCGTGAAGCACGGTTGGGTAAGGCGGGTGCAGGACTGGCCGTTTTCGACCTTTCATCGTGATGTTCGCAATGGCGTTTACCCGGTTGATTGGGCGGGGGAGGTGAGGGATCTTGACGCTGGTGAGTGGCGGTAATGCCGGATGGCGCGTTGCTTATCCGGCCTACAGAAAGCACTCATTTGTAGGCCGGATAAGGCGTAGCTGCCATCCGGCAATTCTTTAACGCACGGCCCCTGCGACCCAATTCGCCAGTTCCCGCAACTCACTCTCCTGTTCCGGAAACGTCGCTATCAGCGCTTCGCACGTTTCCTGTAGTTTATCCGCGCGGTACAAACAGCCGTGCAGCCGCCCCGCCAGCGCTTCCAGCGGTGCCGGGTTCAGGCTATCGGTAAACACCTGCGCACGGGTGATATGACCTTTCTCGACGTCAAAATGCAGCTCGACGCCGCCCCAGGTGAAACGCTCGTCCAGCAGATGGCTGAACGCCGGTGCCTGGCCGAAATTCCACTCCCAACTGCTCTGGCGCGCAAAGGTTTCGGCAAAATTCGGCAGATCCGGCGTTTTATCCGGTGAAATCACTTCCGCGTCGACGCGTTCGCCGTAATGGGCGAAAAAGGCTTCCGTGACCGCCTGGCAGACCTGTTCATGGGTGATACCCGGTAATAGCTCGGTAAGATTGGCCACGCGGGAGCGAACGGAGGTAATCCCTTTCGCCGCAAGTTTCTTTTTATCGGGATTCAGATAGTTCGCCAGACGGCTGAGGTCGGCGTTCAACAGCAGCGTACCGTGATGGAAACCGCGATCTTTGGTTTCGCGATAGGCTGAACCGGAGACTTTGCGATCGCCGTCCGGCGTTTTTACGACCAGATCGTTGCGTCCCGAAGCATCGGCCATGACCCCCAGTGAATTCAGCGCCGCGAGCACAATATGGGTGGAGATGGTTTTATCGTATTCCGGTTTACCGGCCATAAAGGTAAAACAGGTATTACCGAGGTCATGGAATACCGCACCGCCGCCGCTGCTACGGCGGGCCAGACGGACATTATCTTCTTCCATACGCCGCGTATTACACTCTTTCCACGGGTTTTGCGCGCGTCCAATCACCACCGTATCCGCGTTGCGCCACAGGAACAGCACGCGCTGGGTGGCGGGCATCTGGCGGAAAATGCACTCCTCGACCGCCAGGTTAAACCAGGGATCGTAAGAGTCAGAAATAAGCAGGCGTAATGTTGTCATGGTGGTTTTCCTTACCTTTATTAAGCCGTCATTTTACTCTTTTTCCTCACGCTCTTCCTCTTCCGGAACAGGCTTGCTGGCCGTTAGCAGGAAGGGCGACTGCTGCCAGCGGGTGCGTTTACCTTGTAGCAAGGTGCGCGTCAGCACCACGCCTATCGCCAGCGAGAGTAGCAGCATCAGGCGTAGAATGTTGGTGGTGTTATCGACCTGCTTTGCTTCGGTGGCCAGCGTGTGGGTATCCAGCGTCAGACGCAGGTAACCCAAGGGGCCGTTTTTCCCCTGGATAGGCTCGACAATTTGTTGGTTAAAATAGCTGCCCGCTTTTTTGCCATCCAGCGCCAGCCTGTCGCGCACATTGACGCTTTCGCCAGCGCGAGTAATAAGATCGCCCTGTTCATCATAGACGCCGGCATCCAGAATACGGCTCTCTTGCGTGAGCTGACGCAGCACGGCGTTGATGCGATTTTCATCCGGTGTTTCGCTGCGCATCAGCGGGGCGATGTTGAGCGTCACCTGGCGCGCCAGCGTGCGGGCCAGCTCTTCCAGCTGCGGATTGCGCTGTCGCTGGTGGTTTTGACTAAACCATGAAGCGCCCTGCATGAGCGCGACGAGCAGTGTGAGACAGAACAATACAATGACTGCACGATGCAGCCGAAATTTCAGTTTTGCGCGAGCCATATTCCACCTGCTGAAAATTTGAGGCTTAATGTTGCCAGAAGCGATGGTTACAAGGTAGCCTCATGCGTTATTTTCCGCGGGGCGGTTACCGGCCTGAACGATTTACAGGAGCTTTAATGCCTAACATTACCTGGTGCGATCTGCCTGAAGATGTCTCTTTATGGCCTGGTTTGCCTCTTTCTTTAAGCGGCGACGAGGTGATGCCTCTGGATTACCATGCAGGCCGCAGCGGTTGGCTGCTGTATGGGCGCGGGCTGGATAAGCAGCGTTTAACTCAATATCAGACCAAACTGGGCGCCGCAATGGTGATTGTCGCCGCCTGGTGCGTGGAGGATTATCAGGTCATTCGTCTGGCGGGGTCGCTGACGCCGCGTGCGACGCGGCTGGCGCATGAGGCGCAGCTGGATGTCGCGCCGCTGGGTAAAATTCCGCATCTGCGCACGCCGGGGCTGCTGGTCATGGATATGGATTCCACGGCGATCCAAATTGAGTGTATCGATGAAATCGCGAAGCTGGCCGGTACCGGTGAGAAGGTGGCTGAAGTGACGGAGCGCGCGATGCGCGGCGAGCTTGATTTTACCGCCAGCCTGCGCAGCCGCGTGGCGACGCTGAAAGGCGCGGATGCCGATATTTTGCGCCAGGTGCGCGGGAATCTGCCGCTAATGCCAGGATTAACGCAGCTGGTGCTAAAACTGGAAGCGCTTGGCTGGAAAATCGCTATCGCCTCCGGCGGCTTCACTTTCTTCGCCGACTATCTGCGTGACCAGCTACGTCTGACGGCGGCGGTCGCCAATGAGCTGGAGATCATGGACGGTAAATTTACCGGCCACGTTATCGGCGATATTGTGGATGCTGAGTATAAAGCCAATACCTTGCTTCGTCTGGCGCAAGAGCATGACATCCCGCTGGCGCAGACGGTGGCGATTGGCGACGGCGCTAACGATCTGCCCATGATCAAAGCGGCAGGGTTAGGTATTGCCTTCCATGCCAAGCCAAAAGTAAACGAAAAGACGGAGATTACGATCCGCCACGCTGACCTGATGGGCGTGTTTTGCATTCTCTCCGGCAGCATGAACCAGAAATGATTAACCTGCCCAATGGCAAGGCGACCGTAGGCCGGATAAGCGCCAGCGCCATCCGGCAACAGCGTTAACGAAAGAGGTAAAACGTGGCAAAAGCTCCCAAACGCGCCTTTGTTTGCAATGAATGCGGGGCCGATTACCCGCGCTGGCAGGGGCAATGCAGCGCCTGCCATGCCTGGAACACCATTACCGAGGTGCGCCTTGCCGCATCGCCGACGGTGGCGCGTAACGAACGTCTGAGCGGATACGCCGGCAGTGCGGGCGTATCAAAAGTGCAGAAACTGTCTGACATCAGTCTTGAGGAATTGCCGCGCTTTTCTACCGGTTTTAAAGAGTTTGACCGCGTGCTGGGCGGCGGGGTGGTACCCGGCAGCGCCATTTTGATTGGCGGTAACCCCGGCGCGGGCAAATCAACGTTGCTGCTACAAACGCTGTGCAAGCTCGCCGAGCAGATGAAAACGCTGTACGTCACCGGCGAAGAATCGCTACAGCAGGTGGCGATGCGCGCGCATCGGCTTGGCCTGCCGACCGCTAATCTGAATATGCTGTCGGAAACCAGCATCGAACAAATTTGTCTGATTGCCGAAGAAGAACAGCCGAAACTGATGGTGATCGACTCCATACAGGTGATGCATATGGCGGACATCCAGTCGTCGCCGGGCAGCGTCGCCCAGGTCCGCGAAACGGCAGCCTACCTGACGCGCTTCGCCAAAACGCGCGGCGTGGCGATCGTGATGGTCGGCCACGTCACCAAAGACGGGTCGCTGGCGGGGCCGAAAGTGCTGGAACACTGTATCGATTGCTCAGTATTGCTCGACGGCGACGCCGATTCTCGTTTCCGCACGCTGCGCAGCCACAAAAACCGCTTTGGCGCAGTCAATGAGCTGGGCGTCTTCGCCATGACCGAACAGGGGTTGCGCGAAGTGAGCAATCCGTCCGCCATCTTTTTAAGCCGTGGCGATGAGGTCACTTCCGGCAGTTCAGTGATGGTCGTCTGGGAAGGTACGCGACCGTTGCTGGTGGAGATTCAGGCGCTGGTCGATCACTCGATGATGGCGAACCCCAGACGCGTGGCGGTCGGTCTGGAACAAAACCGTCTGGCAATCCTGCTGGCGGTGCTGCACCGACACGGCGGTCTGCAAATGTCGGATCAGGACGTCTTCGTCAACGTGGTCGGCGGCGTGAAAGTCACCGAAACCAGCGCGGATCTGGCTTTACTGCTGGCGATGGTCTCCAGCCTGCGTGACAGGCCGTTGCCGCAGGATCTGGTGGTGTTTGGCGAAGTGGGGCTGGCAGGCGAGATTCGTCCGGTGCCGAGCGGGCAGGAGCGTATTTCCGAGGCGGCGAAACACGGTTTTCGTCGGGCGATTGTGCCTGCCGCCAACGTACCGAAAAAGCCGCCGGAAGGAATGCAGGTGTTCGGTGTTAAAAAGCTCGCAGATGCGTTAAGCGTGTTTGACGACTTATAATTCTCTGTATGCAGTGATGTTGTATAATTTGCCGGATGGCGATGCAATGCGTCTTATCCGGCCTACGGATTGATACGGATTGATGTTGTAGGCCTGATAAGCGAAGCGCCGTCAGGCAGTGTTATGCGATTTTTCCAGCAGGAGGCTCTTGTGTCATCGTTCGACTATCTCAAAACCGCGATTAAGCAGCAAGGTTGCACTCTGCAACAGGTGGCTGACGCCAGCGGTATGACCAAGGGGTATCTGAGTCAGTTACTTAACGCCAAAATCAAAAGCCCCAGCGCGCAAAAACTGGAGGCGCTACACCGTTTTCTCGGGCTGGAGTTTCCCCGCCGACAGAAAAACATTGGCGTGGTGTTCGGTAAATTTTATCCATTGCATACCGGACACATCTACTTGATCCAGCGCGCCTGTAGCCAGGTGGATGAGTTGCACATCATTATGGGATATGACGATACGCGCGACCGCGGGCTGTTTGAGGATAGCGCCATGTCGCAGCAGCCCACCGTGTCGGATCGCCTGCGCTGGTTATTGCAAACCTTCAAATACCAAAAAAATATTCGCATCCACGCCTTTAATGAAGAGGGGATGGAGCCTTATCCGCATGGCTGGGACGTCTGGAGCAACGGCATTAAAGCGTTTATGGCAGAGAAGGGAATACAGCCGAGCTGGATCTACACTTCCGAAGAGGCTGATGCGCCGCAGTATCTTGAGCATTTAGGGATTGAGACGGTGCTGGTCGATCCTGAACGCACGTTTATGAATATCAGCGGGGCGCAAATCCGCGAAAATCCGTTTCGTTACTGGGAATATATTCCTACCGAAGTGAAGCCGTTTTTCGTGCGTACCGTCGCGATTCTGGGCGGGGAATCAAGCGGCAAGTCTACGCTGGTCAATAAGCTCGCCAATATTTTTAATACCACCAGCGCCTGGGAATATGGCCGCGACTATGTCTTTTCGCATCTGGGCGGCGATGAGATGGCGTTACAGTATTCCGACTACGATAAAATTGCGCTGGGTCATGCGCAATATATTGATTTTGCAGTGAAATATGCGAATAAAGTGGCGTTTATCGATACCGATTTCGTCACCACCCAGGCATTTTGCAAAAAATACGAAGGGCGCGAGCATCCGTTTGTCCAGGCGCTGATCGACGAGTATCGCTTCGACCTGGTGATTTTGCTGGAGAATAATACGCCGTGGATAGCTGACGGACTGCGAAGCCTGGGCAGTTCAGTGGATCGCAAAGCGTTCCAGAACCTGCTGGTCGAGATGCTGAAAGAGAACAACATTGAGTTCGTTCACGTTAAAGAGGCTGATTACGATGGCCGCTTTTTGCGCTGTGTGGAACTGGTGAAAGAGATGATGGGCGAGCAGGGATAAGAACCAATGCCTGATGCGACGCTTACCGCGTCTTATCAGGCCTACAGTTTCACAACGTACTGGAATCGCTGGGTTTGTAGGCCGGGTAAGCGCAAGCGCCACCCGGCATTCAGACATTTATTTGGCAATACGCTTGTACTTGATACGCTTCGGCTCCAGCGCCTCGGCGCCCAGCGTGCGTTTCTTGTACTCTTCGTATTCGGTAAAGTTGCCTTCGAAGAATTCCACCTTACCTTCATCCTGATAATCCAGGATGTGGGTGGCGATACGGTCAAGGAACCAACGGTCGTGCGAGATAACCATCGCGCAGCCAGGGAACTCCAGCAGGGCGTTTTCCAGCGCGCGCAGGGTTTCGATATCCAGGTCGTTCGTCGGTTCGTCGAGCAGCAGGACGTTGCCGCCCACCTGCAGCAGCTTCGCCAGATGCAAACGACCGCGCTCACCGCCGGACAGTTCGCCAACGCGTTTGCCCTGATCGACGCCTTTGAAGTTGAAGCGGCCTACATAGGCGCGGCTTGGCATTTCGGTATTGCCGATCTTCATGATATCCAGCCCGCCGGACACTTCTTCCCAGACGGTTTTGCTATTGTCCATCGCGTCGCGGAACTGATCGACCGAGGCCAGCTTGACGGTTTCACCCAGCGTAATAGTGCCGCTATCAGGCTGCTCCTGACCGGACATCATGCGGAACAGGGTCGATTTACCCGCGCCGTTTGGCCCGATGATCCCGACGATAGCGCCTTTCGGTACCGAGAAGCTCAGGTCATCGATCAGTACGCGGTCGCCGTAGGATTTACGCAGGTTGCTGACTTCAATGACTTTGTCGCCCAGACGCGGTCCTGGTGGAATAAACAGTTCGTTGGTTTCGTTACGTTTCTGATACTCAACGCTGTTCAGTTCTTCAAAGCGAGCCAGACGCGCCTTACCTTTCGACTGACGGCCTTTCGCGCCCTGACGCACCCACTCCAGCTCTTTCTCAATGGATTTACGGCGCGCCGCTTCGGCAGACGCTTCCTGCGCCAGACGCTGATCTTTCTGCTCCAGCCAGGAGGAGTAGTTGCCTTCCCACGGAATACCTTCGCCGCGGTCAAGTTCCAGAATCCAACCGGCGACGTTATCGAGGAAGTAACGGTCGTGGGTAATCGCCACGACGGTGCCTTCGAAGTCGTGCAGGAAACGTTCCAGCCACGCAACAGATTCGGCATCCAGGTGGTTGGTGGGTTCGTCGAGCAGCAGCATGTCCGGCTTTTCCAGCAACAGACGGCACAGCGCCACGCGACGGCGCTCGCCGCCGGACAGTTTTTCGACTTTGGCATCCCAGTCCGGCAGACGCAGAGCGTCAGCAGCGCGCTCAAGCTGCACGTTCAGATTATGACCGTCGTGCGCCTGGATAATCTCTTCAAGCCGGCCTTGCTCTGCCGCCAGCTTGTCGAAGTCGGCATCCGGATCGGCATACAGCGCGTACACTTCATCCAGACGTTTGAGGGCGTTAACCACTTCCGAAACGGCCTCTTCAATCGACTCTCGTACCGTGTGTTCCGGGTTTAGCTGAGGTTCCTGCGGCAGGTAGCCAATCTTAATACCGGGCTGTGGGCGCGCTTCGCCCTCGATATCTTTATCGAGACCCGCCATGATGCGCAGCAGGGTAGACTTACCGGCGCCGTTAAGGCCCAGCACGCCGATTTTGGCGCCAGGGAAGAAGCTCAGCGAGATGTTTTTCAGAATATGACGTTTCGGCGGAACCACTTTGCCGACACGATGCATGGTATAAACGAATTGAGCCACGTTGGACTTCGCCTCTATGTTTATCGTGATGGTGAATAGATTTCAAAGGCGAAGTGTAGCCTTTTTCCCTGCCTAAGCCCAGCCAGCAGATCGCACTCGCAATAAAAGTAAAAAAGTGTCCGTAACGTGGCGCAAATGGCTATGACTGGTTAGCATAAATTCATTACGCGGCATGATGCTGCATTGGATAACAATTGAGGAAGAGCTTGTGGATAGAGCCAAACCATTTGTCTGGCGTCTCGTCGCCGCCAGCGTATGCCTGCTGACCTTTTGTCACCTCGCGCGGGCCGACTCACTGGAAGAGCAGCGTAACCGCTATGCGCAGATTAAGCAGGCCTGGGACAACCGCCAGATGGATGTGGTAGAGCAGATGATGCCGGGTCTGAAAGATTATCCGCTCTACCCGTATCTGGAATACCGTAAGATCACCGACGATTTGATGAACCAACCGGCGGTTGCTGTCACGCAGTTTGTGCGCGCCAATCCTACGCTTCCGCCTGCGCGTACGCTGCAATCACGCTTCGTCAATGAGCTGGCGCGTCGTGAAGACTGGCGCGGCTTGCTGGCGTTTAGCCCGGAGAAACCCGGCACCACGGAAGCGCAATGTAACTATTACTACGCGAAATGGAGTACCGGGCAAACGGAAGCGGCCTGGCAGGGCGCGAAAGACCTTTGGCTGACCGGCAAAAGTCAGCCGAATGCCTGCGATAAACTGTTCAGCGTTTGGCGGGCCTCCGGCAAGCAAGACCCGCTGGCGTATCTGGAACGTATTCGGCTGGCGATGAAAGCCGGGAATACGGGGTTGGTTACGGTGCTGGCCGGACAGATGCCGGCGGAATATCAAACGATCGCCTCAGCGATCATTACCCTGGCTAATGACCCTGATAACGTGTTGACCTTCGCACGCACCACCGGCGCCACCGATTTTACCCGCCAGATGGCGGAAGTCGCGTTTGCCAGCGTCGCCCGCCAGGACGCGGAAAATGCGCGTCTGATGATCCCCTCGCTGGTACAGGCGCAGAAACTTAATGAGGAACAAACGCAGGCGCTGCGCGATATCGTTGCCTGGCGACTGATGGGCAACGATGTGACCGATGCGCAGGCGAAATGGCGCGATGACGCGATTATGCGCTCGCAATCGACGTCGCTTATTGAGCGGCGCGTGCGTATGGCGCTGGGGATGGGCGATCGTCGCGGTCTTAATACCTGGCTTGCCCGCCTGCCGATGGAGGCGAAAGAGAAAGATGAGTGGCGTTACTGGCAGGCGGATTTATTGCTGGAGCGCGGTCGTGACGCCGAAGCGAAAGAGATCCTTCATGCTTTAATGCAGAAGCGCGGTTTTTATCCGATGGTCGCGGCGCAGCGTTTAGGCGAAGAGTACACGCTTAAAATCGATAAAGCGCCCGCCAACGTAAACAGCGCGTTGACGCAGGGGCCGGAGATGGCGCGTGTACGGGAGCTGATGTACTGGAACCTGGATAACACGGCGCGCAGCGAATGGGCGAATCTGGTAAAAAGCCGTAGTAAATCTGAACAGGCGCAGCTGGCGCGCTATGCGTTTAACCAGCACTGGTGGGATCTGAGCGTACAGGCGACGATCGCCGGAAAACTGTGGGATCATCTGGAGGAGCGTTTCCCGCTGGCGTATAACGATCTTTTTACCCGCTATACCCGCGGAAAAGATGTCTCACAAAGCTATGCCATGGCGATTGCCCGCCAGGAGAGCGCCTGGAACCCGAAAGTAAAATCGCCGGTAGGGGCCAGCGGCTTAATGCAGATTATGCCGGGAACGGCCACCCATACGGTGAAAATGTTTTCGATTCCGGACTACCGCGGCCCCGGCCAACTGCTGGAGCCGGAGACCAACATCAACATTGGCACCAGCTATTTGCAGTATGTCTATCAGCAGTTTGGTAATAACCGTATTTTCGCCTCGGCGGCGTATAACGCCGGGCCGGGGCGCGTGCGCACCTGGCTTGGCAATAGCGCCGGGCGTATCGATGCCGTAGCGTTTGTCGAAAGCATTCCCTTTTCGGAAACGCGCGGCTACGTGAAAAACGTTCTGGCCTATGACGCTTACTATCGCCACTTTATGGGGCAGAAAGAGGCCTTAATGAGCGACTCTGAGTGGCAGCAACGGTATTAATGCAGACGGGTTATGTTATCATTTGTACTCGTGTAACAGTACAAACGGCGGTATAACATGACCCAGCATTCCCCTTATTCATCGGCTATCGCCGAACAACGTAATCAGGAGTGGCTTCGTTTTGTGGAGTTACTCCGTCAGGCATATGCAGAGGATCTGCATCTGCCTTTATTACAACTGATGCTTACGCCGGACGAGCGTGAAGCGCTGGGAACGCGCGTGCGCATTATTGAGGAGTTGTTGCGTGGCGAAATGAGCCAGCGCGAGTTGAAAACCGAGCTGGGGGCGGGCATCGCCACCATCACGCGCGGGTCAAACAGCCTGAAATCCGCGCCGGTTGAACTGCGTCATTGGCTTGAGAACGTACTGCTGAAAAACGCCTGATTTGCTCGTAGGCCGGATAAGGCGAAGCGGCCATCCGGCAACATCGCCGCGAAATGCCTGATGGCGCTGTGCTTATCAGGCCTACAACATAGCGCAAATAATTATCGATACACCGCGTTATGAAACGGGCTGAGCGCCAGGATCACCGCCTGGTAGTAAACGCTGGAGCGCGTTAATTTTCCGGCGGTAAATACGCCAATGGCGCCCTCTTTGCGACCAATCTCGTCAATACCGGTATAGTGGGACATCACCGGGCCAAGCGCTTCTCCCTGGCGGACTCTGTCGAGAATGACGGCGGGCAGCGGCAGCGTGGCCGATCGCGCTTCACCGCGCTGAACGCCGTTATCAATCACCACCCAACTGAAGGTGGCGTCATCGTCAATTCCGGCTTCAATGGCTACCCAGAAATCAGCTTGTGGATGCAGGCGTCGCGCATTACCCACGCGATTTCGTGCGCCAGCACGCGTTTCCTCGCTTCCGAAGGGCTGCTCCGGTACGCCGCTCTCGACGGCGACGGGCGTAATATGGCACGATTCTTCGCCGAAAATCTCTTCAAATGCCTGTAGAATTGCCTGAATTTTGGCAGGATTGGTGGTCGCAGAGATAACCTGGTGCATAATTAAGCTCAGTTTTAAAAATTTATCGCAGTATAACGGAAAAAAAACATGTTACAGGTATACCTTGTTCGCCACGGTGAAACGCAGTGGAACGCCGAGCGACGTATTCAGGGCCAATCGGACAGTCCCCTGACAGCAAAAGGCGAGCAGCAGGCCATGCAGGTAGGAGAACGCGCCCGCAGCCTCGGCATCACCCATATCATCAGCAGCGATTTAGGCCGCACAAAACGCACGGCGGAGATTATCGCCCAGGCGTGCGGGTGTGATATCACCTTTGACTCCCGCCTGCGCGAGCTGGATATGGGCGTGCTGGAAAAGCGCCAGATCGATTCGCTGACGGAAGAAGAAGAGGGCTGGCGCCGTCAGTTAGTCAACGGCACGCAGGATGGCCGCATTCCCGGTGGGGAATCGATGCAGGAGTTGAGCGATCGCGTTCATGCCGCGCTGGCGTCCTGTCTGGAGCTACCGCAGGGCAGCCGACCTTTATTGGTCAGTCACGGTATCGCGTTGGGCTGTCTGGTCAGTACTATACTGGGACTACCCGCCTGGGCGGAACGCCGGTTACGTTTGCGCAACTGCTCTATTTCCCGCATCGATTACCAGGAAAGTCAGTGGCTGGCGTCTGGGTGGGTGGTAGAAACTGCAGGGGACGTTTCGCATCTGGACGCCCCTGCATTGGATGAGCTACAGCGTTAACGGCGAATCGGGATCAGAAATTCGCAGCGCAGGTTGATAGGGCGATCGCCGGTTTTGGTATCTTCTGACGGGTAGTATCGCTCTATATCCTGTCCTTTACGACGGGTCAGATTCAGCATTGGCATACAGGTGCCGTAAACGGTCAGGATAAAATCCTGCACGCCGGTTCCTAACCCTTCATAGGTGAACATGACGTATTCACCGCCCTGCAACAGCACAGGATGCGCCGACTGAACATAGCCATCGGCCTGCTCTTGCGGCAGTGCGGTGGTATAGAATACTTCCTGCTCATCGTCTTTCTCCATGCTGGGGCGCGTTTCATTAAGCCCATAAAGCACTGGCGGAATAGTTGGCGAATGACCGAGGAAATCATGCCAGAATTGCACGCGCATTTCGTGGCGGAAGTCGGAAATCTGTTCCAGCGAGCAGGAATAGCTCTGCGTGACGCCAAGGAGCGGCGTATCTTCCAGCGTAACGAACTGATGTTCCGGCACGGTAAACTCGCCCAGCCGTAATGGCGGGCGAATGCCAAAGGCGCTCCATTCCGAGGAGCGGCGATACAGCGCTGGCGTCTGGGAAAACTGTTTCTTAAAGGCGCGCGTAAAGGTTTGCTGAGAATCGAAGCGGTACTGAAGAGCAATATCCAGAATTGGACGCGCGGTCAAACGCAGCGCCACTGCTGATTTCGATAAACGACGGGCGCGGATGTAAGCGCCAATGGCGTGGCCCGTCACGTCCTTAAACATTCTCTGCAGGTGCCACTTGGAATAGCCTGCTTTTGCCGCCACATTGTCAAGTGACAGCGGCTGATCCAGATGACCTTCCAGCCAGATTAACAGGTCGCGAATTATGCCAGCCTGATCCATAAAATATCCCCATCCTTTCAACAACGAGCACCCGATATCAGGTAAGAGGATAATAGCATTTTTTGTTCTTTTAGCATTCAGTGTTTTTTTTGAGCTTAAATGCTTTTTTTAGGCAACGTGACAGGTAATTATTCTAATCCTGTGATCTATAACCATTTTATTTTAGAATGTCTAATAATTACGCAATGTAACTTTTATGAATGGTAACAATATGAAATACAAGAGCTTAGTACTTTTCTCAATTTTGTTGCTGCTGGGGCAGAGCGCCCGCGCGGAACAAATTGGTTCAGTCGATACGGTATTTAAAATGTTCGGTCCTGACCATAAAATCGTGGTGGAAGCTTTTGACGATCCTGATGTCAAAAACGTGACGTGCTATGTTAGCCGGGCGAAAACGGGCGGCATAAAAGGCGGATTGGGGCTGGCGGAAGATACGTCTGACGCCGCCATCTCTTGCCAGCAGGTCGGGCCTATTGAACTGAGCGACAAAATTAAGAACGGCAAGGCGCAGGGAGAGGTGGTTTTCAAAAAACGCACCTCATTGATATTTAAGTCATTGCAGGTCGTGCGTTTCTATGATGAGAAACGCAACACGCTGGCGTATCTGGCCTACTCCGACAAAGTAGTCGATGGGTCGCCGAAGAACGCCATCAGCGCGGTGCCGGTCATGCCGTGGCGACAATAACAGGGAAAGAGTATGCAGCAACCGCAGGTCTGGTTAGTCGAGGATGAACAGGGAATCGCCGATACGCTCATCTACACCCTGCAACTGGAAGGGTTTACCGTTGAGCTATTCGCTCGCGGGCTGCCCGCGCTGGAAAAAGCGCGTCAGCAACGGCCAGATGCGGTGATTCTCGATGTGGGACTGCCGGATATCAGCGGCTTTGAGCTGTGTCGGCAGTTGCTGGAACGCCATCCTGCGCTGCCGATTCTTTTCCTGACTGCCCGTAGCGATGAAGTGGATCGATTGCTTGGTCTGGAGATCGGCGCAGATGATTATGTCGCCAAGCCGTTCTCGCCGCGCGAAGTGAGCGCCCGCGTGCGCACGCTGTTGCGTCGGGTGAAAAAGTTTGCTGCGCCGTCGCCGGTGGTGCGTACCGGACATTTTGAACTCAATGAACCGGCGGCGCAGATCGCCTGGTTTGGTACGCCGCTCTCGCTGACGCGTTATGAGTTTCTGCTTCTTAAAACCCTGCTGCTGTCGCCGGAGCGCGTGTACTCGCGTCAGCAATTGATGGATATTGTTTGGTCTGATGCCCAGGAGACCTTCGATCGGACGGTCGATACACACATCAAAACCCTGCGCGCTAAGCTACGCGCGATCAACCCGGATCTCTCGCCAATTAACACGCATCGTGGAATGGGATACAGCCTGAGGAGCGTCTGATGCGCATCGGAATGCGTTTGCTACTGGGCTACTTTCTTATTGTCGCCGTCGCCGCCGTGTTTGTGCTGTCTATCTTTGTTCAGGAGATAAAGCCGGGCGTCCGCCGCGCGACGGAAGGGACGCTGATTGACACCGCGACGCTGCTGGCGGCGCTGGCCCGCGACGATCTTCTCTCCGGCAACCCGACTGACGGCCAGTTGGCGAAAGCATTCGCCCAGCTGCAACATCGCCCGTTTCGCGCCAATATCAGCGGGATCGTCAAAGTGCGCAATGAATACCATGTCTACATGACGGATGCACAGGGGAAGGTGTTGTTTGATTCGGAAAACAAAGCGGTGGGGCAGGATTATTCTCGCTGGAATGACGTCTGGCTTACGCTGCGCGGACAGTATGGCGCCCGCAGCACGGCAAAAGATACTGCCGATCCCAATAGCACGGTGATGTACGTAGCCGCGCCGATAATCAGCGATGGACGGATTATCGGCGTCCTGTCTGTCGGCAAACCGAATGCGGCAATGGCGCCGGTGATTAAGCGCAGCGAACGGCGCATTCTGTGGGCCAGCGCCGTTTTACTGGGAATTGCGCTGGCGATTGGCGCGGGGATGGTCTGGTGGATTAACCGCTCCATCGCCCGGTTGACGCGCTATGCGGATTCCGTCACCGAAAACCGCCCGCTTGCGTTACCTGCATTAGGCAGCAGCGAGCTGCGTAAACTGGCGCAGGCGCTGGAGAGTATGCGCATTAAGCTGGAAGGCAAGAATGAGATTGAGCAGTACGTGTATGCGTTGACTCATGAGCTGAAAAGTCCACTGGCGGCGATACGCGGCGCGGCGGAGATTCTGCGTGAAGGACCGCCCGCGGATGTGGTTACCCGCTTTACAGAGAATATACTGGCGCAAAATACGCGAATGCAGGCGCTGGTAGAGACCCTGCTGCACCAGGCGCGGCTGGAAAACCGGCAGGATATCCCTCTCGCGCCGGTTGCTGTTGATGAGCTATTTACGCAGCTTAGCGAGGCACGCAGTATTCAGTTGGCGGCAAAAAATATCACCCTTACTCTACGGCCTTCCTCGCTGGTTGTCGTCGCCGACGCGGAGCTTCTGGCGCAGGCGCTGGGCAATGTGTTGGACAATGCCATCGACTTTACGCCTGAAAATGGCGTTATCACATTAAGCGCTCAGCCGATGGGGGAGAAAGCGATCCTGCAGGTGACGGATTCCGGCTGTGGTATTCCTGATTTTGCGCTGCCGCGCATTTTCGACCGGTTCTATTCGTTGCCCCGTGAAAACGGGCGTAAAAGCAGTGGGCTTGGACTGGCGTTTGTCAGCGAGGCGGCGCGGCTCCTCAACGGTGAGGTGACGTTGTGCAACCGTCCCGAAGGCGGCGTGCTGGCCTCGTTGACACTTCACCGTCACTTCACATAACTTCAAATTCTCCCCACATCGCGTTCTTACACTGCTGGCATTGCAAAGGAGAACGCTATGTTGAAATCCCCCCTGTTGTGGAAAATGATTACGTTAGGCGGCGCCATGATCCTGCTGTTAATTCCCCTGATGATGGTACGGCACACCATCGTGGAACGTGCTGATTATCGAAGCCATGTAGAAGCCGCTATTCGTCAGAGTACCAGCGGCCCGCAAAAGGTTGTCGGCCCGCTGGTGGCGGTTCCGGTGACAGAGCTCTATACCGTGCTGGAAGAGGAGAAAGAGGTCCAGTATAAGCGCAGTTATCTCTATTTTTGGCTGCCGGAGTCGCTATTGGTCGAAGGCAATCAAAACGTTGAAGCGCGAAAAATAGGTATTTATCAGGGGCAGGTGTGGCATACCGATATGGCGATAAAGGCGGAGTTTGATGTGGCCCGTCTGCATGAGCTGAACAGACCGAACATTACCCTTGGAAAGCCCTTTATCGTCGTGGGCGTCGGCGATGCGCGCGGTATCAGCGCAGTAAAAGCGCCGCAGGTGAATGGTGAAACGCTCACTGTAGAACCGGGGACCGGCTTACCGGAAAGTAGAGAGGGCATTCATATCCCGCTGCCGGACAGTCAGTGGGCGACGCGCAACCTGACGTTGGCGATGTCGCTAAATTTAAGCGGAACCGGCAGCTTTTCACTGGTTCCCGTCGGGCGTAGCAGTGAAATGACCCTGACCAGCAACTGGCCGCACCCAAATTTTGTGGGGGATTTTCTTCCCGGTAAACGCGCAATCAGCGGTTCGGGATTTCAGGCCCAGTGGCAAACCAGCCGGTTTGCCACGAATCTCGGCGAACAGTTTGCTGATGCGCAAAAGGTGGATTGGGACAACTTACCAGCGTTTAGCGTCGCTGTATCGACGCCAGCCGACCAGTATCAACTGACGGACAGAGCGACGAAATATGCCATTTTGTTGATTACGCTAACGTTTATGGCTTTCTTTGTCTTCGAAACCCTGACGGGGCAGCGGTTACACCCGATGCAGTATCTGCTGGTGGGGTTATCGCTGGTGATGTTCTACCTGCTGTTGCTGGCACTGTCGGAACATATCGGTTTCACGCCAGCCTGGATCGCCGCAAGCCTGGTGGGCGCGTTGATGAATAGCGTTTATTTGCAGGCGGTGCTGAAAGGATGGCGCAATAGCGTACTGTTTACGCTAGCGTTATTGGCGCTGGATGGCGTGATGTGGGGATTGCTGCGTTCGGAAGATAGCTCGTTGCTTCTGGGTACCGGCGTTCTGCTACTGGCGCTTGGCGGCGTGATGTTCCTGACGCGCCATCTGGACTGGTATTCGCTCTCTTGTCAGCAACGTAAGTCATTACCGCCAGTAAAAGATGACGAATTACGTTTGTGGAAATAAATCTAACGGGCGCGCGCGTTAACGTTTTCCCGCGCAGCGCCAGAAAATGTGATGCCGTTAGTTATAGGTCAGGTTTAATGTTGCCGTGGCATTCGCCTGGCCGGGAGTCACCGTGGCGGCGGTTTTATAGTAGCGCGCGCTAATTTTCAGGGTGGTCGACATATTCATGGTTCCGCCGTTAACCGTCTGGCTGCCATCGGCATTGGTGGTAATCGTGTGAGTAAAGAGATCAATTTTTTGATTAATTGGCAAACTGTCGGTAAAGAAACCGGCGTCCGGCGCCTGAATACCCAACTGTACGCCAACGCCGGTTGCGCTGGTTGGCGCGCTTGCATTGCTCAACTGGATGACTGAATTATCAGGGTTATTTCCGCTGGCCGGTTGGGCGCTTAACGATGCGGAGATAGCGGTGCCTTGTTCGCAGGTCAATAAGATATCCTGCTCGCCTGTGCCCGCGGTTTGACTGTTAGCGAAACTGCCTAAATTGACGCTGCCTAAATCCACGGTGATGGCAGGTGTTTCTACCCGACATCCCATCGCTTTCATAATCAATTGCGTATTCCCCAAATACAGATGGGTCAGGATATCGCCGCCGGAGTCTTCCGTTGCGCTATCGCGAAAAGATACGCGCGCCAGTGGACTTTGGAATGTCGCGGTACCGGAGGTGATCGGACCGCCTAAGGCGACCAGTTCAACATTGTAGGCGGGAGCCATCGCATGGTGTGTTTTATTGCCATCGCCATTATGGTAGGTATTATCGATTGGCATGACATTATCGTAAGGGCCAGCATTCGTTTGGGTTTTAATCGCAATGCCCACGCCGGAAATACCGGTGCTAAATACCGGCGTGTTGTTCCCGTCATTCGCATTGATTGTCGCTGATGTATTTGACTGCGCGCTACCGGGTTCATATAAAAAACCGACCTTATAATCGCGACTACAGCCATCCATTGTGACTTCGGAGGTGGAAACCCAGCCCGATTGCCACAACACCTCGCCTGCGGTATAGGCGTGGCTATCCACCACAAGCTGCGACGGCGGGGTGATAGTGATCGCGCCTTCATTACCGGAACGTTTACAGGAAGCGTAACCATGACTGGAGTACGCGAATAGCAGAATAAGCGCCAGATATAACCTTCTCATGAAAAATTCCTGCTTTTATACCAGGTGAAATAGAAAGATGTTATTGCCATGCGATAGTGATCGTCACAACGGACGTGAAATCCCCTGCCGTGACTTTTCCATACGGGGTATACATCCTTGCGGCGACAGGCAAATTGGCTTCGTGGGTATTACTGTTGATATCCACCGTGTAAGTGACGTTGTTGGCCAGATTGACCAGACTTTTGCCGTCCAGGTTAAAAAGCTGTAATCCTAAATCCTGCGCCGGATTGGCCGCGCTGTTTGCATAAATCGCAGAAGCATAATGCGGATCGGGATAAGGTACGCCGTTAAATGAAATCGCGGCTTTTGTGGTCGTTGCCGGGCAATTCGTCATTTTTATGGTAAAAGGAATGGTGGCGGTATTGCCACCGGCCACGGCGATATCCGCCCGGGCATATTGTCCAAGAGAGATCGTGTCGGGGACCGTCACGGTACACGGATCGGCATAAATTAATCCCGTAACGTTAATGTCTACGGCATCTGCGGTATTGTATGCCGCGTTGATCGAGGGCGACCATAATGCCAGACCCGTGAACGTTAACAGGGCGGCTAATGCAGCAAATCTGTTCATATTCATCTTTTATCCCACCAGAATCACTGGCATTGCTCGTGTAAGATTTCTACGCCAGAAGCGGAGGGGGAGCTCGGTATACGATAAGAGACCTGACACCGGTCTGCTGCTGTTGGTCCCCACTTCACTAATAACCGCCCTTGTTTTTCCAGTCCGGTTAACCAGGCTTGCCCCGCATCACCAACAAAACTGCTGTGATTGTCTGGTTTTGTTAAAGACGAGACGGTCGCGCCAAAAGGAACAGGCAGATTGTTTATGCGGGTTAATACCATCAATGCCTTGTAACCAATATTGGTTTTATATTCAGCCCTGACCACCGCGCCACGGGTAGGCACCAGCGTTTTACTGGTATCAATGAGCTCAATATTTTTTCTAATGCCCGTCGTATCTAAAGACACTTCATTACGATGGTAAGGCGAAGCATAAGGTACGACGGCATACCCGCGAAAATCGGTGTCCACGCCCGTTTCGTTATTCACGGGGACACCCGCTGCGCCAGGGGCTTTAACCAATATGATGGTGTCGTCCATTGGCTGGGATAGTGTCAGGCCATTTCGATGTAGTAGTACGCCGCCCTGAACGCCATAATTCAGGCGACGCATATGATTATCGTAGCTATATCCGCCGTTAATATCCGCATACGTCCCGTTATAGGTTGCGCTCACATTACCGCTGGTGGCTTTCTCTTGAGAGGAATAACCTTCCTGAACGCTCCATGAGAGATTTTTCTGTGCCAGCGCTGTTCCGTTTAAACCGACAGTATGCGTGGTATCGCCGTCTTTCGCGGAGTTCATATTGTAGGTGGCATACGTTGACGGCATAAAGGCATCTAACGGAATACTAATATTGATTGAAATTTGCTGGTCATTACTGTCTTCCGTATCGTCGTCTTCATCCTGAGAATTATCGGCGTTCAGCGTATAAGAATAGTTAATGCCATAGCTTACGTTATGCCATGTGTTGTTATAGCCAATACCTAATGATGTGGTATGAGTGTCATTCCAGTAATCTTCATTATATAAAGTGAGTGAAATGGAACCGTAGATAATGTCTTGTGATAACGACAGGTCGGTGCGATTGCGAACATGATCATAGTGACTATTATCGCTATAGGTATCCAGCACATCCTCAAGAGCGTAGTAATCTTTGGTCGAATAACGGTAGCCAGCGACAGTGAAATTGGTGCCTGTTGACTGAATATCTTTGCTGTAACGAATACGCCAGGATTGTCCGGTAAGCGTATCGCTAACCACATCGCCTGCTTTAATTTTTGACCATGAGTTGGTGACGTCTAAAGACAATGCGCCCAGATCGCCAAGGTTTAAACCTGTCCCGATGAGCGCCGCATGATAAACATCATTGCTCAGCGTACTCTCTATTCCGCCATAGGCGGTTATGCCGCCTGCTAATCCGTATAAGGCCGTCAGTTCAGCGAAGTTCTGTTGCGCGGAATGCGTATCTGATGAACGCGTGCGGCCTACCGTCAGGTCGTATTTCAGGTGGCCTTCACGCTGTAATACCGGAACGCTGGCGTAGGGCACAATGAAATGCTGTTCAGAACCATCGGATTCTTTGATGGTGACGTACAGGTCGCCCGAACCGCCGGTTGGATAAAGATCGTTGATGGCGAATGGACCCGCCGGAACGTTAGTTTTGTAGATGGTATAACCGTTTTGTTCAACGGTTACCTGCGCGCTGCTTTTGGCCACCCCGCGAATGACCGGGGCGAACCCTTTCATACTGTCCGGCAACATATCGTCATCAGAAGAGATCTGTACGCCTTTAAATGAAATACTGTCAAAGACGTCCGCGGGCGTGTTATTTTCCCCGGCGATCAGCTGTCCTTTTAAAAATTCGATATCGCGAGAAACATAGGTGTAGGCAGAATCCCAGCTATTTTGCCCATCGCTATCATGATTCCAGGTTGAGTAGTTGCGAAAACGCCATGCGCCAATGTTAATACCAGGGCGCAGGTTAGCGTATTCGCTATTTTCCGTCCGGTTTTCATCAATATCGTGATCCTGCGATCCGGTAAAACTGTAGTTCAGCAAAAAAGCATTAATGCCTTCATCCCATTCGCTGGTAGGGACGAATTCTCGCGGGTCGGCGATCAACGCGATTTGAGGGATCGCTAAATCCAGCCGGTTACCGATGACATTAAACTTTGCAACAGCGCCAGCCAGCAGACTAAGATCGGTACACCCGTTTGGGTCATTTTTAAGCTCGGGGAAGTTTTCTGTTTTTACGCCCCACTGCTTGAGTTGTTCAACGCTAAGACACGGCTGTAGGGAGAGCTTATTATCTGCTGATTTTTTATTTTTAAAGGCAATATTTTTTGTTTCAACACTGGTGTTATTAATATAAATATCAACATTATAGGTGCCTTCTGCCTGCCCCCCCTTTTCGAAAACCGATAGATCGACATTCTCCACGCCCGGTTCATCATTTTCCAACGATAATGGATTAAAATGATCATGCGCTAACGCTGGTTTTATGGAACAGCATATAAAGAGAAACGATAACGCTAATTGAGAACGGGGCTCTACTCTGGAGAATTGCACAGTAAAAGTCCTGAAAGGGTAAAAGTAAAGTGAAGTCGTTAATGGCTAGAATGAACCGGAATGCGGCTCTAAACTCATTCCATAATCGCTGATTAATCGCCACGTTACTGTGCCATGAGGGGCGGCAGTAGAACCCAATTTAAATGACGCTGATGATTTTGGCGGAACGAAGGTCGCTGATTTCACTTCATGGCTGTTAAGCGTCACACTGGCAAAGTTCATATAATAGGGAGTGGGGTTATTTACGGTAATAACATCACCTGCCGTCTGCCATTTTAATTGTTGGCTCTGGCTATCAGGCGTTGATTTTGTTAATGCTGGCGGTCGATATATAAGCTTTATTTGGGTATTAATGGAGATTTCCACGCGGTTCGCGGAGGCATTATCATCAATAGAAGGAATACCCTTAATATTGAGCCAGTACATAGACTCCCGATCTGCAGGTAGGGGGGCGCCAGAGCGAATAACCCGAATACTGTTCTTTTGCCCGGCATCAAGGCGAAAAAGAGGCGGGGTGATAATAAACGCCTGCTTATTTGTGACCTGGGGATCGGCAACCGATAACCATGACTGAACAAGATTAGCTTTGCTGTCTTTATTCTCTACATTGATTGACGACTCATCATTATTGCCGTCGAAAACCAGTCGGGTTCCGCCAACAACAATGCTGGCATGGGCAACATGGCTTGTCAGTAATACGACCAACACGGATTTCTTTATGTGTTTCATTTTTTACTCTGTAAAGATGTTTTACGCTATGGACTGGCATCCTGCCTGTCCACATCAGGATGAGAATGCCTTACTGATACGAAACGGTATACGTAACCTGAGTGCTAACATCTCCACCGGTTACGGTTGCGGAACCATCGTTTGCCATGGCGGCGTAATAGGTAAAGTCTGCTGTCGAGCCGTCGGTTGGCAGGTTCACTGCGGCATCATCCGTGTTATCTGTCACATCGCTATGTGAAGCGTTCTGAATAGAAATACCGACACCCGCGGCGCCCGTTTCCGATCCTTCGTCCGCGTTTTTGAAGTACGTTGGGTTGGAATCATCTGTTGCGCCGTGGAAGCGGAACATGGCCTGGGTTGGTACGCCAGTTCCTGCTTCCGGGCAGCTAACCAGGCTTACGGTAAACGGCACGTAATCGGTTGTGGCGCCTTTTTCCGCGATGCGTTCTTTGCTGTAATTACCTAAATCAATAGTGGTATCCGTGGAGCCATTAACCTGAACCGTACACGCCTGATCGTAAATTTTGCCATTGAACGTAATCGTGTTCTGGGCAAATACCGGTGTGGATGCTACGGCAGTTAACATTGCCAGGATGATAATTTTCTTATTAAACATATTAATTGTTGCCTGATTCTATTCGCTGAAAAATAAAGATAGCTATATAAAATAAAATATTATATTTTACTCTGTATGCGCTTCTTTCTGTTCTGTAGATAAGCAGGCGGCTATTCTACGTATATCAACTATGAACTCAATAAAAATTCTGATGCAATATTGAACGGCAGTCCAGTTTCGGACTCGGTAACAAAGTTTAATAAAATACCACTAAAGAAGTATGGTTGATGACTGGGTTTATAGAGCAAGATCTCTTTTTTGATAATAGTTATTATTTCCTGGAGGATTTATTTAACTCTATATTGCTTTCTTTTTAAGAATATACGACGCTTGTCCGTTTAAAATGAAACCGGCAGGTTTCGAAGCTCTAACAGTCTTCCATGCAGTATTTTTATATAGTCCCCCGCTTTTAGTTCTGAAAGTACCTGCATGATACGGCTGCGTGAAAGCCCGGTTCTCTGCTGTATGAAGTTCTGTGCGTTGATCTCAAATCGTGAGCTTTCAGGATACGACCACAGTTCAAGTAACAGCGCTTTTATCTGGCTATAGGCGTCCTGCCCGATAAGGTTTCTGTCACGGTTAGTCATGAAAGCAATGCGGTACATCAGGATGTTCGAAATGTCACGCCAGAGATGCTTTTCATCGGCTATTTCCACAAAATCTTTTACTGGGACAGGATAATATTCACAGGTGGTTTCGGCGATAAAAAAGACGTCTGAATTCTCTTCTAACTGGTATAAGTCAGCATAGGCATCTACAAGGCCTAAAATCATTGGTGAGACACCGCAGCCCATTACAATGCTGTCGATACGCCGACATACTTTAATAGCGCCTTTAGTGATTAACAGGATGTGGGATTGATTATCAATCTTGATATCCAGTGTTTTACCGGCCGTAATAGTGACAGGGGATATGTTTTGAATAACGTGCCGATGAATATTTAAAATGGCTTGCTGGTTTTTTTCTTTCCCTGTGGGACGATACACATTCCCGCCGTTTAACTGCTTCATATCTTCCCCATTATTATGGCTGATAAAGTGGTTGACTATTAAAAGGTAAACATAAATTTAATATTCACTTAAAATTATAATTAAGTAAATAAAAATAGCCAACAAGAATATTTAAGTCAATGTATTCACCTTATCAATGCATGAGCGACAACGCTGTTTTTAAGGTTAACCATAGTAAATGTGATGATTTTATTTGCAATCATTTTATGGCAGCTATCATAGGTACCGTGCTTAACGAGCGCGTAGAGCGTACAGGATAGCGAAGCGATGAACATCGCTGTTGGAGGATACGAATGAGAGAAAAGTACAAAATGCAGGCGGGCGGCGTTTTACTGAGCGAAATCGCCGCCTGCCGGAACTCCTCCCGGCGGGAGCCATAAGCGGTTAGCGGTACTGGACGATCAGACTTTGAATCTCCGGATGATCTTTTAACGACACGTGCCGTACCGTGGCGATTCCATTCATCAACGAAATAGCGTTTCCAGACGGTGTGGCGACTGTCTGCAAATGGGGGATATTATTCCGCGAACATGATACCTCGATATTGCGATCGTGAGGCGCAAGATTACAACCATATTCGACAATCTGGCCTTTGAAATGAATAACGCCTGCGGAGACCGGCGCGGTAGCAGCCAGCGCGGCTGATGAAGCTGACATCGCTGCGCAAAACAGGTAGCAGCATAATGGTGATTTTTTCATCTTTTGAAACCTCACGTCCTGTGAGCATCCCCTCATTTTTTGGGGACCAACAAATCCCGTGTATTACTCTTTAATGTTAATACACAAACTACCTTAACTTTCGCAAGCTGAGATAAACAGCGCTATACGACAATTTTTATGTAAAAGAGTACGTCATAACGGCAGGTCAGGAGGGAAAGCGGGGCCGCTTAGCGGAAGGGGAGCATAAGAAACAGCCAGTAAGAATAACTTACCGGCTGTTTTTACGGTTTGGTGCCTGGGCCGAATTAATCCTGCAGGTCGCCGCAGAAGCGATAACCTTCGCCGTGAATGGTGGCGATGATTTCCGGCGTATCCGGCGTGGATTCGAAATGCTTACGGATACGACGAATGGTAACGTCAACAGTACGGTCATGCGGCTTCAGCTCGCGGCCGGTCATTTTTTTCAACAGCTCTGCGCGCGACTGAATTTTGCCAGGGTTTTCGCAGAAGTGAAGCATCGCGCGGAACTCGCTACGCGGTAGTTTATACTGCTCGCCGTCCGGGCCGATCAGTGAACGACTGTTGATATCCAGTTCCCAACCGTTGAACTTGTAGCTTTCAACGCTACGACGCTCTTCGCTGACGGTACCCAGGTTCATGGTACGGGACAGCAGGTTGCGGGCACGGATGGTCAATTCGCGTGGGTTAAACGGTTTGGTGATGTAATCATCCGCGCCGATTTCGAGGCCGAGAATTTTGTCGACTTCGTTATCGCGGCCCGTCAGGAACATCAGCGCAACGTTAGCCTGTTCACGCAGTTCACGCGCTAACAGGAGACCGTTTTTCCCTGGCAGATTGATATCCATGATCACCAGGTTGATGTCATATTCAGAGAGGATCTGATGCATTTCCGCGCCATCTGTCGCTTCGAATACATCATAGCCTTCCGCTTCGAAAATACTTTTCAACGTGTTGCGTGTTACCAACTCGTCTTCAACGATAAGAATGTGCGGGGTCTGCATGTTTGCTACCTAAATTGCCAACTAAATCGAAACAGGAAGTACAAAAGTCCCTGACCTGCCTGATGCATGTCGCAAATTAACATGATCGGCGTAACATGACTAAAGTACGTAATTGCGTTCTTGATGCACTTTCCATCAACGTCAACAACATCATTAGCTTGGTCGTGGGTACTTTCCCTCTGGACCCGACAGTGTCAAAAACGGCTGTCATCCTAACCATTTTAACAGCAACATAACAGGCTAAGACGTACCGGACACCTAATAAAACTACGCTTCGTTGACATATATCAAGTTCAATTGTAGCACGTTAACAGTTTGATGAAATCATCGTAGCTAAATGCTAGCTTTCATCACAAATTTGCAATATTCCAACTAGTTACGTAAGCCAACTAATAAATGCGATGAATCCAAAGAGCAGGATCTATTTTAAATTAAATTATCCTAAATAAACAGCAGGATAACGATGTTCTGTTAACATAAACAGCAATAGTACAGATACGCAATAGTGTAGCGTCTTTTACGAAATCAAAAATGCTTTTTCAGTGATATCCGTTAAAATTTTGTAAATTTGCGAAGCGTAATATGCTTACAAACGCCAGCTAATTTCCTGTAAATTAGTCAAAAAGAGTAATGAAATGCGTGTAACAATCGTTCTTGTCGCTCCCGCCAGAGCGGAAAATATCGGCGCAGCCGCCCGGGCTATGAAGACCATGGGATTTACTGACCTGCGTATTGTCGACAGCCAGGCGCACCTGGAGCCCGCCACCCGTTGGGTCGCACATGGATCTGGAGATATTATTGATAATATTGAGGTTTTTCGCACCCTTGCCGACGCGCTCCACGATGTGGATTTTACCGTCGCGACGACAGCCCGCAGCCGGGCAAAATTTCATTACTACGCTTCGCCCGCTGAACTGGTTTCCTTATTACAGGAAAAATCACGCTGGATGCGTCATGCCGCGCTGGTTTTTGGCCGTGAGGATTCCGGTTTGACCAATGACGAGCTGGCGCTGGCGGATGTATTGACCGGCGTGCCGATGGCGGCGGATTACCCTTCGCTCAATCTGGGACAGGCAGTCATGGTGTATTGCTATCAATTAGCAGGTTTAATGCAACAGACCACTGAATCCGTTGATATTGCTGATGAATCGCAGTTACAGGCGTTACGCGCGCGCCTTTTACGTCTGTTAACGACTCTGGAGGCGGCCGATGACCACAAATTAACCGACTGGCTACAACAGCGAATCGGCCTGCTGGGACAGCGAGATACGGTAATGTTGCACCGTTTGGTCCATGATATTGAAAAAAAACTAACAAAATAACGTGCTGTAATTTTTAAAATAATAAGAGATTACGTCTGGTTGCAAGAGATCATGACAGGGGGAATTGGTTGAAAATAAATATATCGCCAGCAGCACATGAACAAGTTTCGGAATGTGATCAATTTAAAAATTTATTGACTTAGGCGGGCAGATACTTTAACCAATATAGGAATACAAGACAGACAAATAAAAATGACAGAGTACACAACATCCATGAACCGCATCAGCACCACCACCATTACCACCATCACCATTACCACAGGTAACGGTGCGGGCTGACGCGTACAGGAAACACAGAAAAAAGCCCGCACCTGAACAGTGCGGGCTTTTTTTTCGACCAGAGATCACGAGGTAACAACCATGCGAGTGTTGAAGTTCGGCGGTACATCAGTGGCAAATGCAGAACGTTTTCTGCGTGTTGCCGATATTCTGGAAAGCAATGCCAGGCAAGGGCAGGTAGCGACCGTACTTTCCGCCCCCGCGAAAATTACCAACCATCTGGTGGCAATGATTGAAAAAACTATCGGCGGCCAGGATGCTTTGCCGAATATCAGCGATGCCGAACGTATTTTTTCTGACCTGCTCGCAGGACTTGCCAGCGCGCAGCCGGGATTCCCGCTTGCACGGTTGAAAATGGTTGTCGAACAAGAATTCGCTCAGATCAAACATGTTTTGCATGGTATCAGCCTGCTGGGTCAGTGCCCGGATAGCATCAACGCCGCGCTGATTTGCCGTGGCGAAAAAATGTCGATCGCGATTATGGCGGGACTCCTGGAGGCGCGTGGACATCGCGTCACGGTGATCGATCCGGTAGAAAAATTGCTGGCGGTGGGCCATTACCTTGAATCTACCGTCGATATCGCGGAATCGACTCGCCGTATCGCCGCCAGCCAGATCCCAGCTGATCACATGATCCTGATGGCGGGCTTTACCGCCGGTAATGAAAAGGGTGAACTGGTGGTGCTGGGCCGTAATGGTTCCGACTATTCCGCCGCCGTGCTGGCCGCCTGTTTACGCGCTGACTGCTGTGAAATCTGGACTGACGTCGATGGCGTGTATACCTGTGACCCGCGTCAGGTGCCGGACGCCAGGCTGCTGAAATCGATGTCCTACCAGGAAGCTATGGAACTCTCTTACTTCGGCGCCAAAGTCCTTCACCCTCGCACCATAACGCCTATCGCCCAGTTCCAGATCCCCTGTCTGATTAAAAATACCGGCAATCCGCAGGCGCCAGGAACGCTGATCGGCGCGTCCAGCGACGATGATAATCTGCCGGTTAAAGGGATCTCTAACCTTAACAACATGGCGATGTTTAGCGTCTCCGGCCCGGGAATGAAAGGGATGATTGGGATGGCGGCGCGTGTTTTCGCCGCCATGTCTCGCGCCGGGATCTCGGTGGTGCTCATTACCCAGTCCTCCTCTGAGTACAGCATCAGCTTCTGTGTGCCGCAGAGTGACTGCGCGCGTGCCCGCCGTGCGATGCAGGATGAGTTCTATCTGGAGCTGAAAGAGGGGCTGCTGGAGCCGCTGGCGGTTACTGAGCGGTTGGCGATTATCTCTGTTGTCGGCGACGGTATGCGCACGCTACGCGGCATTTCAGCGAAATTCTTCGCCGCGCTGGCGCGGGCCAATATCAATATCGTGGCGATCGCTCAGGGATCTTCTGAGCGTTCCATTTCTGTAGTGGTGAATAACGACGATGCCACCACCGGCGTGCGGGTAACGCACCAGATGCTGTTCAATACCGATCAGGTGATTGAAGTGTTTGTCATTGGCGTCGGCGGCGTCGGCGGCGCGCTACTGGAACAGCTTAAACGTCAGCAAACCTGGCTGAAGAACAAGCACATCGATCTACGCGTGTGCGGCGTGGCGAACTCAAAGGCGTTGCTAACCAATGTGCATGGCCTGAATCTGGACAACTGGCAGGCGGAACTGGCGCAAGCGAACGCGCCGTTCAATCTGGGACGCTTAATTCGCCTGGTGAAAGAATATCATCTACTCAATCCGGTGATTGTTGATTGTACCTCCAGTCAGGCGGTGGCCGACCAGTATGCCGACTTCCTGCGTGAAGGGTTCCATGTGGTGACGCCAAACAAGAAAGCGAACACCTCGTCGATGGACTACTACCATCAGCTACGTTTCGCCGCCGCGCAATCACGGCGCAAATTCTTGTATGACACCAACGTCGGCGCTGGTTTGCCGGTAATCGAAAACCTGCAAAACCTGCTGAATGCGGGTGATGAACTGCAAAAATTTTCCGGCATTCTTTCCGGGTCGCTCTCTTTTATTTTCGGTAAACTGGAAGAGGGGATGAGTCTCTCACAGGCGACCGCGCTGGCGCGCGAGATGGGCTATACCGAACCGGATCCGCGCGACGATCTTTCCGGTATGGATGTGGCGCGGAAACTGTTGATCCTCGCCCGCGAGACGGGCCGCGAGCTGGAGCTTTCCGATATTGTGATTGAACCGGTGTTGCCGGACGGGTTTGACGCCTCCGGCGATGTGACCACCTTTATGGCGCATCTGCCGCAGCTTGACGATGCGTTTGCCGCCCGTGTGGCAAAAGCTCGTGATGAAGGTAAGGTATTGCGCTATGTGGGCAATATCGAAGAGGATGGCGTGTGCCGCGTGAAGATTGCCGAAGTTGATGGTAACGATCCGCTCTTCAAAGTGAAAAACGGTGAAAACGCGCTGGCGTTCTACAGCCACTATTATCAGCCCTTGCCGTTGGTGCTGCGCGGCTACGGCGCAGGCAATGATGTGACGGCGGCGGGCGTGTTTGCCGATCTGTTACGGACCCTCTCATGGAAGTTAGGAGTTTAACATGGTGAAAGTGTATGCCCCGGCTTCCAGCGCGAACATGAGCGTCGGTTTCGACGTGTTGGGCGCAGCCGTCACACCCGTTGACGGCACGTTGCTGGGCGATGTGGTATCCGTTGAAGCAGCGGACCATTTCCGTCTGCATAACCTGGGGCGATTTGCCGATAAACTGCCGCCGGAGCCGCGTGAAAATATTGTTTATCAGTGCTGGGAACGTTTTTGCCAGGCATTGGGGAAAACCATCCCGGTGGCGATGACGCTGGAAAAAAATATGCCGATTGGTTCCGGGTTAGGGTCCAGCGCCTGTTCCGTCGTCGCCGCGCTGGTCGCGATGAATGAGCACTGCGGCAAACCGTTAAACGACACGCGTCTGTTGGCGCTGATGGGCGAGCTGGAAGGCCGTATCTCCGGCAGCATCCATTACGATAACGTCGCGCCGTGCTTTCTTGGCGGTATGCAGTTGATGATTGAAGAAAACGGCATTATTAGTCAGCAGGTGCCGGGCTTTGATGAGTGGCTATGGGTACTGGCTTATCCGGGCATTAAAGTTTCCACCGCAGAAGCACGGGCCATTTTGCCTGCGCAGTATCGCCGTCAGGATTGCATTGCGCATGGACGGCATCTGGCCGGTTTTATTCACGCCTGTTACTCGCGGCAGCCGCAGCTTGCCGCCGCGCTGATGAAAGATGTTATTGCCGAACCATACCGCGCGCGTTTACTGCCGGGCTTTAGCCAGGCGCGGCAGGCGGTGTCGGAGATCGGCGCGCTGGCGAGCGGGATTTCCGGGTCGGGGCCGACGCTGTTTGCGCTATGCGATAAACCGGAGACGGCGCAGCGCGTCGCGGACTGGCTGAGCAAACATTATCTGCAAAATCAGGAAGGCTTCGTTCATATTTGCCGGCTGGATACGGCGGGCGCACGAGTAGTGGGATAATCAATGAAACTCTATAATCTGAAAGACCATAATGAGCAGGTCAGCTTTGCGCAGGCCGTCACGCAAGGACTGGGCAAACAGCAGGGACTTTTTTTTCCGCACGAACTGCCGGAGTTTAGCCTGACGGAAATTGATGAGATGCTCAACCAGGACTTTGTCAGCCGTAGCGCAAAGATCCTCTCGGCATTTATTGGCGATGAAATACCGCAGCAAATTCTGGAAGAGCGCGTCCGCGCGGCGTTTGCGTTCCCGGCGCCGGTAGCGCAGGTAGAAAGCGATGTCGGCTGCCTGGAGCTGTTCCATGGTCCGACGCTGGCCTTTAAAGACTTCGGCGGGCGTTTTATGGCGCAAATGCTGACGCATATCAGCGGCGACAAACCGGTGACGATTCTGACCGCAACGTCAGGCGATACCGGCGCGGCGGTGGCTCACGCGTTCTATGGCCTGGAAAATGTGCGGGTCGTCATTCTCTACCCGCGCGGTAAAATCAGTCCGTTGCAGGAAAAACTGTTCTGTACGCTGGGCGGCAACATTGAAACCGTGGCGATCGACGGCGATTTCGATGCTTGCCAGGCGCTGGTGAAACAGGCATTTGATGACGAAGATCTGAAAACGGCGCTGGGGCTGAATTCGGCTAATTCGATTAATATCAGCCGCCTGTTGGCGCAAATTTGCTACTACTTTGAAGCCGTGGCGCAACTGCCGCAGGAGGCGCGTAACCAACTGGTGATCTCCGTACCCAGCGGCAACTTTGGCGATTTGACGGCAGGACTGCTGGCGAAGTCGTTAGGCCTACCGGTGAAACGCTTTATCGCCGCTACCAACGTCAACGACACGGTGCCGCGTTTTCTGCATGACGGGAAGTGGGCGCCGAAAGCGACGCAGGCGACCCTGTCGAATGCGATGGATGTCAGCCAGCCGAATAACTGGCCGCGCGTGGAGGAGCTATTCCGCCGTAAAATCTGGCGTCTGACTGAGCTGGGCTATGCGGCGGTAGATGATACTACGACACAGCAGACGATGCGCGAGCTGAAAGCGAAAGGTTATATCTCGGAACCTCATGCGGCGGTAGCGTATCGGGCATTACGCGACCAGTTAAACCCTGGCGAGTATGGCTTGTTTCTCGGAACGGCACATCCGGCGAAGTTTAAAGAAAGCGTGGAGTCCATTCTGGGAGAAACGCTGGCCTTGCCTGAAGCGCTCGCCGAACGCGCCGACCTGCCGCTACTTTCACATCATCTGCCTGCGGATTTTGCCGCCCTGCGTAAGCTGATGATGACCCGCCAGTAACCATTGCGCCCGGTGGCGCTGTCGCTTACCGGGCCTATGGGGTGGTGTCGATTTGTAGGCCGGATAAGGCGTAACCGCCATCCGGCGATGCCGTTACTGCTCGTAGCGTTTAAAGATCAGCTCGTCTTGTGTGGAGGTTTCTTCATCAAAGAAATACCCTTCACGGTCAAACGCGGTAAGCTGTTCCGGCTTCGTTAAGCGGTTTTCAATAATAAAACGACTCATCAGTCCGCGCGCTTTTTTGGCGTAGAAGCTTACCACCTTAAACTTGCCGTTTTTCTCATCAAGGAACACGGGCTTAATCAGTTCGGCATTCAGTTTCTTTGGCTTCACCGATTTAAAATATTCCTCGGAGGCCAGATTCACCACCACCCGATCGCCCTGCGCCTCAAGCGCTTCGTTGAGCTTATCGGTAATGATATCGCCCCAGAATTGATAAAGATCTTTGCCGCGCGGATTCTCCAGGCGAATCCCCATCTCCAGACGATAAGGCTGCATTAAATCCAGCGGGCGCAATACGCCATACAAGCCAGAGAGCATACGCAGATGCTGTTGAGCAAAATCAAAATCCGCGTCGTTGAACGTTTCCGCCTGTAGGCCGGTATAAACATCGCCTTTAAACGCCAGAATCGCCTGGCGTGCATTATCCGGCGTAAAATGAGGCTGCCAGTCATGAAAACGCGTGGCGTTGAGATCCGCCAGTTTGTCGCTAATTCCCATCAGCCTGGAAATTTGCGGCGCCGAAAGCTGGCGGGCCTGTTGAATAAGCTGCTGGCTGTGATCCAATAGCTCCGGCTGGGTATAGCGGGTCGTGGCCAGCGGGCTTTGATAATCAAGCGTTTTTGCAGGTGAAATCAGAATCAGCATATCCAGTCCTTGCAGGGAATTTTCTGCGACTTTAGCAAAAAAACGTCGCAGAGTTGACCGATGGTTGCGATTGTCGGCTTAGTCGCGCGATGCCGCATCCCAGGTATCTGGCGCCAGTTGTGGTTCGATATCCGGGAAGCGCCGCGGATCGAACTGCGGTCTTACGCCCAGTTTCCGTTGTCGCAGATAATCGCTGGCGAGGGTATACACCACCGGTGAGAGCAACAAAATCGCCGTCAGATTGGTAATGGCCATACAGGCCATGATCATGTCAGCGAGCTGCCATATCAGCGGAAAACTGATAAGCGTACCGGCGATAACCATGCCAAGCGTCGCAAGGCGTAATAGCCAGATGGCCTTTGCGTTATGTAACCGCAGAAAAAACAGATTGTTCTCGGCGTAAATATAGTTGGCGACGATAGAACTGAACGCGAACAGAATGACGATAAGCGCGACAAAGCTGGCGCCCCATTCACCGGTCAACGAAACCATTGCATGTTGGAGAAGCTGAATGCCTTCTGTTGACGAATGGGACGCGTGATTCCCCGCCAGCAGGATAATCATCGCGCTGGCGGTACAGATGATAATGGTGTCGCTGAATACGCCAATCATTTGCACAATCCCCTGCGCGACAGGGTGAGGGGGATACGACGTTGCCGCTGCGGCCGCATTAGGCGTTGACCCCATTCCCGCTTCATTAGAGAACATCCCACGCTGAAAACCGCTGGTAATAGCCTGAGTGAGCGTATATCCGGCTGCGCCTGCCGCGGCTTCCTGCCAGCCAAGTGCGCTTTTGACTATCGAGGCGATAACGCCAGGCATTTGCTCAATATGCCAGAGGCAAATGAACACGCTGCCGGCGACCCACAATAACGCGATGAGGGGAATCAGCCATTGCATCAGGCGGGCGACGCCTTTTATGCCGTGAATGATAATTAACAGGGCACAGAACGCCAGAGCAATGCCGGAGATAAGTGGCGGAATGTTGAAGGCGAAATGGAGCGCGCGTGAGACGGCATTCGCCTGCACGCTATTAAAAATCAACCCGTAGGCGACGAGCAGAAAGAGGGCGAAAACCACGCCCATCCAGCGCATTCCCAGCCCGCGCGCCATATACCACGCCGGGCCACCGCGGAACTGGCCTGTCGGGTCACGTTCTTTATAAAGCTGGGCAAGCGAACACTCGGCGAAGGAGGTCGCCATACCAATGATGGCCGAGACCCACATCCAGAATACCGCGCCGGGACCGCCTGCGGCGATAGCCAGCGCCACGCCGGCCAGATTACCGCTGCCAATCCGCGCCGCGAGGCTGGTACACAGTGCCTGAAATGACGTCAGACCGCCTGGCTGCGGGCTAAAGCTGCCTTTCAGACTGCGGCTAAATTGGCGAATATAACGAAATTGAATGAATCCGGTACGCCAGGTAAACCAACATCCTGCGCCGAGCAGCAGGTAAATCATTACCGAGCCCCAGAGTATTTCGTTAATAAAACTGAAAAACTCAGGCATTAACGTCCCTCTTGTTGATGCCGTCACGCTTTGATGATCCTGTATAAGCGTGACCCATGATGTAGATGACCTTGTCAGACTAATATTAACGGCAGTTTACCATAAATACGGCGGTATCCTTTAATTGCGCATCAACCATTGGCAGATACGCAAACAGTGCACAAGGGCAGCCAGGTGCATGTAGGCGGTTGCGCTGTGAGTGCGTCGTGTTATCATCAGGGTAGACCGGTTACATCCCCTAACAAGCTGTTTAAAGAGAAACTCTATCATGACGGACAAATTGACCTCCCTTCGTCAGTTCACCACCGTAGTGGCTGATACCGGAGATATCGCGGCAATGAAGCTGTACCAGCCGCAGGATGCTACAACTAACCCTTCTCTCATTCTTAACGCAGCGCAAATCCCGGAATATCGTAAGCTGATTGACGATGCTGTCGCCTGGGCGAAACAGCAGAGCAGCAACCGCGCGCAGCAGGTTGTTGACGCGACCGATAAGCTGGCGGTGAATATTGGCCTGGAAATCCTGAAGCTGGTGCCGGGGCGTATTTCTACCGAAGTTGACGCGCGTCTGTCTTATGACACTGAAGCGTCTATCGCCAAAGCAAAACGTATCATTAAACTCTACAATGATGCGGGTATCAGCAACGATCGTATCCTGATCAAGCTGGCGTCCACCTGGCAGGGCATTCGCGCAGCCGAACAGCTGGAAAAAGAAGGCATCAACTGTAACCTGACGCTGCTGTTCTCCTTCGCGCAGGCGCGTGCGTGCGCCGAAGCGGGCGTCTACCTGATCTCGCCGTTCGTAGGTCGTATTCTTGACTGGTATAAAGCCAATACCGACAAGAAAGACTATGCGCCAGCTGAAGATCCGGGCGTGGTTTCCGTAACGGAAATCTACGAGTACTACAAACAGCATGGTTACGAAACCGTCGTTATGGGCGCAAGCTTCCGTAACGTAGGCGAAATTCTGGAGCTGGCGGGCTGCGACCGTCTGACTATCGCGCCGGCATTGCTGAAAGAACTGGCGGAAAGCGAAGGGGCGATTGAGCGTAAGCTCTCTTTCTCCGGCGAAGTCAAAGCGCGTCCGGAACGCATTACCGAAGCCGAGTTCCTGTGGCAGCATCACCAGGATCCGATGGCGGTTGACAAACTGGCGGATGGTATCCGTAAGTTTGCGGTAGACCAGGAAAAACTGGAAAAAATGATCGGCGATCTGCTGTAATCATTAACGCGTGGCCCTGATATGGGTCACGCTACCTCTTCTGAAACCTGTCTGTCCTTCCCTTCGCAGTGTATCATTCTGTTTAACGAGACTGTTTTAACGGAATAATTATGGATACCTTACGTATTGGCTTAGTTTCTATCTCCGACCGCGCTTCAAGCGGCGTTTACCAGGATAAAGGCATTCCTGCGCTTGAGGAGTGGCTCGCTTCTGCACTGACCACGCCTTTCGAGGTCCAACGGCGCTTAATTCCTGATGAACAGGAAATTATCGAGCAAACGTTGTGTGAACTGGTCGATGAGATGAGCTGTCATCTGGTGCTGACCACTGGCGGTACCGGTCCGGCACGTCGCGACGTCACGCCGGACGCGACCCTTGCCATCGCTGACCGTGAAATGCCAGGTTTTGGCGAGCAGATGCGCCAGATCAGCCTGCGCTTTGTGCCGACCGCCATTCTTTCCCGCCAGGTGGGCGTTATCCGTAAACAGGCGTTAATTCTTAATCTGCCTGGACAGCCAAAATCGATCAAAGAAACGCTGGAAGGCGTAAAAGCGGACGATGGCAGCGTTAGCGTGCCGGGCATTTTTGCGAGCGTGCCGTATTGCATACAGCTGCTTGACGGGCCGTATGTCGAAACCGCGCCGGAAGTGGTTGCCGCTTTCCGTCCGAAGAGCGCCAGACGTGAGAATATGTCATCCTGACCGGAAGATACTGATAGTAGGGTTATTCCTCCCGATGCGGGAGGAATAAAGAGATTTAGTGCGCTTCGCCGATTGGCAGAATAGTGCGGCCAAATTGCTCGTTTAGCACTTCACCCATCGCCAGATAAATAGCGCTGGCACCGCAAACCAGACCAACCCAGCCTGCGATATGGATAATGGCTTCGTTACCGGTGATATTGCCGACCGCCAGCAGAGCGAACAGTACGGTCAGGCTCAGGAAAACAAATTGCAGCGCGCGGGCGGCTTTCAGCGTACCAAAGAACATAAACAGCGTGAACACGCCCCACAGACCTAAATAAGCGCCGAGTAGCTGAGCGTCAGGCGCATCCGTCAGGCCCATTTTCGGCATCAGCAGGATAGCGACCAGCGTCAGCCAGAACGAACCGTAAGAGGTAAAGGCCGTTAAACCAAAGGTATTGCCTTTTTTGTACTCCAGCAGACCGGCAAAAATTTGCGCGATACCGCCGTAGAAAATCCCCATCGCCAGAATAATACCGTCCAGGGCGAAAAAACCGGCATTGTGCAGGTTAAGCAGAATGGTGGTCATGCCGAAGCCCATCAGGCCCAGCGGTGCCGGATTAGCCAACTTAGTGTTGCCCATAATTCCTCAAAATCATCATAATTGAATGGTGAAATAGTTTCCCAGAATAACGAGTTCCGTATTCGGGGCGCGGCATAATAATCAGGGGGAAGAGGACTGTCTATGATCTAATAAGGGGGAAAAGAAAATATTTCCCCCTGTGAGGGCGTTCACGCCTGAACGGCTGCCATCATTCGTCGCAGGCAGGCTATTTGCAACACCGCCGGAATAGTCACGCGATACGCGCTGCCGCTCATCGCTTTGACGCCGTTTAACGCCGCGCCGACCGGGCCGCCAAGACCTGCGCCGCGCAGCAATCCGTGACCCAGGATGCTCATTGCGGCATGGGTACGCAAAATGCGGGTAAGCTGGGTGGAAAGCAGGTGGGAGACCCCTTTTGCCAGACGGCGATCTTTCATGAGCAGCGGCAGCAGTTCTTCCAGTTCAGAAACTTTGGCGTCTACGGCTTGCAGAAATTCCTGCTTATGCGCCGCGTCCATCTTCTGCCAGGTATGACGTAAAAAATGCTCCAGCAGTTGCTGTTCTATTTCAAACGTCGACATGCTTTTATCTGCTTTGAGTTTTAGCCGTTTTGCGACATCCAGCAGAATCGCGCGGTACTGTTTTCCGTGTCCGCGCAATTTGTTGGCGATACTGTCGCCGCCGTAATGCTGAAACTCGCCGGCAATGAGCTGCCAGTTACGGCGGTGTTGCTCCGGGTGACCTTCCATCGCTTTGAACAGCTCGTTATGACTAAGGACGCTCGACAAGCGAGCCTTGCCCTTTTCGTTATGCGTCAGCAAACGGGCGAAATCGGCGAGTTGTTCTTCGCTACAATGCTGAAGAAAGTCTAAATCCTCGTCGTGTAAATAGGTGACGTTCATTTTCAGTCTGGCTTTTGGAATAGAAATAACAGCGATTAATCGTCGCCAATGACTTTAAGTCTCGCCATATCGGAAGAATTTACCGTATGGCCTGAGAAGGTAATCTTTGATACGCAGCGTTTGTTGTCGTTATCGCTATTAATATTGATCCAGCCTGTCGTCTGGCCCTCTTTGATTGAGGAAGGGACGTTCAGGTTTTGGCTGGCGCTACGCGCAGTTTTAAAATAGACGGATGCGCCGCTAAGTTCGATGTCGCCGTGATCCGCCGTGAGTTGAATGCGCTTCACGATGCGGCAGACGGGAATTTTCAGCGCGAGATCGTTCGTTTCATTTCTGGGCATGGCAATAACACCCAGTATTTTATGGTCGTTCGCGTGCGCGACGCTACTTAACGCCAGGCCGAAAAGCAGGCCGGCGGAAATCGTTAACACAGATCGCATGGAATTTCTCTTTGACGGGTTCAATAAGCAATTACCGTCTATCATACTCTGCTCATGACAACGATTCAGTTTTGTAATCTTTTCTTTTTATTACAATTTTTCTGTGAATAGTATTCGTTGTTTAATTTATTTCATGAATGTTTATCTGTCTGGTTTTCCATCGCGCCCTCTCGTCACTAAAAAATTTTTTCATCTCCCCCTTGATGACGTGGGTTACGACCCCATCTTGTAGTCAACCGCAGTGGTGAGTCTGAAAAAAAACGATTCAGGGTAGTTGAAACCGCACGTTTCGCCCTTATTACAGATTCACAACCACATGATGACCGAATTTTTAGTGGAGACGTTTAGATGGGTAAAATTATTGGTATCGACCTGGGTACTACCAACTCTTGTGTAGCGATTATGGATGGAACGCAGGCACGCGTGCTGGAGAACGCCGAGGGCGATCGCACTACGCCTTCTATCATTGCTTATACCCAGGATGGTGAAACTCTGGTTGGTCAGCCGGCTAAACGTCAGGCAGTGACAAACCCGCAAAACACCCTGTTTGCGATTAAACGCCTGATTGGCCGCCGCTTCCAGGACGAAGAAGTTCAACGTGACGTTTCTATCATGCCGTACAAAATCATCGGCGCCGACAACGGCGACGCATGGCTTGATGTGAAAGGTCAGAAAATGGCGCCGCCGCAGATTTCTGCCGAAGTGCTGAAGAAAATGAAGAAAACGGCTGAAGATTATCTGGGCGAACCGGTAACTGAAGCGGTTATCACCGTACCGGCTTACTTTAACGATGCGCAGCGTCAGGCTACCAAAGATGCGGGTCGTATCGCGGGGCTGGAAGTTAAACGTATCATCAACGAACCGACTGCCGCAGCGCTGGCTTACGGTCTGGATAAAGAAGTCGGCAACCGTACTATCGCGGTTTACGACCTCGGTGGTGGTACTTTCGATATCTCTATTATCGAAATCGACGAAGTTGATGGCGAAAAAACCTTTGAAGTTCTGGCAACCAACGGTGATACCCACCTGGGTGGTGAAGACTTCGATACCCGCCTGATCAACTACCTCGTTGACGAGTTTAAGAAAGATCAGGGCATTGACCTGCGTAACGATCCGCTGGCCATGCAGCGCCTGAAAGAGGCCGCAGAAAAAGCCAAAATCGAGCTGTCTTCTGCGCAGCAGACCGACGTGAACCTGCCGTACATTACCGCAGATGCCACCGGTCCGAAACACATGAACATCAAAGTGACTCGTGCAAAACTGGAAAGCCTGGTTGAAGATCTGGTGAACCGTTCTATCGAGCCGCTGAAAGTCGCACTGCAGGACGCTGGCCTGTCCGTGTCTGATATCAACGACGTGATCCTCGTCGGCGGTCAGACCCGTATGCCAATGGTGCAGAAAAAAGTGGCTGAATTCTTTGGTAAAGAGCCGCGTAAAGACGTTAACCCGGACGAAGCTGTGGCTATCGGCGCAGCGGTACAGGGCGGCGTATTGACCGGTGATGTGAAAGACGTACTGCTGCTGGACGTTACCCCGCTGTCTCTGGGTATCGAAACGATGGGTGGCGTGATGACTCCGCTTATCACCAAAAACACCACCATCCCGACCAAGCACAGCCAGGTGTTCTCTACTGCGGAAGACAACCAGTCTGCGGTAACCATCCATGTGCTGCAGGGTGAGCGTAAACGTGCGTCTGATAACAAATCTCTGGGTCAGTTCAACCTGGATGGCATCAACCCGGCGCCGCGCGGTATGCCGCAGATCGAAGTTACCTTCGATATCGATGCTGACGGTATCCTGCACGTTTCCGCGAAAGACAAAAATAGCGGTAAAGAGCAGAAGATCACCATCAAGGCATCTTCTGGTCTGAACGAGGAAGAAATTCAGAAAATGGTTCGCGATGCAGAAGCGAACGCTGAATCCGACCGTAAGTTCGAAGAGCTGGTTCAGACCCGTAACCAGGGCGACCATCTGCTGCACAGCACCCGTAAGCAGGTTGAAGAAGCAGGCGATAAACTGCCGGCTGATGACAAAACCGCTATCGAGTCTGCCCTGAGCGCGCTGGAAACTGCCCTGAAAGGCGAAGATAAAGCCGCTATCGAAGCGAAAATGCAGGAACTGGCGCAGGTTTCCCAGAAACTGATGGAAATCGCTCAGCAGCAACATGCGCAGCAGCAGGCTGGCTCCGCTGACGCTTCTGCAAACAACGCGAAAGATGACGACGTTGTCGACGCTGAGTTTGAAGAAGTAAAAGATAAAAAATAATCGCCCTTTGAACGGGTAATTACTGGCACGGGCGAAGAGGTTTCCTCTCCGCCCGTGTATGCATGTTAAGGGCAGATAAAAAGAGATGGCGAAAAGAGATTACTACGAGATTTTAGGCGTTTCCAAAACAGCGGAAGAGCGTGAAATCAAAAAGGCGTATAAGCGCCTGGCCATGAAATATCATCCGGACCGCAATCAGGGTGATAAAGAGGCCGAAGCTAAATTTAAAGAGATTAAAGAAGCCTACGAAGTGCTGACCGATGCGCAAAAACGCGCAGCCTACGATCAGTATGGTCACGCCGCGTTTGAACAAGGCGGTATGGGCGGCGGATTTGGCGGCGGCTTCAATGGCGGCGCTGATTTCAGTGATATCTTTGGTGACGTTTTTGGCGATATCTTTGGCGGCGGGCGTGGTCGCCAACGTGCGGCGCGTGGGGCTGATTTGCGTTATAACATGGATCTCACCCTGGAAGAAGCGGTGCGTGGCGTGACCAAAGAGATCCGTATTCCGACGCTGGAGGAGTGCGACGTTTGCCACGGCAGCGGCGCGAAAGCTGGCACGCAACCGCAAACCTGTCCGACCTGTCATGGTTCTGGTCAGGTACAGATGCGCCAGGGATTCTTTGCTGTACAGCAGACCTGCCCACACTGTCAGGGACGCGGTACGCTGATCAAAGATCCGTGCCATAAATGCCACGGTCATGGGCGTGTTGAAAAGAGTAAAACTCTGTCCGTTAAAATCCCGGCGGGCGTGGATACCGGCGATCGTATTCGTCTGGCAGGCGAGGGCGAAGCGGGCGAGCATGGCGCACCGGCAGGCGACTTGTACGTTCAGGTCCAGGTGAAACAACACCCTATTTTCGAGCGTGAAGGCAATAATCTTTATTGCGAAGTGCCGATCAACTTTGCGATGGCGGCGCTGGGCGGTGAAATTGAAGTGCCGACGTTAGATGGTCGCGTGATGCTGAAAGTACCGAGCGAAACACAAACGGGCAAGCTGTTCCGTATGCGCGGCAAAGGCGTGAAGTCCGTACGCGGTGGCGCGCAGGGCGATTTGCTGTGCCGTGTGGTGGTTGAAACGCCGGTCGGTCTGAGCGAAAAACAGAAGCAATTGCTAAAAGATCTTCAGGAAAGTTTTGGCGGCCCGACGGGAGAGAAAAACAGCCCGCGTTCAAAAAGCTTCTTTGACGGCGTGAAAAAATTCTTTGACGATTTGACTCGCTAATCTTTTTACCGTTGTATTTTTCTTTAGCCCGGGTGCATATCCGGGCTTTTTTCTGCCTGTACGCGCCCAGGCTTCTGCTAAACGCATCGTATCCTCTCATTTGTTGGTATTTTGTTTTACTGATAAACAAATTGATGTTAATCAGCAGGTTTGTATACGCTCATTCTTTAAAAAAACGTGATGTGATGACATTAACGATTGCTTTTTTAGATGCTGTGAATTGATTTATCTTGAGTATTATCTATATTGCTTTTTTTAGTTTCCGGAGGCAGACAGCGAATGGGATCGAAAGGTGCCAACAAGAGCTTTGATTATAATTTAATCAAAATTCTTGACGCTGTTATTTTGTCAGGAAATGCGGCTATGGCGGCAAAAAAGTTAGGCATTACACCGGCTGCCGTCTCTATGGCGTTAAAGCGCCTGCAGAGTTATTACCCGGAAGAACTGTTTAGCAGAGGGAAAGGCGGGCTCATCCCCACAGCTAAGGCTGTCGACATTCACCAAAATTTCAGTCAGGTGATGAAACTGGTGGATGACACATTTCTCTGTAATAGCAAAAAAGATGAAGCGTTCCAGATAACGTTATTAGGCAGTGATATTGTTGAAAGCTATTATCTTTCTCAGCTCTATAACAGCGATATATTTGACCGTATTTTGATAAATCATTTCACTGTCAGAAATATGAGTCGGGAGCATATCAGCGAACTTCTGTTTACTGCGCAAGGCGATCTGTTGATTAGTGCCGAACCTTTGCTGGAGTCCGGCATAGAGAATCAAATTATTGATAGTTTTAAATCATTTGTTTGTATCTGTAGCAGTAAACACATGCTGAGTACCCTCTCACAACTGTCGCTACATCATTTTTATTCTTCGCGTCATGCGTTATATCAGCCGGGAATGGGGGCTTCAGTGATATATCATGATAGCGAGTTATTTAAGGATGAGCTTTACTATACTGGCAGGCGTATTGTCGGCTATCGCAGTGATTCGCTTAACGGTTTGATGAGCATGATCGAACGAACCTCATTGATTGCATTGATGCCTTTGAAATTAGCGCTTTTTTATAAAAACCATCGTAAATATGACATTAAATTTATTCAGCCTCCGCCCGAACTGGCTTTGAAGTCAGTTCAGGTCTATGCATCCTGGAATAAAAATAGTAGAAATATATCGACGATTAATGAGATGGTAAGTATGTTACAAACGCTTTCCTCCTTCCGTCGCTAATACACCTCATTTTTACGCTTTGATTTAATATGGTTTTAAATGATGTGCTTTGATTTTCACCCGTCTGACAGGGCGCTTACACTCCTTGTGTTAATTATTCATTTATAATGATTTCGGAGTGTTAAAATGTCTATTCCCAACCATGTGTCGACAACGGAAGTTGTGCTATTGGAGCTAGAGATCTTACTCACTATTATTTCGATTGGCGCGTGGGGAGGCTTTGTCAGCTATCTTTTACGCAAAGATAAGACAGAATATAATAGTTCTCATGAAAGTATAAAATATTGCTTAACGCAGATCGTGATTTCCTGCTTCACCAGTTTCTTGTTAAGCGCGATTGCGATCGAAAAAGAATGCAGTTTCAACATTGTTCTGTTGGCGGCAGGCTTAGGCGGTGTTTTCGCGAGTCCGATCTTAAAAATTCTTGGGCGGCGGATTAAAAAAATTATCGAAGGAAATAATTAAGATTAATTATCATTCACGGTATCAGGCTCATCCGTGAGCCTTTTACGCGTCTTTTTTCAGCCTGGTCTAGGTCACTCTATTCTTGATCCAGCCATAAATAAATTGTTCGTTATTGTGGTTTTTCTCAGCAACGTTTAAGTAGTACGTGCCCTGACTGCAATTGAGAGCTTTCACCAAAACGGCTTCCCCTTCCTGGCCTCGCCAGGCCAAATAATGTTCGAGAGCGGCAAGCGTCCGCGGGCCAATATTGCCATCCACATGAATATCCGGGTAGCGTTTACCTTGGTGATTAAAGACGTTCAACCAGCGTTGCAGCCACGCGCTGGGGTGGTAAGCGCCTATGTTGACTGCCGCATCGCACAGCTCGAAGGAGACTGGCCACGATAGCGTCGAGATGACATCAAAGCCTGGTTTTATCCAGTAATCCTCTTCGAGAATCGCGTAGGCTTCAGCGCGGGTCAGATCCCGCATATCGCCAGCATAGCCATGCGCTCGCGCCGTGGCTTCGGTAATGCCCCAATGGGTGGCGCCGCCTTTATCTTTAGGGTTAAATACGTAACCGCCTTCAAGCGCAATAATTCCATCTATAATTGGATTCATCTTCCCTTTCCTTCGCTTAGTGAATATGCAGATACATGAGAGAACCTAACGTTACTGAAAATACGGTCGTCAGGGCAGCGATGGTTTGCCGTACAATCTGTTTTTTTCTTCCCTTTGTTTCGCTATCCGTCGCGATAATGGCGATATCACTATTAACTTTGAGACCTTGTCTTGGAATGGTAATAAAAAGATCGTTAATACCAAGCGCTTTAAGGTCACGTCTGATTAAATAGAGAATCTGCGTTAGATTTGCATCATTAACATAGTGGCTTCGACTTCCCCATAACGCGGTGGTTATTTTTTGTCGCTCGATAATCTCCAGATGAGCATTCTCGATGATGAAACTGAGACATTTGGCTCTCATCGCAGTCATTTTAATAACCTGTGAATTTGAGACCGTCCTCAGTTCATATTTACCTTCATTGTAAATGCAGTTGCTATTAATGATATAAGTTTTCATAACGTCTTCCTTTAGAAATGTACATCCTGGTTGTCTGTGGTGACTATATTGTATGAGAAATGTCTTAATCCAATAAATGTCACTGGTTTTATTGTATTGTCATTGTCTATAGCGAGTGTAATCACATTATTTCATTGTAATTAAATGATATTTAATTACATGATAAATGATATTTACTATGTTCTCACCAGAATGGACTAAGCGGGCGCTGAGAGGTGTTGTTTTCTCTTCGGTAGACGGTGTTGTTAACCTCATTTTTATGATTTTTATATCATCTAAAAAGATGATGTTTTGTGATTAGCTATTTTTTATGCCTGTAACGATTATGGACCCCGCAGAACGAGCTGCGAAAATTTTGAAACGTAAAAGGAAATTTTAAAATGGCTACAAGCAAACTGATTCAAGGCGATACAATTACTGAAACTACTCATGCAGCGAATGGTTTTGACCCTGCAACAAGCGATGATAAAATAAGCTATACTTCCGCTCGTGTTGCGAAACCGGTATACAATAAATATAAAAACTCCACGACTAAACCGAAGGTATTCGGTTATTACACCGACTGGTCACAGTATGACAGCCGTCTGCAAGGCAATATGTCCCAACCGGGCCGTGGTTATGATTTAACCAACGTTTCACCGACGGCTTATGACAAACTGATTTTCGGCTTTGTTGGCATCACCGGTTTCAGAAAAATTGATAAAGAAAACCGCGACGTCGTAGCAGAAGCGGCAGCACAGTGCGGCAAAGTGAAATATGAGCCGACCTTCCTCGATCCGTGGGGCGATTTCCAGTCTTATATCAACCTGGGTTTTGAAACCAGCGGCTGGGATGTTGATCCGAAAACCGTGACCCAGGCTAACGCCAAAGGTATGCTGGGCGCGCTGCGTGATATGCAGGCAAAAGCGAAAGCCGCAGGTCACACGCTGGCGCTCTCCATGAGTATCGGCGGCTGGAGCATGAGTAACGGGTTCCACGAAACCGCCGCTTCTGACTCTTCTCGTAAAATCTTCGCCAAAGGCGTGGTGAAACTGTTCAAACAGTTCCCGATGTTCAGCGAAGTGGATATTGACTGGGAATATCCGAACGATGAAGGGGCGGGCAACCCGTTTGGTCCGGAAGATGGCGCTAACTACGCGCTGCTGATTGCCGAACTGCGCAAACAGCTGGATTCTGCTGGTCTGAGCAATGTGAAGATCTCTATCGCGGCTTCCGCGGTGACCACGATTTTTGATCACGCTAAAGTAAAAGATCTGCTGGCTGCTGGCCTGTATGGCATCAACCTGATGACCTATGATTTCTTCGGTACGCCATGGGCGGAAACTCTTGGCCACCATACCAACCGCAAAGCGCTGGAAGAGGGCGGCTGGGCTGTCGAAACCATCGTTGATCACCTGCTGGCGGAAGGTTTCTCCGCTGATCGTATCAACATCGGTTATGCCGGCTATACCCGTAACGCTCGTCAGGCAGAAATTGAATCCCTGTCGCCGCTGAAAGGTTCTTATAACCCGGGAACAGGTGACACTACAGGTTCTTTCGAATCCGGCACCAGCGAATGGTATGACGTCATTTATAGCTACCTGGATCTGGAAAACCAGAAAGGTCGTAACGGTTTCAACGTTTACACCGACCAGGTCGCTGACGCTGACTACCTGTATAGCCCGGAATCCAAACTGTTTTTATCCCTGGATACGCCGCGTACTGTCAAAGCAAAAGGCGAATATGCAGCGAAACTGGGCCTGGGCGGCGTGTTTACCTGGACTATCGATCAGGACAACGGCGTGCTGGTTAACGCCGTGCGTGAAGGTCTGGGTTATGAAATCGAATCTGAAGTTATCGATATGGAACCGTTCTACTTCGAAGGTATCAATGTAGAAAATGGTGAAGAACAGAGCGATAGCGACGACGCGCAGAAAGTCAACCACGCGCCGAAAGCGGCGATTGAACTGATGGTCGTAGGCGGATCTACGGTACAGCTGTCTGGCGCAGGTTCTTCTGATGAAGATAGTGATGAGTTGTCCTTTAGCTGGGGCGTGCCTTCTCAAATCGCTGTGGCAGACAAAACGGCAGAAATCATTGAGGTTGTGGTACCGGAAGTTAGCGAAAAAACAGCCTTTCAGTTCACCCTGTTTGTACGCGACTGCTACAACGAACCGTCCTCTCAACAGCGCTTTGTTCTAACGGCTGTACCTGCGCTATCTCAGGTTCAACCGGAACCGGAAGAGGAAGAAGAGATTATCGTTCCTGTACCGGACGAGGAAGAAGATACCACGCCGGCTGAGGATGATACGCCAGCAGATGACAAAACGTCACCTTACGCGCAGTGGGATGCTTCTACCGTTTATGGCGCAAACTGGGGTTCTTTCGAAATCGTTAGCTGGAAAGGCCATAACTATCAGGTGAAATGGTGGTCTATGGGCGACCAGCCTGACCTGAACTGCGGTATCGGCGGTGCATGGACCGATCTTGGCGCTTACTAATACACGGCATTAAGCACGATGTATTGGGCTTCATGATTCAAGCCCCGGTTTACCGGGGCTTTTCTCCACCAGGGACAGAGGAAGAGCAGACCATGACCATTTCCATTCACGCCAGCGCATTTGACGTCAACAGCTGGTATCAAAAAATCACCTTAACCTTTATCAATGAGAGCGGTAATCCGGTCGATATGAACCATGCCGCAATATCATTCACGGCTTCCGGGCACATCGATCCATGGGGAAATAGCGGCGGTACGCTCAAAGGGAACCTGCCGCTTACGCTGAATGAGAGTTCGTATGGCACGCTGGAAACTAACAACATCATCATTAATAACAGCGATGCATTACTTCTTCAGCCGGGCGAACGCGGGACGCTCTCTTTCAACCTCGCGGCGACGCAGGTGCCGGTAAAAATGTCCGCCATCACCTTGACGCTGGCGTCATCGTCATCCGAAGACGCAGAGTCTGAAACCCCATCCGATCAGGAGACGCCAGCGATACCCGCCGCAGACGAACAACCCGCCGAACCCGATGTGCCGGAAAAGGACAATGACCTTCAGGAACGCGGCCTTACGCTTAACGTTAGCGAGTTGAATACCGCGAGTTGGTATCAACGCGTCACCTTTACGCTGACCAACCTCTACGCTCAGGCGGTAGATCTCAATCAGCTTCAACTGAATTTTACGGCCAGCGCGCACCCCGATCCCTACAGTCCGTTTCAGGGAACAATGCTGGGGAATCAGGCCGTGACGCTGGCCAGCGATGGGGGATGGCCCATCGAGAAGAATACCATCACCATTAATCATGACGGCGCGCTGATGCTGGCGGCGGGGGATACCGTCGAATTACAGTGCTATCTGGCCGCCACGCAGATGCCAGTTGCCATCAGCGATTTGAGCGCGACGTTGGCCCATGACCCTGCCCGTCAGGGAAAAATTTGCGTTCATTTTCCTGCCATGACGCAGACCGTGGCGCTCAAACCGGCGATTGAGCTGCTGTTTCCTGCCGGCGAAACCCGGCGCTTTGTCGGTGAGTGGGGAGAGGTTCTGACAATAAGCGATCTTAGCGCAGGAACGTATCGGCTTACCGTACCGGCACTGGCGAATGATGAGATGCAAATCGCGCCAGTCGAGTCCTCTTTTACCGTTACGCTGCAATCCGGCGATGCCGCCGCGCAGGTCCAGGTATCCTGTCTGCCGATTGTCCGTTATGCCAGCGCGCGTCTGATGATTGACGCCCCTGCGCTTGGTAATGCGAAATTGACCGTTGAGATCGCCGATGCTACGCAAGCGGATGAGCGTACCGTCACGCTTATCGCCAACCAACCGCAGTTAATCACCCGGCTACTGGCGGGGCATCATTATACGGTCAATCTGCAGCCTGCGATGATTAATAACCGCTTTATATCGGCACCCATACAGCTTACGGGTTTTATCCCTGCCGCGGCTCAGGTTGCCGAGGTTGCTGTCGCTTACCAGCAGGCAGCGATCGACACGGCGAGTTTCGTGACGGTGGATGCCACTCTACTGGGCCTGCCTGATGGCGTCGCGCCGCAGCGTTATCTGTTCAGTAGCGGTAAATATCAATACTCATTAATGCTGGAGAGCGGTAGCGATCGGCAGACGTTGGCATTACGCTTTGCGCCCGGGCTGTATGATGTTCAGACGGACGATATTTTCATCGACAGCGTGCCGTGGCGTTGTGAACAGGCCGGGTCGCTACGGTTGTTGCAAAAGGTCAACCATGTGGCGCTGGAGTTTCTGCCCGGCGTGACGCTACAGGTAAAAGGTTGGCCTGATTACCTTGCTCATGGCGGCGTGACGGTTAACGCGCCAGAGACGGTTTCTCTTTATCGCGATATACCGTTTAGCGCGTTGTTTAAATACGATGGTTTTGACGGCGGCGGCGATCCGGTTCCGGCCGCGGAGGTTGACGTGAACGGGGATGGTTTTCTGGATTACGCGACGTTACCGATCCATAAAACCGTTGCGCTGGTGCGCCAGATAGAAAAAGAAGCCGGGCGTAGCGTCATGCCGGTAATGGTCATTTATACCGCGAATGCCAGCGGCGGTAGCGCGCTGGTGGATTTACAGGATGCGCAAAAGCTACGTAACCATTTTGGTAACTTTATTACCCAGTGTCTGGCGGCGCAGTCATACAAAGATGAGACGCATCCTGTCCCGGCTACCTTTGTGCTTAACCCGGATTTTCTGGGGGCGCTACAGCAAGGACCGTATGGCTATACCGTAGTACGGCAAAAAAACAGTGTGCCGGTGAATGCCCAACTGGCGGCGGCGATACAAGCATTACCGGCGATGGCTGGCTTTATCGCGCCTTCGTTGCCGACGTTTAGCGACGATCTCTACGGCTATATTCAGGCGGTGAACTATCTTGTTCGTCAGTTTGCCCCGGATGTGGCTTTTGGCTGGCAGACGAATGTCTGGGCGACAGGAACGGCGGACTGGGTGCTGCGCGATACCGCTGATCCGGTAGCTGAAGGGCAGGCGATCGCCGAATTTATTCATGAACTGGGCGTTTATAGCGGAGAATATGCGCCGGACTTTATTGCGTTTGATAAATTTGAGCGTGACTGTTTCAGTCCTGATGCGCTTGCCCACTATGGCTGGAATGCGACATGCTGGCTTAATTACCTGGCGATGGTCAAACAGGTGACGAAAGCGCTGCTGACGCCCGCCATGCTGTGGCAAATCCCAGGCGGCCATATGCCTACAGTAGAAGAGGGTGTCAGTAAAATCAGCGCTGCGCACTTTGCATCTGGCGGAACCTTTTTTATGGGTGACGCCCGCATTGGCAGCGATCCTGACACGCTCTCTTTGCAGCTACTCAATACGGCCTTAAATAGCGCGACTTACGGCGTCCCGACCGTCGGCGACTTTTTACGTAAAGATAAAGGGTATGACTGGAGCCAGATGCAGGCGCTGAACCTACCGGACTTTAACGTCTTTTCGATCTTATGGGGCGGTGGTTCTACTATCAGTATTACGACAATCCATTCTAACGGTGAAGACGGCGGCTGGCTGGCGGATAAAATGGTAGAGTATTATGCTGATCCACGCTATTTCAGATAATATCACTGCTTATTTGCATTAATCTGGACTATTAGTTTGAGATTCGAAGGTGCGTTCTTTCGAATCTCTTTTCCTGCGCCCCCTGACCTCTCATTCTTTATGCGTAATTCGTTATTAATTTTCTGTAATCATTTTGTATTAAGAATTGTCTTAATCTTAAAAATATTGCGTATTAGTGCGTTGTGAATACAGAAATACTGCATAGCGATGTTATTTATTATTAATTTAAGTACTTTTTGAGAGGTTATACTGTGACGCTACATTGAGTAGACAACCGTTAATGAAAAAAATGATGAACGATGCTTTTGCTAAAGATAATAATGAGAATTCATTACACTCTTTTCTTTTTTCTCAGCAGGCTAAACCTCACGCGGCGATTGATGCCTTATTTTCGGCCTTGTTGCCATTTGGTCAACCGTTTACGCTGGGTATCGGCGATGAGTTTTATTTACAGGCAAATGATGAACACTACATTGTATTACTGGAGTCAGGCGTTGTTTCTTTCTGTCGTGATGACAACCGACTCCATATATCTTCATCGTTTGCGCCATCGGTCGTGGGTATGGTTGACAGCTATGGCGCTACCTATAACGTCCCCGCGCGACCGGAGCACTTTTTGCTCGCAGAAACGGTTTGTACCGGTAGATTTGTTCGCCTGACGGATTTTATAAAAATCGCCGATGAATGCGATTTGTGGCACGACGTGGCCCGTTGTCTGGCTTACCGTCTGATGGTGATGAGCGCGCGCGATCGTGAATTAGTCGGCGTCGATTCTTATCTGAAAGTTCGGGCGCTGCTGACTGAAATCTGGGCTTATCCACAGGCCTACCGGGAAAGCATTATCGTGTTGAATTTTATTCAACGACGTACCGGGATATCGCGCAGTCGGACCATGAAGATTCTGTCTGAACTAAAAAAAGGCGGGTATATCCATATTGATAATGGGCGGCTGACGGCGCTCGGAAAACTGCCAGTGGCGTATTAATGTACTATATGCAACGATATATTTACATATCTCGACTGAATTTGCCTGTTATCGTTAATAGAATGTTTTACTGAAGGTTGTTATGAAGGCTATTTTTAAAAAGTCAATATGGCTAAAGGAGATGGGCCGAACGGCTGGTGTAAAGTCAATATAAAACAACGTGTTACATCTAGTCCTTTAAAACCAAATGTCGATGATTGCAACTTGCCGTTGGCTTGCTAATAATTAATAACATCGTTATCTCATTATAACGTAAAGATTAACTCACGACGTTGAGTGGCTGTTTTATTGCTTCTGACATTTATATCAGAACAAGAAGACGCTTTTTTTCGCATAAGAAAAAGTCGTGATATTGCTGTGAAGAAATATCAGCAGCCGTTTCGTTAAAAAATCTGATTACCCTCATTTTTATATTTAAAAGGAGCTTGAATGAAAAAGCCTGTACTAGCATTAATGGTCTCTGCAATTGCCTTTGGCGGAATGTTGTCCACCGCGCAAGCGGATACTACAACCGTCACTGGCGGTACGGTAAATTTTGTCGGACAGGTCGTTGACGCCGCCTGTTCTGTTTCCGCTGACTCTGTCGATCAGACCGTGACATTAGGCCAGGTCCGCGCCAGTAAATTAACCGAGGCCGGTATGGTGGCGAATCAAAAAGAAGATTTCACCATTAAACTGGAAGACTGCGATACTCAGACCAGCCAGAATGCGGCGGTGATTTTTAATGGCCAGCAGGACGCAAACCAGCCGGGTTCACTGGCGAATACCGCTGGGGCAGGTTCGGCGACGAATGTGGCATTACAACTTTATGGACCAGATGGCCAGGCGCTGAATATCGGTGAATCGTCCAGTACTGTTACCTTGAACGATGGCGAAAACGTTATTCCGCTTAGCGTGGATTATATCGCTACCGGTACGGCGACTGCCGGTAATGTTACCGCGACGGCGACATTTAGCATGGTTTATTCCTGATTCCTTATCGGGATTTTTTTCTCGTCTGTTGGGAGGCGAGAAAGGGGCGTTACGCGCGTCACTGCGCGTAACAAACCGACGGCATCAGGATATTACGCAGATGAAAAAAAACGTACCGATTTTCCTTCGATTATTGCTACTGCTGTCGGCGGCCGGCCTGTCGTTTGCCGCGCAGGCGGGAGGCATTGCGCTGGGCGCGACCAGGGTGATTTATCCGCAGGGAAGTAAGCAAACCTCCTTGCCGATTATTAATTCTTCTGCCAGCAATGTTTTTTTAATTCAGTCATGGGTCGCCAATGCCGATGGTTCACGCTCGACGGATTTTATCATCACGCCGCCTCTCTTTGTGATCCAGCCTCAAAAAGAAAATATATTACGTATTATGTATGTCGGGCCGTCATTACCGACCGATCGCGAAAGCGTATTTTATTTAAACAGTAAAGCGATACCCTCTGTCGATAAAAATAAATTGACCGGCAACTCCCTGCAAATTGCGACGCAAAGCGTGATTAAGCTATTTATTCGCCCGAAAAATCTGGCGGAGGCGCCAGCTCATGCCCCGTCGACGCTTCGCTGCCGTAACGAGCGCGGCCAGCTAACGATTACTAACCCTTCGCCGTACTACGTTTCGATGGTTGAACTGTACAGCGCGGGGAAAAAACTGCCGAATACTATGGTACCGCCGAAAGGCGCGATCACTCTCCCGGCGACGCCCGGCCAGGTATCTTTGCGCACGGTAAACGATTTTGGCGCAACGACGCCAGCACGCGTTTGTCCAGCTTCATGATGTTATGCGTAATCAGCTTTTCATGACGCGATATTACTCCAGCGTAACTAAACCCGTATTAACCCCGCTGGCGTTGGCTATCGCATTGGCACCTGCGCCGGGGTGGGCGGAAAACTATTTCAACCCGGCGTTTCTGTCTGACGACCCGTCTACGGTGGCCGACTTATCGACCTTTTCCCGTAATGCCCAGGCGGCGGGAATGTATCGCGTTGACGTTTACCTGAACAATACGTTTCTCGCGACCAGAGACATAGCCTTCCAGGCGGTGAAAACGACGGGAAAAAGCGCGCCCACCGATGACAGCGGATTACGCGCCTGCCTGACGCCTGAAATGCTTAAAAATATGGGGGTAAACACCGGGGCGTTTCCACTGTTGGCGAAGGCGGCGGCGGGAAGTTGCCCGGATCTCGCCAGTGCGATACCGGCCGCCCGGACCCGCTTTGATTTTGCGCAGCAACGTCTCGATATTAGCATCCCGCAGGCGGCGATGGTTGCCAGCGCCAGAGGCTATATCCCACCGCAATACTGGGATGAAGGTATTAACGCGTTGCTATTGAATTACACCTTTACCGGCGCGAATAGTCAGGATCGGAGCCCAGGCGGCAGTGCGGAGAACAGCTATTTTCTTGGATTGAATAGCGGCCTAAATCTGGGGGCCTGGCGGTTACGCGACTACTCCACATGGAACGCGAATAGCGGCGATCAGAATAGCGACAGCGACTGGCAGCACATCAGTACTTATCTGGAACGTGATGTGGTCTTTTTGCAGGGAGAACTGACGGCAGGCGATAGTTATACCCCCTCCGCATTATTCGACAGCCTTCCTTTTCGCGGGCTACAACTGGCGTCTGACGACAATATGTTGCCAGACAGCATGAAGGGCTTCGCGCCGACCATTCACGGCATTGCCAGAAGCAACGCGCAAGTGACCATTCGGCAAAACGGCTACATCATCAATCAGCGCTATGTGCCGCCCGGGGCATTTACTATTAATGATCTCTATCCCACCGCCGCCAGCGGCGATTTGACTGTGGAAGTCAAAGAGTCCGACGGTTCTATTAATCGCTATAACGTGCCCTATTCCGCCGTGCCGATTCTACAACGAGAAGGGCGGCTGAAGTATGCGGCGACGGTGGCGGAGTATCGCAGCGATAGTAGTCAAAAAGAGAAGGTGAAATTCAGTCAGGCGACCTTGATATGGGGGTTACCGCATGGTTTTACGCTGTATGGCGGAACACAACTTTCCAGTCATTATCACGCGCTGGCGATCGGCAGCGGCGCAAATCTGGGCGACTGGGGCGCGGTGTCGCTGGATGTCACCCAGGCTACCAGTACGCTGGCGGATAATAACACCTACCAGGGGCAATCGCTGCGTTTCCTGTATGCCAAATCGCTTGCACAGTCAGGAACCAATTTACAGCTTATGGGCTATCGCTATTCAACCTCGGGCTTTTACACGTTGGATGATACCACGTGGAAACGGATGAGCGGCTATGACGATGACAGTCGGACTGACAGCGATAAAAGCAGGCCGGAATGGGCGGATTATTACAATCTTTATTATACCAGGAGGGGGAAAGTACAACTCGATATCAATCAACAGCTAGGCGGGTTGGGATCGCTTTTTATTACCGGCAGTCAGCAAAGTTACTGGCACACTGATGAAAAGGATTCTTTGTTGCAGGTGGGATACAGCGATACGCTGGCGGGGATTGCATGGAGCGTTTCTTACAACAATAACAAATCCGCAGGCGATGCGGAGCGCGATCAAATTTTCGCGCTGAATATCTCGGTGCCGCTAAGTCAATGGCTGCAACACGATGATGAGGTCACGCGCCATCACAATGTTTACGCTACCTTTAGCACCAGTACGGACAAAGAGCATAACGTTACGCAGAATGCGGGCCTTAGCGGCACACTGCTGGACGAAAACAATCTTAGTTACAACATACAGCAAGGCTATCAGAATCACGGTATTGGCGAAAGCGGTGCCGCCAGCCTGGAATACGATGGGGCGAAAGGTAACGCCAACATTGGCTATAACGTTAGCGATAACGGCGATTACCAGCAGGTGAATTATGGCCTGAGCGGCGGCCTGGTGGCGCACGCGCATGGAGTGACGCTAAGCCAGCCGTTAGGCAATACCAATATTTTGATTGCCGCGCCGGGCGCAGCCAACGTCGGCGTTGTCGACCAGCCGGGTATTCATACGGACGCGCGTGGCTATGCGGTGGTGCCGTATGCGACGACATATCGCCAAAACCGTATGGCGCTGGACGTTAACGCCATGGCGGATGATGTCGATATTGATGACGCGGTGACTCGCGTTGTGCCGACCGAAGGCGCGCTGGTTCTGGCCAGCTTTAAAGCGCGGGTTGGCGCGCGTGCCCTGGTAACGCTGAATCATAACGGTAAGCCTGTACCCTTTGGCGCAACGGTGACGGTGAATGATCGCCATGCGGAGGCGATTGTTGACGAGGCCGGGGAAGTCTATCTTTCCGGGTTGTCAGCGCAAGGCGTTCTGCACGTTCGCTGGGGGAACCTGCCGGATCAACAGTGCGTCGCGTCCTATCATCTCTCTTCCTCCCGTCAGATTCTGAGTCGACAACATGCGGAGTGTCATTAAATGAAAATACCTCTTTTATTTGCTCTGCTGGCGGGAAGTGTCGTATCGCAGTACGCCTTCGCAGACGTGTGTAAAAACGTTAACGGTGTACCTTCCAGTATTAATTACGATTTAACGACCACTCTGACGGCAGAACAAAACCAGGTGGGAAAGACGGTTCAACTGGAAAAAAGCCAGGAAGTTAATGTACAGGCGGTGTGTCCCGCCGGCGCGGCGACCTATAGCCAGACTTATCGCTCCTATGTGTCGCCATATCCGGTCGTAGAAACGAGCGGTAACTGGAAATATTTAAAGCTGGACCCGGACTACCTTGAAGGCGGAATGCGAATTGAGGATTCTTCGGCGGGCGATATCTATCCGCCAATGAACAATGTCCTGATGGGATATGATGAAAATGTGAAAGCGGGTCAACCGTTTTACGTTCGTGACTCAAATCTGGAGTTTCAGCTCAAAATTGTTAAACCGTTCGTCGGCACGGTGAATATTAGTCCTAAGACTATGTTCAATGTTTATGTCATGACCGCCGCAGGCGATCCGCTGACAGATGTCGTGTACAGCATTCTTTATAGTGGAACGGTGACCGTACCGCAAAGCTGCGAAATCAACGCCGGACAAACGATTCTGGTGAATTTCGGCGCATTATACAGCGGCAATTTCAACCATGCAGGCCAAAAGCCGGAGGGGGTACGGGCGAAAAAATTTAGCGTACCGGTAAAGTGCAGCGGCCTGGATTCGCAGGTCAATTTAACGATGCGTCTTATCGCTACGCCGGATAGCCACGTTCCCCAGGCTATCGCTTCGGATAATGCCGATGTCGGCGTAGTGGTCGAAACCGATGAAGGAAACGCGCTTATCCCCAATGATGTACAGAGCGTCGCGCCTTTTATCACCGATAGCGCCGGACGCGCTAACATCACATTGCAGGCCTACCCGGTAAGTACAACAGGCGAAACGCCTGCGGAAGGGGCATTTACCGCACTGGCCAGCCTGCGAGTGGACTTTGACTAAATGAACAGATCACACTGCGCTCTTTTTGCCATGGGACTAATGTTGTGTCCACAAATCAATGCCAGCGCTGACGACCTCGCTTATAACCTCGAATTTACCGGCACTATTGTGGCGCAAACTTGCGACATAGATATTTCCAGCCTCAGTCAAAGTATTGATTTAGGCCAGTTTGCGGTTGGCGATTTTCCTTCGACGGGAACAACGACAAAATTTAAGCCCTTTAATATCAACCTCAAAAATTGTTCCCGAGGAATTGCCGGGGCGAAGATCTGGTTTACCGGCGAACCCGATCCGGACAATCCCGCGCTACTGGCGATAACCGACACCGGAATGGGAAGCGGAAACATGTTAGCAAGCGGGGTTGGGGTGGAAATTCTGAATGATGATCAGGATACCATCAGTATCAATAATGCCGACTCGGTGGTCTATCCGTTGAAAGCCGGACGCAACACGCTGTCTTTTTATATTCGCTATAAATCGACCCGGCCGACGGTCACGTCCGGGAACGCGACGGCGGTCATGTATTTCGATATGCAGTATGAATGAGGAGCCATCGTAATTATGCGTAACGATATCCTGTACGGCATCGGGATGCTGCTGGCGGCATCCGGCGTCCAGGCGCACGATGGCCGGGTCTATGTCTCCGGAACCATCACGGACAATACGTGTTCGCTCTCTCCAGGCTCGGAAAATATTAACGTGGCGATGGGCGCGGTTTCTCAACGGCAGTTTTATCGCGCAGGCGACGGTTCCGCATGGCAACCTTTTGCTATCGATTTACAGAACTGCGGCAGCACTGCCAGCGGCGTAACGGTCAGTTTTAGCGGTGCGGCGGACAGTCTTAATACGGATTTATTGGCGCTTACCGCAGGGGAAAGCGACGCTTCAGGCATTGGGATTGCGCTTTATGATCAAAATAAAACCTTAATCCCACTGGGGCAGGAGAGTGATGTGGTGACGCTCAGTCCGGGTCAGGCGTCGGCGCATCTGCAATTTTATGCGCGTTATCTTGCCGATGGCGGCACGGTAACGCCCGGGGACGCCAATGCCTCCGCAACCTTCATTCTTGCCTATGAATAAGCTCTTTTTACGCTGCGCGATATATTGGTGCTTGCTTCCCATATCATGGGCGCAGGCTGGCGTGGTAATTGGCGGTACTCGCTTTATCTATCATGCGGGCGCCCCGGCATTAAGCGTACCGGTAAGTAACCATTCAGAAGCGTCCTGGTTAATTGATACGCATATTTTACCTGGTGGCTGCTGGCCTGGAACCAAAAACGAAGGGAATATCACGCCCTTCGTGGTCACGCCGCCATTATTTATGCTTTCAGCGCGCCAGGAAAACTCAATGCGGGTGGTTTATACCGGCGGACCGCTACCCGCCGACAGGGAAAGTCTGTTTACCTTGAGTATCGCCGCTATTCCCTCCGGTAAACCGGAAGCGAACCGTGTACAAATGGCGTTTCGTTCGGCTTTAAAATTGCTCTATCGCCCTGAGGGACTCGCCGGCAATCCGCAGCAGGCCTACCGGCATCTGATCTGGTCGCTTACCCCCGATGGCGCGACGGTACGCAATCCGACACCCTATTACGTTACGCTCTTTTTATTACGCGCTAATGAGCGCGCCCAGGACAACGCCGGGGTCGTGGCTCCCTTTGCAACGCGTCAAACGGACTGGTGCCGGCACACGGTTCGCTGCACTGTGCGCTGGCAAAGTATTAATGACTATGGGCGGGTAATGCCAGCGCAAACCGTGGATCTGACGCGTATTCATTAACCTATTTTTCAGGCGTCTCCCGATAGCGGGAGGCTTTCCGATCTTATCGAACGAGACTTTTATTATGTATTATCACGCGTTAAAACTTTCCCGACTGGCGATGTTGACGTTGGCAGGCGTTGCCGTATCCGCCTCGGCAATCGCCGCCGATTCTGCCCCGACGTCGCAAATTGGCCCGACGGCGGAAGCCTACATCGTCAGTCATCCGGATAAAGTGGGAGAGGTGGTGGCAACGTATTTGGCCGAACATCCGGAATTTTTGGTCGCCGCCAGCGAGACGTTGCATCAGCGTCAGCAGATTGCGCAACAACAGGCGTATGTTCAACTGGCATTACAGTATCGTGCTGAGTTGCTCAGTAGCAGCAGTCCTTCCGTTGGGCCCAACGAGGCAAAAGCGGCGGTGGTGATGTTCTTTGATTACCAGTGCTCGTGGTGCAGCAAAATGGCGCCTGTGGTCGAAAACCTGATTAAGGCGAACCCGGATACCCGGTTTATTTTCAAAGAGTTTCCTATTTTTTCCTCCCGCTGGCCGGTATCCGGACTGGCGGCCAGAGTCGGCGAGCAGGTATGGCTTACCCAGGGCGGGGCGAAATATCTCGACTGGCATAATGCGCTTTATGCCACAGGGAAGGTGGAAGGCGCGTTAACGGAACACGATGTCTATACCCTGGCGCAACATTATCTAACGCCGACGCAGCTGGCCGCCGTAAAAGAAGCGCAAAGCAGCGGTGCAGTACATGATGCGCTCCTCACTAACCAGGCACTGGCGCAGCATATGGACTTTAGCGGCACGCCTGCTTTTGTCGTCATGCCTCAGACGCAAAACGGTGATGTAAAACGGGTGACCGTGATCCCGGGAAGCACGACTCAGGATATGTTGCAAATGGCGATTCAGAAAGCGAAGGGGTGATATTCGCTCAGAGGAGAACGCACAGGAGTGAAAGTAAAATGAAGTCTATGCGTTGCGTCATACCGGTGATTTTACTTTCCTTTATCGTTCATGAAGGGACAGCGAAACCGACCGCTCAGATTCATTTTATGGGATCGGTTGTTGAGGCAGGCTGCTGGAATGACGTGGGAACCTTAGAAATTCAATGCCATAATAAACAGGGAGTTGAACGTTATATTATTGTCGAGAATATTATCACGCCGATATCGTCTCCTCATGCAACGGTAAAACGAGATTATTTGGATGAAGATAAGCAATTAACAGTGCTACGCATTGTCTATGACTGAACCGCGTAGCAGACCGCAGATGGTGTCCCGTCAGTGTCGTGTGAGGATATTATGAAAAATGTTCTCACCTTCCCGGGACACGGTCTATAGACTTTATCTTCAGATAAATGGCGCTAAAAAGAAAAGTACGATCAATAAAAAAAGAGTGGGAATACCAATAGATATAATTTTATTACATCGGTGAGTATGATGTTGAATAGCTTGTGGCGGTATGTCAGCAGCGTCAATGATAAATCTTTCATCGATTTTTATCCCCTGCCTGGGGAGCGTAACGAACAGTTCGAAAAGCCCGATTTGTTGTAAATCTCGTCGCAGCAGATAAAGAAGTTGCGTCAAATTAGCATCGCTAACAAATTGACTTCGCTCTCCCCAAACTGCGTGTGAAATCATCTCCCGCGTAATCAGTTTCTTGTAGGCATTTTCAAAAAGATAGCTTAAACAACGCGCACGCATTAGCGTCACCTTTAGCACTTTTTTATCATGTAATGATATTATTTCTCTTAACGACTCATTATAAATAAATTCGTTATTAATAGTGTATTGTCTCATGAATTCACTCCGTTTTGATATTCATAAGGTAAGTTTCACACTGTCAGTGTGTTTACTGGCGGTAAAGTACTCCTTACATCAGTACGGATAAGCGTAGAGAACCGCAAAGAAATAAGAGAATCATTTGTGATTAAACAGGATAACATTATGCTTTTTTACTTTTTTATAAAGTGTGTCAGATGTTTTTTATAAAATAGCATCATGTGTTTTTATTTCACACAGGCCGGGTGGTGCAGTTTAAAATAAACCTAAACACGATGACCGTAACGCGTCCGTATGAATATGGTAAAACGGAAGTCGGGAACCGGGGCTATAGCAGTTTTGTGAGCGCTAAGCATTTATTGACTAATGGTCACCTGGTTATTCACTTCGGCGCGACGACGGTTGATGAGTTTGAACATACCATTACCGCGCAACCAGGTTCCAGCGATCTTGTCGATCCGGATGAAGGGCAACAGGCGTTAGGTCGACTGGTATTACAAGAAATCAATAAAGAGACGAAAGAGGTCTTATTCGAAGCGATGGTGACGTCGGGCTATTTCAAGAACGAAGAGACGAATGGCACGAATTATCGTTATGATATTTCTGCATTTCGGGTATACAAAATGCCGCTGTTTGCATAACTAAGTATGTTATGCGGCCGGTTATCGACCGCATAACATTATGGCTTATTTGCTAATATCATCCACGCGCATGGTGTGGTCAGGTTGAATATTATTAACCTGCTTCATATAGTTAACCAACGCCGGTGCGGTTTGTATCCCTATATATTTGATATTTTTACCTTTAGTGAAGGTAAATCCGCCACCACCTTTACCGATAAAGGAATCCAGCGCGACGGTATAGAGTTTATTGTCTTCTACCGGTTTGCCTTTGATATCAAATTCAACAATACGCTGGCCCAGCGGTTTGGTGCTGTCATATTTAAACTGGACGGTTTTCGATACGTGCAGCATACCGTTTTTCAGATCGGCAGCGTGTGACATGATGGATTTCAGGTCCTTACCGCTGATTTCCATGCTCATGACATCGTTGGTGAACGGATACATACTCAGCACATCACCATAGGTGATATTACCTTTAGGCAATTCGGTACGGATACCGCCAGCGTTATAGAAGGCGGCGTCGGCGCCAGGAACGGTAGCCATCAGGGCGTCGGTGATTAAGTTGCCGGTTGGCGCGGATTCACCGTAAGAACGGGTTAGCACTTCCGGAGAGTGCGCGACCACCTCATCGGTAATTTTCTTAACCTTGTTATCCCATTCGTCAATTTTGGCCTGCGTGACCGGATCTGGCTTATAAGTATCCGCATACATGGTGATCAACTTACCATTGTAGCTGTCCACTTTTTTGGTTTCCGGGTTCCAGTCAAGCACCAGTTTACCTAATTCGATGGTGTACGCATCCGTGGAAACGACAAGGGTATCGCCCACTTTAATCGGTTCTGGCGTACCTTTATGCGCATGGCCGGTAATCAGGACGTTAAGTCCATAGCCTTCCAGCGATTTCGCCATATCAACGTCGGTTTTCAGAGCGCGTGCGACATCAGCCTCGCCTGCGCTGGACTGCATACCCGGCACGCCTTCGTGGGCGAGCAGCACGGTCAGGTCAACTTTCCCTTTTAACTCTTCCAGCTGTTTTTTCACATAAGGAATCGGATCGCGGCAGTCAACGCCTTCACGCACGCCTGCGGCAATCGCTTCATAGAATGCGGAAACGCCGTGCATACCGATGACGCCGATCTTGAATCCATCTTTTTCCACGATGGTATACGGTTCTTTAATTAATGGCGTATCTGTGCCGCTGTAAAAAACATTATCCAACAATACCGGGAATTGCAATTTGCTGAGTTGTTTAACCAGATTCTCATGGCCATGGTCAAATTCATGGTTACCGACAGAGACGGCGTCGTAAGGCATGGTATTTAAAATATCAATAATAGCCTCGCCTTTGGTCAGCGTACTGATAAAAGGTCCGGTGAAATAGTCGCCAGCATCAAAGAAAAAGACATCTTTCTCTTTCGCTTTTGCATCTTTGACAATTTTCGAGATGGGCGCAAAGCCCCCTACCGGACGTGTCTTGGATACATAGGGGATAATTTCCGGGGTCACATGGGCATGTAAATCGTTTGTATAATAAATTGTGATGTCACGCGCATCGGCTGAAAAGGAAATGGCTGAAGACAAACCAATGCACAGCGACAGTAGGGATATCGAAAACTTTTTGTTCATATAAACCATCCATTTACGCTACATTAAAGAAAAACAATGCCTGTAGTCGTGTCATCCACGACTACAAACGGGGGAAATTAAGTAATATTCATCAAGTTTATTAATTATTAAAACTCGAAGCCGATCAGGTAATTCATACGGTCGCCGTAGCCGTCATACCCCAATTTATTATTGAAGTAACGGTAAGAGACGGAGGCGGTCCATCGCGGCATAAATTTCCATGTAAACGTTACCGCGCCGTTCAGGCCGGTCTTCCCACCCTGCTGTTCGGCGTAGGCATCATTACGATCCATTTCAACTTCGTTCCAGTTTGAAATGACGAACTTTTCATTAAACATATCGAAGTTATAAGCCGCGACCCAACCGAGAACATAACCGTTAAAGCCTGTCGCCTGTCCATACTTTTTAGAGGTATAATCGTTCGATAAGTTATGAACAGCGAAATAGGGCTTAATAAAGCCTGATGGGCTGGTTAAACCCAGATAACCTACCCCGTACATCATGTTTAATTCATCACCGAATTTATTCTCCATCGACATATAGAGTTTCATCATTGCGGTAAAGTTAGAGCCTTCTACCACCCTATAATGTCCCAGAAATTGGGTAACATGGTTACGGCCTTCTACCGGATGGTTGAGCACGTTCATTTCATAAAATGATGCAAATTCGCCCCTGTCAAACACGGCGCCGAAATCGGCTACCGCTTTCCACACTTCGCCGCGATCGACATTGACAAAGCCTTTATTCCAGTCGCCATATCCGAAGCTAAGTTTACCGTATACGCGTTTCAATTCCGCTGCCTGGCCATTAAAGCAAGAGAAAAGAACACATGCGGCGAGTAGACTATTAATATATTTCTTATTTTTCATGCTCAACTCCATGAGGTAAAAACACAGTGAAATGTTGTGTAAAGAAGCGAATTCTAAGGAGTGTCTTTTTATACGTAGGTGATAGATGTCTCAAAAATATCAGCGACATATAATCGTCAAATATTCATGTCAGATAATGTTGTTTATTACGCGATAACTATTTGATTTATAGTTTATGTCTCTGTTGTAAAAGTCACACCGGATAGCATGAAATTAATGAAACTTCGAATGGGGATAATTTCTCGCAAAGACAACTTACTGCCAGTAAATGAGGGTGTTAGCGTTGAAACAACAACATATATTGACATCACAATAGCGGTTCTGACACATGGGCCATATTTGAGATCTGCATCACTCGTTCGCGATTTCTTTTTTTATAGACTGCTTCAGGCGTGTTTTCTTTAGCACGAAATATATTTATGGTATTAATATTATAATGAGTGTGAATAATTTTCTACGATAAAACGATGTTAATGGAAGAAATATAAGACAAATCGAATATATATAGTGCAATTAATTCAGGCTGTATTCCGCAGCCGGGTCTATCGGCAAATATATCGTAATCAGACCGTGCGATAACTCAAAGGAGTTGAAATGAAAAGAACAGTCGTTGCCAGTATGATAGGGTTGGCGCTATGCGCTGGAAGCGTATTATCAACCGCGCAAGCGGCAACCGCAAAGCGCCCTAACTTAGTCATTATTCTGGCGGATGATTTAGGGTATGGCGATCTCGCCACCTACGGGCACCGCATCGTTAAAACACCTAACATAGACAAACTGGCGCAGGAGGGGGTGAAGTTTACCGACTATTATGCGCCAGCGCCTCTGTGTTCTCCTTCCCGCGCGGGCCTGTTAACCGGTCGTATGCCGTTCCGTACCGGAATCCGTTCCTGGATACCGGAAGGCAAGGATGTTGCGCTGGGGCGTAATGAACTGACTATCGCCAATCTGCTAAAACAGCAGGGCTACGATACGGCGATGATGGGGAAATTACACCTGAATGCGGGCGGCGATCGCACCGATCAGCCGCAGGCGAAAGACATGGGCTTTGACTATACGTTGGTTAATCCGGCGGGATTTGTCACCGATGCTACGCTGGACAACGCCAAGGAGCGCCCGCGCTATGGCGTGGTGCATCCTACGGGGTGGATTCGTAATGGCCAACATATTGGCCGCGCAGATAAGATGAGCGGCGAGTTTGTGAGCTCTGAAGTGGTGAACTGGCTGGATAATAAGAAAGACGATAATCCGTTCTTCTTATATGTCGCCTTTACCGAAGTCCATAGCCCGCTGGCGTCGCCGAAAAAATACCTTGATATGTATTCGCAGTACATGACCGATTACCAGAAACAGCATCCGGATCTGTTCTACGGCGACTGGGCAGACAAACCGTGGCGCGGCACCGGCGAATATTACGCCAATATCAGCTACATGGATGCGCAAGTCGGTAAAGTACTGGATAAAATTAAAGCGATGGGGGAAGAAGATAATACCATTGTCATCTTCACCAGTGATAACGGCCCGGTGACGCGTGAAGCGCGTAAAGTCTACGAGCTGAACCTCGCAGGCGAGACTGACGGTCTGCGCGGGCGTAAAGACAACCTGTGGGAAGGCGGCATTCGCGTACCGGCAATCATCAAATACGGTAAGCACATTCCACAGGGGATGGTAACGGACACGCCGGTATATGGTCTTGACTGGCTGCCGACGCTGGCCAACATGATGGACTTTAAACTCCCGACCGATCGTACCTACGACGGTCAGTCTTTAGTTCCGCTCCTGAAGGACAAGACCTTAAAACGCCAGAAACCGCTGATCTTCGGTATCGATATGCCGTTCCAGGACGATCCGACGGATGAGTGGGCGATCCGCGACGGCGACTGGAAGATGATCATCGATCGCCAGAATAAACCCAAATATCTCTATAACCTGAAAACCGATCGTTTCGAGACGCTCAATCAAATTGGTAAACAGCCGCAGATTGAGAAACAGCTTTACGGTAAGTTCCTGAAGTATAAAAAGGATATTGATAACGATTCGCTGATGAAAGCCCGTGGCGATAAGCCGACGCCTGTCACCTGGGGCTAATGGAATAATTATAAAAAATTAAGTATGCCACTTAGGGCGATGCCCACCTGATCCGGTCACTCTGTGCCGGATCAGGTTCTTTTATTTCAGGGAAGGTAATGATGTTTGGGAAAAGTTGTCAGGTCATGGTTAAACCAACCGGATCGGTGTGTAACCTTGACTGCAAATACTGTTTTTATCTGGAGAAAGAAAAGCTCTATCCGGATCGAAAAAACCATTACAAAATGTCGGAAGAGACCCTCGAACTCTTCATCAGGCAGCAGATTGCCGCACAGGATATTGATGAGGTCATTTTTGCGTGGCAGGGCGGGGAACCCACATTAATGGGTATCCCGTTTTATCGTAAAGCCGTTGAATTTCAGCAGCGCTATTGTGGCGGCAAAACCATCGTCAATACCTTCCAGACTAACGGCATCCTGATCAACGACGACTGGGCGACCTTCTTCCGGGAGCATGACTTTCTGGTTGGAGTCTCTATTGATGGCGATGCCGCGTTACACGATGAATGGCGAGTGACGCGCTCCGGAAAGCCGACGCATGAAAAAGTAGAAAATGCGGTGCGTTGTCTGGCGCAGCACGACGTGGAATTTAATACCCTCACGGTAGTTAACCGTACCAATATGCATCATCCTGTTCAGGTCTATCGCTACCTGAAAAGCATTGGTAGTCGCTATATGCAATTTATCCCTTTAGTTGAACGCTGTGGGGAAAATGGGCTGGCGCAGCCGCAGGATAAACACATCGCGATGACGCCGTGGTCGGTCGATAGCCTGCAATTTGGTCAGTTTCTGAATGCGGTATTTGATATCTGGATCCGTGAGGATATCGGCGATATCGGCATCCAGCTATTTGAACAGACGCTGGCGGCCTGGTGCGGCCTGCCGCCGCAGGTTTGCGTTTTTGCTCCCACCTGCGGCAGCGCGTTTGCGATGGAAATGAACGGCGATGTTTATAATTGCGATCACTTCGTATATCCGCAATTTAAACTGGGGAATATCCACCAGAAGACGCTGCGTCAAATGAATCAGGGCGAACAAAATCGCCAGTTCGGCAGCGATAAACAGCGTTCAATGGCGCAGGAGTGCCATCGCTGTCAATGGAAGTTCGCCTGCTATGGCGGCTGTCCGAAACATCGTTTTTTACCCTCTGTGTCAGGCGCAACCAATCATAACTATCTGTGTGCAGGTTATCAGGCTTTTTTCTCGCATACCGCGACGGCGATGAGTGCCATGCGAACCCTGTATGAAAAAGGCATCTCACCTGCAGAAATAAAGTCAATATTTGTTTGAAGGTAGTATTCGCAGGGAGTGAATATGTTTTCTCACATTAATGTCGATGCTTGCAAAACGCCCGGCTGCAAAAATCTGGGGATTCTGGAGAGTCCAGACTATCTACCGCAAGGGAAAAATGTTCTCTGTCGAGCGTGCGGTTTTTTGTTCCCCATTATCTCAGCCAGATCGCTTAATCTTTTTCGCCAGGCGGCGAATCAATCCTGGAAAGGTCTGGTGAAGTCCTGTCCGCATTGTGGCGGGACGTCGCTGAAAAAATATGGTTTTTCCACTAAAGGTGAACGGCGTATGTATTGCCGCCAGTGTAATAAAACGTTCATCTCCTATACCGCTATCAGGGGCGACGCCAGACAAGAGAACCTTGCCACGTTGATTGGCGAAGGAGCGTCGCTAGTTGAAATACGGGCGGCGCTGGTGATAGACAGCACGGGTTTTAGCCGCGAATTACAAAAACTGTCCCGTCGTGCTAATCAAGCGGAACGCGATTTTGTGTTTCCCGCGTTTGACATCGCTATGAGCACGCGGGCGTTTCGCGTGAAATTTAACGGCGGCGACAGCAGCTTATACGTGTTGGTGACGGCGGAAGAAGAGAGCGGTAAGGTCGTCGCGATCTCAACGAATTACTCCGCACAACCGGTGGAGGCGGATTATCAGTATCATTCTGATTACGAAGAACGGCTCCCATCCGGCACGCTGGCGCATCTGGTGCAGCGAAAAGAGGCGCTGACCATGCGCCGCAATGTATTATTTGATGTAGATTACGGCCCCGCCATTTTATATAAAAACGATCCGGGGATGTTAGTAAAACCCGTATTACCTGCTTATCGACATTTTGAGTTGGTTCAGGCGTTGACGGATGAGCGCTCCCTGAATGTCCAGCATTATCTCGATCACGAATGCTTCATTCTGGGCGGCTGTATGATGGCGAATTTTAGCTATCTTCGTCAGGGTCGCTGCCATATTTCGTTTGTGCGTGAAAGAGGCGTTACGCCGCCCAAGCGCGATCTCCCTCCGCGGTTGTTTTTGAGCGGCGGAATTCGCAACAACGTCTGGCGTACATTTTCCACACGGGATTATGCGATGGCAGTATGCAATCTCACAGGAAATAAAAAGGTGAGTTTGTTACGCCATGCGACGTTAAATAGCGCGACGGCGTTTATTCGCTATGTTCACAACCATCCCTTCCTGCCGCATCTTAACCGGATGTCTCCTGGCAATGTTGTTGCCGTACTGGATTACCTAAAATTTGAATATAACGCTTCACGTAACTGAATTGCTAAAATAAAAAGTGTGATGAGGTGTTGTTGCGGTATTTTATTCGGACGGCTTAAAAATCCAGAGTATTAATTTTCGTGGTCCCCATGAGGGGCGATGAGATTAATACACTGGAGATTTATCATGAATACGTTAACTGCAACGTCTGTTGTCCTTCCTGCGCCGCGTCCGGCGATTAATCAGGGTATCGATATCAATAATGAAATGGTGCTTAACCATACTGCTATTTATGAAAATTGCCTTACGCAGGTCACGCAAGAGAATACGGTAGAAAATGCGCTCATGTTGTTAGACCCTTACGGCACGGCGCCTTTAAGCGCTTATGCCGGGGTCTGGAGTCTGGAATCAGCTGAGATCATGGTCACGGTCCAGGATGCGGCAAAAACGGCGATGCCGATAGAACATCTTTACACCCTTACGCCAGGCGCAAATCTGTTGCCGGTTCTGGGGCTGGTAGCGGAGACTGAAAACCATATTGTCTTTTCTCAGGCAGATGCGCCACTTGCTGTCTATACACTCACCACACAGCCGTTACCGCCGGTAGATTCCGCGGAAGTCGTATTAGGTTTTCCGATTATCAACGTGACGCAACCTGCTACCGATGCGGACAAGATGGCGCCAGGGTTTTATTTTATTACGCATTTCGATCGCTATAATTACGCATTAGATCAGAATGGTCTGGTGCGCTGGTACGTTACTCAGGATTATCCGTCTTATAATTTTGTTCGAATTGATAATGGCCATTTCCTCACCACTTCAGAAGCGAAAAATACCTATCTGGATATGTATGAGTTCGACATGATGGGGCGTCTTCACACATTCTATAATCTCGATAATCAATTTCACCATTCTATCTGGCCGTGGGACAGCAATACCATTGTTGCGCCCTCTGAATATACCTCGGGTCGGCCCGACGATTTGAAAACCAATGAAGACGGCGTATCGGTTGTCGATCTGACTACCGGGCTGGAGACCGCTTACTACGATATGGCGAAGGTGTTGGATACGACGCGGGTTTCCCGTCCTTCAGGTACGGCGCCGGGAGAAGACCCGACGGTTAAAGACTGGCTGCATATAAACCAGAGCTACGTGAATGAGACGAATAAGTTGTTAATTGCGTCCGGGCGTCATCAGAGCGCGGTGTTTGGCGTCGATCTGCAAACGCAAGCGTTACGCTTTATTTTGTCAACGCATGAAGACTGGGACGACGCTTATCAGCCTTATCTTTTAACCCCGGTCGACAGTGAAGGTGTGGCGCTTTACGACTTTAGCAAACAGGAGGATATCGACGCGGCTGACCGTGACTTTTGGACGTGGGGCCAGCATAACGTCGTTGAAATCGCCAATAATACGCCGGGTATAGTGGAGTTTATGGTATTTGATAACGGTAATTACCGTTCACGTGATGACAGCAAAAGCCTGTTACCGCCGGATAACTACAGTCGCATTGTCCATTTCGTGGTGAATATGAATGAGATGACCGTTATGCGGCCATTTGAATACGGCAAGGAGCTGGGCGCGCGTGGCTACAGTAGCTGCGTTAGCGCGAAAGCGATCCAACAAAATGGCAATATTGTGGTGCATTTTGCCGACTGCACGTTTGATGAAAATGGCCGCGCCATCTCTTGCCAGCCTGGCGAGAGCGATATTATCGATCCGCAGGCGGGCAGCGAGGCGATGGGGCTGCTAATTTTACAGGAGATTGCGCCTACGGAGAAAACCGTGCTTTTTGAAGCGACCATGACGTCAGGTTACTACAAAAACGCGGAAACGAACGGGGAAGGCTATCGCTACGATATTACCAGTTTCCGGGTGTATAAAATGGATCTGTACGCGTAGCGGTCTATCATCAATGACTGACTGCACTAAAAAAGTCCGGCGTAAGTCGGACTTCATTTCGTAAAAAACGAGCTATTCATCATATATAATCTAATTTTAACGATGAGTCAGGCGAGGTAAGATAGTAGATTCGAAGAATTCACCTGATTGAGAGAATAAAAAGTGAAACATCTGCACCGATTTTTTAGCAGCGATGCCTCTGGGGGCATCATTCTCATCATCGCCGCTGCGCTGGCTATGCTGATGGCCAATATGGGCGCGACCAGTGGATGGTATCATGATTTTCTGGAGACGCCGGTTCAGCTACGGGTTGGGGCGCTTGAAATCAACAAAAACATGCTGTTGTGGATCAACGATGCGCTGATGGCCGTGTTTTTCCTGTTGATTGGCCTGGAAGTTAAGCGCGAACTGATGCAAGGCTCGTTAGCCAGTCTGCGCCAGGCCGCTTTTCCGGTGATTGCCGCCATCGGCGGGATGATTGTACCGGCATTGCTCTATCTGGCCTTTAACTACTCCGATCCGGTCACTCGCGAGGGCTGGGCTATTCCTGCCGCGACGGATATCGCCTTTGCGCTGGGCGTGCTGGCGCTGTTGGGCAGCCGGGTTCCGCTGGCGCTGAAAATTTTCCTGATGGCGCTGGCGATCATCGATGATCTCGGCGCCATCGTTATTATCGCACTGTTTTATACCAGCGATCTTTCTATCGTCTCGCTGGGCGTGGCGGCGTTCGCGATTGCCGTGCTGGCGCTGCTGAACCTGTGCGGCGTCAGACGGACTGGGGTATATATTCTGGTCGGGGCAGTGCTGTGGACGGCGGTACTGAAGTCCGGCGTTCACGCGACGCTGGCAGGCGTCATTGTCGGCTTCTTTATTCCGCTGAAAGAAAAACACGGTCGCTCGCCGGCGAAGCGTCTGGAGCATGTTCTGCATCCGTGGGTCGCGTACCTGATCCTGCCGCTCTTCGCTTTTGCGAATGCCGGCGTTTCTCTTCAGGGCGTCACGATTGACGGTCTGACCTCCATGCTGCCGCTGGGAATTATTGCCGGTCTGCTGATTGGTAAGCCGCTGGGGATTAGCCTGTTTTGCTGGCTGGCGCTGCGTTTCAAGCTGGCGCATCTGCCGCAGGGGACCACTTATCAGCAAATCATGGCGGTCGGCATTTTGTGTGGCATTGGCTTTACGATGTCCATCTTTATCGCCAGCCTGGCATTTGGCAATGTCGATCCGGAACTTATTAACTGGGCGAAATTGGGCATTTTGATTGGTTCATTGCTCTCCGCAGTGGTCGGGTATAGCTGGTTGCGCGCGCGTTTGAACGCGCCGGCATAACCAGTACGAAGGAAAGGGGGAGCGATGAATCGCTCCCTTGCGACATTGAACAGGGAGAGGAATGAGCATGTCTCATATTAACTACAACCATCTTTATTACTTCTGGCATGTCTATAAAGAAGGTTCTGTCGTGGGTGCCGCAGAGGCGCTTTTTCTGACGCCGCAAACCATTACGGGTCAAATTAAAGCCCTGGAAGAGCGTTTACAGGGGAAGCTATTTAAACGTAAGGGACGCGGTCTTGAGCCCAGCGAACTGGGCGAGCTGGTTTTTCGCTATGCGGACAAAATGTTTACGCTAAGCCAGGAGATGCTGGATATCGTCAATTACCGCAAAGAATCAAACCTGTTGTTTGATGTCGGCGTCGCCGATGCTTTATCCAAGCGTCTGGTCAGCAGCGTTCTGGATGCGGCGGTGGTGGTGGACGAACCCATACATCTGCGTTGCTTCGAGTCCACGCACGAAATGTTGCTCGAACAGCTCAGCCAGCACAAGCTGGATATGATTATCTCCGACTGCCCGATAGATTCCACGCAGCAGGAGGGGCTATTCTCAGTCAAAATCGGCGAATGCAGCGTCAGTTTCTGGTGCACGAATCCGCTTCCTGAAAAAGCGTTCCCTGCCTGCCTGGAAGAGCGACGGTTGCTGGTGCCGGGACGTCGCTCAATGCTGGGGCGTAAGTTGTTGAACTGGTTTAATTCGCAGGGGTTGCAGGTTGAGATCCTCGGTGAATTTGATGACGCGGCCTTAATGAAGGCGTTTGGCGCGACGCACGATGCGATTTTTGTGGCGCCGAGCCTTTATTCACTGGATTTTTATGCCGATGAGTCGGTAATAGAGATTGGGCGCGTGGAGAATGTCATGGAAGAATATCATGCGATTTTTGCCGAGAGAATGATCCAGCATCCGGCGGTGCAGCGTATTTGCAATGCGGACTACTCGGCATTGTTTAAACTACAGTAGACATACCTACCGTAATACTTCCGGCTGCGGAACTAGCCCGCAGCCGGAATCATTCTACAAGTTCAGCAGGCTACGGTACTGTCCACCTTCGCGGATAAACACCGGAATTCTGTTCAGTGGCGTAGCGTACTGCAGCGTCTGCCCTCCTGAATAGCTTTCACCGGTCGCAAGATCCGTCCATGTTTCCCCTTCCGGTAGCCAGACATCACGTTCGTGCATACCTTCATGCATGACGGGGGCGATCAGCAGGTCAGGACCAAAACAATACTGGTCGGTGATTGCCCAACTTGTTTCCTGTTCGGGGAATTCAAAGAACAGGGGGCGCATCACTGGCGTATTGTACTTATGGGTTTCCTCCATCAGCGCTTTGATATAGGGCTTGAGTTTTTCTCGCAACGCCAGGCAACCTGTCAGTACGTCGCATACTTCCTCACCGTAGCTCCAGACCTCGTTCGGCGCACCTGTAGGGCACTGGGCGATACCATCCCGGTACGGTTGTGCGGGTAAAATCTGCGGATCGCGGTTGCCGTGCAGACGCATCACCGGGCTAAAGACGCCCCACTGAAACCAGCGAATCAGCAATTCATGGAATTTCGGGTCGTGAATATTACCGCCATGGAAACCGCCGATATCCGTCGTCCACCACGGTATCCCCGCGATTCCCATATTAAGTCCGGCGGCAAACTGGTTGCGCAGCGATCTAAACGAGGAGTGAATATCACCTGACCAGACCAGTGCGCCGTACTTCTGACTGCCGGCCCAGGCGCAGCGTAGCAGGTTGATAACCTGGTCTTCGCCATCGGCTTTCATGCCGTCAAAAAAGGTTTTAGCGTACATACGTGGGTAGATATTGCCCACTTCCAGTACCGGCCCGGCATGGTAGCGATAGTTGTCGTAGTCGTAAACGCTGAACTCAGGTTCGGCTTCATCTAACCAGAATAACTTCACGCCTTTATCGTAATAGTTGCGTTTGGCTTTGCCCCAGACGTAGTCGCGCGCACCCGGATGAGTCGCATCAAAGAAAGTGGTGTTGCCGAGGAAATCCATATTGATCGGCAAGCCACGTTCCGTTTGTACCAGCCAGCCGTTTTCGCGCATCTCCCGATAGCTTTCGGTACGGTTATCCACCGTCGGCCAGACGGAGACCATCAGCTCAATTCCCAGCGATTTCAGCTCGGCAATCATGGCATCAGGATCGGGCCAGTCGCGCGCATCGAACATCCAGTCACCCTGATTCGGCCAGTGAAAGAAGTCGATAACGATCACTGAGATAGGCAGATTGCGACGCTTATATTCGCGGGCGACCTCCAGCAGCTCTTCCTGTGTACGATAACGGAGTTTGCACTGCCAGAAGCCCATGGCGTAGTCCGGCATCATCGGCGGCGTGCCGGTAGCCAGCGCGTAAGCCCGGCTAATTTCTGCCGGGGTATCGCCAGCCGTGATCCAGTAGTCTAACTGTTCGCTGACCTGCGCTTCCCATTCGGTAACGTTTTGGGCAAAGGTTACGCGTCCGACTGCCGGGTTGTTCCATAAAAATCCGTAGCCCAGACTGGAGAGCATAAACGGTACTGAGGCCTGGGAGTTACGTTGCGCCAGCTCAAGCACGCATCCTTTGAGATCCAGGTTGGCCTGTTGATACTGCCCCATACCATAAATTTTTTCCCCTTCGGTGGCTTCGAAGCGGGCTTTCAGTGAATATTTCCCACCCTGAATAGGGCGGAACTCGCGTCCCTCAAGGTTGAGTGCGCTGACGTACTGGCCGTGAGATGATTCATCCTCGCCAATTTCGCCCCGCAGGCGCCAGAACTCCTGCAACAGGGGTTTGTGTGGATGGCGGTAAAAGGTAACTTGTCCTTTTTGATTGACGATAGCGATAATTTTGCCGTTGGTCAGCGTTGCCTGGTGGTGCTCATAATCAATGTGGCACTGACTTTCTGCGACTGGCTCAGTCAATGCCCAGTCTTCATTTCTCATTACCGGCAGATGACGGCCGCTGCGTACGCGCAGGCTGTTCTCGCCCCAGGGTTCAATCCATAAATAGCGATCGTTTTGCTGCCAGACCAGACGACGCGGGTCTTGTTGCATAAATGGCATGGTGGTGCCTCCCATATTCGAGGGTGAAGGTAAAGAACGTTATGAGTTGATGGTTTCCAGATCGTGGCGAATCTTCTCTTCCATCGCTTCGTATTTGCGAAAGAAAAGTAGTGGGATCGCTGCGAGCGCGAAGAGTAGGGCGGGTGCCCAGATAAAGGCCCAGATAATTCCCTCCAGACCCGCAGCACTCTGAGCATGGTTGGGGACATAGCCAAAACTGTTCATGATCCAGGCGGCGAAAGCGGTGCCGAGGCCACTACCCATCTTGATGCAGAAGGTACTGCCGAAGGCGATAAGAATGCCGGTAGCCTTAATACCGGTCTTCCAGGCGCCGAAATCAACGGCGAAGCCCAGCATGGCAAACGGCATTGAGCAGGCGATACCGCTGCCGATATTGCCGAGTATCCAGGCGGCGATGAGGAAAGTAATGTTGTCCGCTGCCAGCCACATCATGACGCCGCCAAACGTGGCGACCAGCAGACCGCCTACCCATATCCAGGTTTTAGCCAGGTATTTGCTAAAGAAGGGGATAGCGATGATAAACAGGATCTGAATCGTCGCCAGGCTGTTAATCAGCGGTACCAGATCTTTACGGTCGAGGTTGTAGGTCAGATAATAGACAATGGTCGTGTTGCGCTGCTGTAGGGCAATCCAGAAGATCAGATTAGCCAGCACCATCAGGATCCACGGCCAGTTACCTTTCATCGCCGCGAAACTTTTTTTCATCGGCAACTTAGGTTCATGCTGTATTTTATCCGTATCCATTTCTCGAATGTTTTTAAACGCAAAGAGCGTTAGCGCGCAGGATATAATGGCAAACGTAATTGCCGTATAAATAAAACCAGCGTGATCATCACCGTTACCTAAAAAAGCGACTAACGGCAAGGCGGTCGCGTTCATTAATAAAACCCCAATTTGCCCACCGGTCATTCGCCAGGAATTTAAAACCAGTCTTTCCTTGGGAGATAAGGTCATCAGGGGTAATATTGCACTGAGTGGTGTATTAAGTCCGGTAAATAGAATGCTGGCAATCATATAAGATATTGCTGCATAGATGGCTTTTCCTGTCATACTGATATCAGGAGACCAAAATGACAGCGCGCTGAATACCGCAAAAGGCAGCGGTAACCATAAAAACCAGGGACGACATTTACCGTAGCGTGAACGCGTTTTATCGATGATGATCCCCCATATGGGGGCATCTATGCCATCGATAATACGCGCCAGCAGCAGGATAACGCCTGCTACGGCAAGGCTAATGCCCGCAACGTCTGTGTAGAAATATAAAATGTACGTTGAACCGAAGCAGTACAGCAGATTACCCGCCACATCCAAAGAGCCGTAGCTAATACGCTGTAGTAAAGACAATGATGCTGACCCGGAAGGCTGGGTATCCTCAATGACAGAACTCATAATGATAACTCCGATATTGGTACGATACGCCCAGAAAAACAACCTCTACTTTCTAAGCAAGTTTTAAATATTATTTTTATGTCGTTTCTGAATTTAACCTCAGATTAAAATGAGTGAGTAAGGTGTACATGAAAAGTAGTTAACCCGACGGCATCAATCAATTATCAAATCTTACATCAGGATTGCGTTTATTAGTTTTTGAATGAGCGATGTTTTTATTTGCTAAGATGGTCACAATTTTTTCAGTAATGAAATAAAAAAAGGAAAACAGTGAAAGAAAATAACTTTCAAGTATTATGTGACTAAGGGAGGGATAGCTGAAAAAATAGGCTGATTAGTAAGAGCGTGAACGAGTGAGATCAGCGCCAGCGGTTGACGAGCAAAACGGCAGATAGCAGGCATAAAAAAACCCGCTTTACGCGGGTTTTTTTACAAAGCTGATAACAAGCAGGCGATTAAGCCAGTTTGTTGATCTGTGCAGTCAGGTTAGCTTTATGACGTGCAGCTTTGTTTTTGTGGATCAGACCTTTAGCAGCCTGACGGTCCACGATCGGTTGCATTTCGTTAAATGCTTTCAGTGCAGCAGCTTTGTCGCCAGCTTCGATAGCTGCGTATACTTTCTTGATGAAAGTACGCATCATAGAGCGACGGCTTGCGTTGTGCTTACGAGCCTTTTCAGACTGAACGGCGCGCTTCTTAGCTGATTTGATATTAGCCAAGGTCCAACTCCCAAATGTGTTCTATATGGACAATTCAAAGGCCGAGGAATATGCCCTTTTAGCCTTCTTTTGTCAATGGATTTGTGCAAATAAGCGCCGTTTAAATTGCAGCACTCGTTGCGTAGTGATGGCGCAGGATTCTACCAGCTTGCGTGCTGTGAATACAGCCTTTCCATGAGAAAAATTGCATTAAGCGGCGGGTTTTGGGGCGGAGTTTGCCGCATGGCGATGAAAAGCATCTTCTTTATGTTTCCTCAGGGCAATAGTCGGTTAACCTTGACCGCTGTACAAGGTATACTCTTGCGATTTTCACTGTTTTGAGTCAGACATGAAGCTGATACGCGGCATACATAATCTCAGTCAGGCCCCGCATGGGTGTGTGCTGACCATTGGTAATTTCGACGGCGTACATCGGGGGCATCGCGCTCTACTGCAGGGTTTGCAGGAAGAAGGACGCAGACGCGGTCTGCCGGTGGTGGTCATGATTTTCGAACCGCAGCCGCTGGAGCTGTTCGCGACGGATAAAGCGCCCGCCCGCCTGACGCGCCTGCGTGAAAAACTGCATTACCTTGCGCAGTGCGGCGTGGACTATGTGCTGTGCGTGAAATTCGATCGCCGCTTTGCCGCTTTGACGGCGCAAACGTTTATCAGCGAACTGCTGGTGGAGCGACTTGGCGTGCAATTTCTTGCCGTCGGCGATGATTTCCGCTTTGGTGCTAGCCGCGCGGGCGATTTCTTGTTATTACAGAAGGCGGGGGCGGAGTATGGTTTTGCGGTTTCCAGCACCCAAACCTTTTGTGAAGGCGGCGTGCGTATCAGTAGTACCGCAGTGAGACAGGCGCTGGCGGAAGATAACCTGGCGCTTGCCGAAAGCCTGCTGGGACATCCCTTTACTATTTCCGGGCGTGTCGTTCATGGCGACGAGCTGGGACGTACCATTGGCTTCCCGACGGCGAACTTACCGCTGCGCCGTCAGGTCTCCCCGGTAAAAGGGGTCTATGCGGTGGAAGTCACCGGGCTTGGCGATAAGCCGTTACCCGGCGTAGCGAACATTGGCACTCGTCCAACGGTGGCTGGCGTGCGTCAACAACTGGAAGTGCATCTGCTGGACGTTGTAATGGACCTCTACGGTCGCCATATAGATGTAATACTGCGTAAAAAGATACGTAATGAGCAGCGATTTGCGTCGCTTGATGAGCTAAAAGCGCAAATCGCACGCGATGAGTTAACGGCCCGCAAGTTTTTTGGGCTAGCCGGGCAGGTGTAATCCTGACGGTGTTTATCAAACCGAAATACGGAACCGAGAATCTGATGAGTGACTATAAATCGACCCTGAATTTGCCGGAAACAGGGTTCCCGATGCGCGGCGACCTCGCCAAGCGTGAACCGGGAATGCTGGCGCGTTGGACCGATGATGATCTGTACGGCATCATTCGTGCGGCCAAAAAAGGCAAAAAAACCTTCATTCTGCATGATGGCCCTCCATATGCGAATGGCAGCATTCATATTGGTCACTCAGTTAACAAGATTCTGAAAGACATTATCGTGAAGTCCAAAGGACTGTCGGGATTTGACTCGCCTTACGTGCCGGGCTGGGACTGTCACGGTCTGCCTATCGAGCTGAAAGTCGAGCAGGAGTTCGGTAAGCCGGGCGAGAAATTTACTGCCGCTGAATTCCGCGCCAAGTGCCGCGAATATGCCGCCACTCAGGTTGACGGCCAGCGTAAGGACTTCATTCGTCTGGGCGTGTTGGGCGACTGGTCGCATCCGTACCTGACCATGGACTTCAAAACCGAAGCCAACATCATCCGCGCGCTGGGCAGAATTATCAAAAACGGTCATCTGCACAAAGGCGCTAAGCCGGTGCACTGGTGCGTTGACTGCCGTTCCGCGCTGGCGGAAGCGGAAGTTGAATATTACGACAAAACGTCGCCGTCTATCGACGTGGCGTTCCGCGCCGTCGATCAGGATGCGGTGAAAGCGAAGTTTGGTTTGCCGGGCGTGAGCGGCCCGATCTCGTTGGTTATCTGGACCACCACGCCGTGGACACTACCGGCTAACCGCGCCATCTCCCTGGCGCCGGACTTTGATTATGCGCTGGTGCAGATTGACGGCCAGGCGGTGATTCTGGCGAAAGATCTGGTTGAAAGCGTCATGCAGCGTATTGGCGCGGCTGAATACACCATTCTCGGCACAGTTAAAGGCGCGGAGCTGGAACTGCTGCGCTTTACCCATCCGTTTATGGGCTTTGACGTGCCGGCGATCCTCGGCGATCACGTCACCCTGGACGCCGGTACCGGCGCGGTACATACCGCCCCTGGTCACGGCCCGGATGACTACGTGATCGGTCAAAAGTATGGCCTGGAAACGGCTAACCCGGTTGGGCCGGACGGCGCTTACCTGCCAGGCACATATCCAACGCTTGACGGTGTTAACGTCTTCAAAGCGAACGATATCGTTATTGAACTGCTGAAAGAAAAAGGCGCGCTACTGCATGTCGAAAAAATGCAGCACAGCTATCCGTGCTGTTGGCGTCACAAAACGCCGATCATTTTCCGCGCGACCCCGCAGTGGTTCGTCAGCATGGATAAAGAAGGGCTTCGTCAACAGTCCCTGAAAGAGATCAAAGGCGTTCAGTGGATCCCGGACTGGGGTCAGGCGCGTATTGAATCAATGGTCGCTAACCGTCCTGACTGGTGTATCTCACGTCAGCGTACCTGGGGCGTACCGATGTCGCTGTTCGTGCATAAAGAAACGCAGGAGCTACTGCCGATTGAGCGTACTCTGGCGGCGATGGAAGAGGTGGCGAAACGCGTCGAAGTTGACGGTATCCAGGCATGGTGGGATCTCGACCCGAAAGAGATCCTCGGCGAAGATGCTGATCAATACGAGAAAGTTCCGGATACGTTGGACGTTTGGTTTGATTCCGGTTCCACCAGTTACTCCGTGGTTGACGCACGTCCGGAATTCGCCGGTCACGCTGCCGATATGTATCTGGAAGGCTCTGACCAGCATCGCGGCTGGTTTATGTCCTCCCTGATGATTAGCGTGGCGATGAAAGGCAAAGCGCCATACCGCCAGGTACTGACTCACGGTTTCACCGTCGATGGTCAGGGGCGCAAGATGTCCAAGTCCATCGGTAACACCGTATCGCCGCAGGATGTGATGAATAAACTGGGCGCGGATATCCTGCGTCTGTGGGTGGCGTCTACTGACTATACCGGCGAAATGGCGGTCTCTGACGAGATCCTCAAACGCGCCGCCGACAGCTATCGTCGTATCCGTAATACCGCGCGCTTCCTGCTGGCGAACCTCAATGGCTTCAATCCGGCTACCGATATGGTCAAACCGGAAGAGATGGTGGTGCTGGACAGGTGGGCGGTGGGCTGCGCGAAAACGGCGCAGCAAGAGATTCTGAAGGCATACGAAGCTTACGACTTCCATGAAGTGGTACAGCGCCTGATGCGCTTCTGCTCCGTTGAAATGGGCTCGTTCTACCTCGACATCATCAAAGACCGCCAGTACACCGCGAAGGCCGATAGCGTCGCGCGTCGTAGCTGCCAGACTGCGCTGTATCATATCGCAGAGGCGCTGGTTCGCTGGATGGCGCCGATCATGTCCTTCACGGCTGATGAAATCTGGGGCTACCTGCCGGGCGAGCGTGAAAAATATGTCTTCACCGGCGAATGGTACGACGGGTTGTTTGGCCTGGAAGAGAATGAAGAATTTAATGACGCATTCTGGGACGATGTCCGCTATATCAAGGACCAGGTCAACAAAGAGCTGGAAAATCAGAAAGCCAATGGCATCAAATCGAACCTGGAAGCAAAAGTGACGCTGAAATATGCTGACGATGCTAACGGTACGATTAAGAAGCTGAAACTGTTGGGTGAAGAGGTCAGATTTATCTTCATTACTTCCCAGTTCGTGATTTCTGAGCAAGCGGGGGGTATTGATGATGAAAATATTCAGTACAATGCTGGTAATACGACAGTTCAGGCAGTGGTAACGCGTGCCGAGGGTGATAAGTGTCCGCGCTGCTGGCACTACACTACTGATGTCGGCAAGGTGGCGGAACATGCAGATATCTGCGGACGCTGTGTCAGCAACATCGCCGGTAATGGCGAACAACGTAAATTTGCCTGATGAGTAAACCACTCTGTTCAACAGGACTACGCTGGCTATGGCTGGTAGTAGTCGTGCTGATTATCGATTTGGGCAGCAAATACCTGATCCTCCAGAATTTCGCTCTGGGGGATACGGTAGGGCTGTTCCCGTCGCTTAATCTGCATTATGCGCGTAACTACGGCGCGGCTTTTAGCTTCCTGGCGGATAGCGGCGGCTGGCAGCGCTGGTTCTTTGCCGGGATTGCGATAGGGATCTGCGTAATTCTTTTGGTGATGATGTATCGCTCGAAAGCGACGCAGAAGCTGAATAACATCGCTTATGCGTTAATCATCGGCGGCGCGCTGGGGAATTTGTTCGATCGTCTGTGGCACGGCTTCGTTGTCGATATGATCGATTTTTACGTCGGCGACTGGCATTTCGCGACGTTCAACCTTGCCGATAGCGCGATCTGTATCGGCGCGGCGCTGATAGTACTGGAAGGCTTTTTGCCGAAGCCGACAGCGAAAGAACAGGCATAAGCGTAAATACCGGGTGGCGCTTATCCGGTTTTGTAGGCCTGATAAGCGCAGCGCCATCAGGCAAACGTGGTGCCGGATGGCGGTGAAAACGCCTTATCCGGCCTACGGTTTTATCGTTCTTTGTGCCTCCGGGCAAAACACGTGAGCAATTTGCATGTCTAAATCCGTACAGAGCAACAGCGCGATCCTCGTTCACTTCACCCTGAAACTGGATGATGGCTCAACGGCGGAATCTACCCGCAATAACGGCAAGCCAGCCCTGTTCCGTCTTGGCGATACCTCGCTTTCCGAAGGTCTGGAGCAGCAGCTTCTGGGGTTGAAAGAAGGGGAAAAGAAAGCGTTTTCGCTGGAGCCTGACGCCGCGTTTGGCGTCCCCAGTCCGGACTTGATCCAGTATTTCTCGCGCCGTGAGTTTATGGCGGCGGGCGAACCGGAAGTCGGGGCGATTATGCTTTTTACCGCAATGGATGGCAGCGAAATGCCTGGCGTGATTCGCGAAATCAACGGCGACTCGATTACCGTTGATTTTAACCATCCGCTGGCCGGGCATACCGTTCACTTTGATATTGAAGTGCTGGAAATCGATCCGGCGCTGGAGGCATAAACATGCAGATCCTGTTGGCCAACCCACGCGGTTTTTGCGCCGGGGTAGACCGCGCTATCAGCATTGTTGAAAATGCGCTCGCTATTTACGGCGCGCCAATTTACGTTCGGCACGAAGTCGTGCATAACCGCTATGTAGTGGACAGCCTGCGCCAGCGCGGGGCGATCTTTATAGAGCAAATTAGCGAAGTGCCGGATGGCGCCATTCTGATCTTCTCCGCTCATGGGGTTTCCCAGGCGGTGCGTAACGAGGCGAAAAGCCGCGATCTTACCGTTTTTGACGCCACCTGCCCGCTGGTGACGAAAGTCCATATGGAAGTGGCGCGCGCCAGCCGTCGCGGTGAGGAATCTATTCTCATCGGCCACGCCGGGCACCCGGAAGTGGAAGGCACCATGGGCCAGTACAGCAACCCGGAAGGGGGGATGTATCTGGTTGAGTCGCCAGAGGACGTCTGGACGCTGAATGTCAAAAATGAAGGCAAGCTCTCCTTCATGACGCAAACCACGCTTTCCGTGGACGATACGTCCGATGTGATTGATGCGCTGCGTAAACGCTTTCCGAAAATCGTCGGCCCGCGCAAAGACGATATTTGCTATGCCACTACTAATCGTCAGGAAGCGGTGCGGGCGCTGGCGGAGCAGGCTGACGTGGTGCTGGTGGTCGGCTCGAAAAACTCTTCTAACTCTAACCGGCTGGCGGAACTGGCCCAACGGATGGGAAGAACCGCGTTTCTTATCGACGATGCGGCGGATATCCAGGAGGCGTGGGTGAAAGAAGCCGCCTGCGTCGGCGTCACCGCTGGCGCTTCCGCGCCGGATATTCTGGTGCAGAATGTTATTGCGCGTCTGCGCGAGTTTGGCGGCGGCGAAGCTGTCACGCTTGAGGGGCGCGAAGAAAATATTGTTTTCGAAGTGCCGAAAGAGCTGCGTGTGGATGTTCGTGAGGTCGAATAAGATTTCATAATTCAGAAATCTGCCTGATGACGCTACGCTGACCAGATCTTAAGAATTTCTTTTGATATTCAATGTGCGACAGGAAAAATAAGGCGTAGTTGTCATCCGTTGCTAATGCCCCACCTTTTTGCTATTCATCTGAAAAACCAGCACAATCGTTGCTGGTTTTTGGGTTGTAATGCCTACAGGGATAAGGGAAATGGGCAAAATAAAATATGGATTGGCAACGTTACTCGCCATCGGCTTTTGGATGGACGTGGCAAGCGCCACGGTGCTGGAGCTACCCGCCTGGGAGCGAAACTATACCGGGACTATCGCGGGGAAATCGGTAAACGTTAATATCACGCGATTTGGTAACTCTCTTAATGGGTATTACTGCTATGAACCTTGCAATCAGCACAAGGCAGTGATTGTTCTACGCGGCTCGCTCCAGGATAAAGAGGTACATCTTGAAGAACGCGTAAAGGCGCTTTCGGGTTACTGGAATGCGGAAATCTCCAGCAGTGAGATTAAAGGCGAATGGACGTCCGCAGATAAAAAACGACATTTTCCTGTTGCTCTTATCTACCTCAAACCTAAAAACTCCCTTGATATTGTGCTGGTCACGAACACGAATGATGCAGGGGGTTACGACCCTTCCAAAGAGATTGATTGCGGCAATACGCCGGCCATTTCGGCGATAAAATTATACCGTGATGGTAAACTCATACAGACCTTAGATACCGCCTCGGTGGGCACTTGTAGCCCGTTTATGCCTCAATGGGGGGATGTCAATTTTGATGGCTACCCGGATCTGTCGATTGTAACAGAGTTACTTGCTGGGCCGGATGCTCCAGTACAAACATGGCTCTATGACCCCGCCAAACAGCGTTATGTTGATGCGCCAGCGTCTTATCAGGAAATCACTTCACCAGAGATCGATGCTGAACATAAACAGATTGTCAGCTATTGGCGCGGCGGTTGCTGCAGCCATGGCGTCAATGTGTATCGCTGGAAAGGAAAAACGATTGAACTGATCGATCGCGGTGAAAGCTACTTTCAGCCTGTGATAAGCAAAGGCAAAATGTATAACTGCTACGTGATACCTTCCTACGCTGATGGGCGTATTATTTATCCGCTCGTACGTAAAAATGGTCATTTGGCGCCGCCTTTTAGCCTTGATGAGACGTGTCAACCTTTTCGGCTAACCGATAATATTCGTACCGTGATTCAGGCAGAAAAACCCGGCGCTGAGCGCGAATCGCTTGATATTCAGTGGCAGGAAAACAAAGTATCGCCAGGGCGTTTTTGCCCATTAGTTCCGTTTGTCGAAGGTAATAAGCTAAGTCCGCGTCTGGTGACGGATGACGATGTGCCTGATACCTGTATCAGTCGCGCTGAGTATGAAGATATAAAACAATAGGTCAGGAGAGCATTAATGACAGCATCCCTACACATTATTCTTGATACCGATCCGGGCATTGATGACGCGGCTGCGATTGCCGCTGCGCTGTTTGCCCCCGAGCTTGATCTGCAACTGATAACCACCGTCGCAGGCAATGTTTCCGTTGAAAAAACGACCCGTAATGCGTTGCAGCTTCTGCATTTCTGGGACGCCGATGTGCCACTTGCACAAGGGGCTGCGACGCCGCTGCTGCGTCCGTTACGCGATGCGGCATACGTCCACGGCGAATCCGGTATGGAAGGCTATGATTTTGTCGACCATCAGCGCCAACCGCTGGCGAAGCCTGCGTTTATCGCTATCCGGGATGTGTTGATGAACGCCCCGGAGCCCATGACATTAGTGGCGATTGGGCCATTGACCAATATTGCGTTGCTACTGATGCACTATCCGGAGTGTGCGTGTAACATTCGCCGTCTGGTGTTGATGGGCGGTTCCGCAGGGCGCGGCAATTTTACGCCTAATGCTGAATTTAACATTGCTGTCGATCCGGAGGCCGCGGCGCTGGTGTTCCGCAGCGGTCTGGAGATTGTGATGTGTGGGCTGGACGTCACCAATCAGGCAATGCTCTCGCCAGATTTTCTGAGTAAACTGCCCGCGCTGAATCGCACCGGTAAGATGTTGCACAGCCTGTTCAACCATTATCGCAGCGGTAGTATGCGCACTGGCGTCCGGATGCACGATCTCTGCGCGATCGCCTGGCTGGTGCGTCCGGAGCTTTTTACCCTGCAATCCTGTTTTGTGGCCGTAGAAACGCAGGGGCAATATACCGCCGGTACCACGGTGGTAGATATTGAAGGGCGTCTGGGGCAGCCCGCCAACGCGCAGGTGGCGCTGGCGCTGGATGTGGACGGTTTTCGTCAGTGGGTGGCTGAGGTGTTTGCCTATGCGCCGTAATTACATGTTGGCGCCATAATCTCATACTTTGCCGCGATAGAGTCTCTCCGGCCTGCCCACTTTCCCGTAGCTGATCTCCGCTTCGAGAAAGTTATTTTTCACGCCTTGTTCCAGATAGCGTCGGGCAGTGGTTTTACTGCTGCCCAGAATTTGCGCCAGAGTGTCTGCTGTATGTACTGCCTGCGGGTCGGCGAATATTTGTCGTACCCGGTTGAAGGTGTTTTCATCAATTCCCCGCAGTCCGCTATTCGGTTCTGCGGTTTGTTCTTTGGCCTGGATATTAAATAAGGCATCAACGTGCGTCTGGTTTGCCTGCTCACTGGAACGTAATGAACTGCGGTAACGGGTGAACCGCTCCAGGGTATGTTGCAGGCGCTGATAATGTACCGGCTTAATCAGATAATCGAATACGCCCATGCGTAAGGCATCGCTGATGGTATCCATATGATTGTCGGCGGTAATGAAAATAATTCGCCCCGTGTAGTTGGTGCTGATGGTATGACGAATTAAATCGATCCCTTTGCCATCGGGTAAAAAATTATCCAATAGAATTAACTGTGGTTGATAGAGGCGTATTTGCTTCTTTGCACTTTCCAGTTTGTCTGCGATGCCGACGATTGAAAACTGGGGAAAAAGCTTGATGGTGTCCACCAGGATTTCCGCTAGCATCGGTTCGTCTTCAACGATGAGTGTCGTAATGCTATCCATGTTATTCTTCTCTGGTAAAAGGGATATAGAGGGTAAAAATGGTGCCAAAAGGATTATTGTTATCGACGATAATGTCGCCATTGGCCTGCTTGACGTAGCTGTGCACCAACCATAATCCAATTCCGTGATCGCCGTTGTTGTGGGTGGTCACTCCACGCTCGAAAATATGCTGGCGGATATTTTCGTCAATACCACATCCCTGATCGGCAACTTCAATAATGACTTCATTACCTTCGCTGTTGATCAGGCACTCAATCTGTCGCGAGCCTTCGCGATTGAGCAGGGTGGCGTTATAGGCGTTATCCAATAAATTGCCAACAATCGAAATCCATTCATTATGCGAGAGCGATGACGGCAGGTGTTCAACAAAGCTTGAAGGATCGAAAATCAGCTCCAGCCCCAGCTCTTTTGCCCGATAATATTTACCGATTAATAGCCCCGCAAGGTGGTGGTCACGGAAATTATGGGAAATAAAATCGAGTACTTTCTGGTGGCTTTCCGACTGCTGCTGAATCAGCGCCAGCGCATTATCGTAGCGCTTCAGGAACAGCAGTCCGGCAATGGTGGAAATAAGGTTGCGATGCTCATGCTGCACGGCGCGCAGGTTATCGGCGTATTGCCGCACCTGACTTAACTGCAGGCTGAGTGTATTGATATCGTCTTTGTTGCGAAAGCTAATAACCCAGCCCTGAGGCTGGCTGTCAATAATGACCGCCATGCGACTGGCGATGACTTTCATTTGGTTAAAGGTGACGATCTCATCTTTTTTGTTTTTTTGCGGCGCATCGTAAAAGAAGGCCTCCGGCAACACGATATGGTGGATTGCATAGCCAATGAGTTCAGACTCCGGTTGGCTCAGATTCAGTAAGCGGCGAGCCGTTTGGTTAATGGCGGTAATACGGTGATGGGAGTCAATGGCGATCAACCCTTCAAATACCGACTCAAACAACACGCTTTGCTGAATTAATAGTTGTGAAAGCTGCTGCGGCTCCATGTTAAGCATCTGCTTTTTAATATGCAGCGAGAAGCGGCGGGCGCAGTACAACAGTACCAGCAGCAGTAACGCCATCGGGAACAGCAACGAGCTGATTTGTAAGTTAAGCCAGCTCTCCAACTGTTCCAGAGTATAGCCGACGGAAACAATACCGATGACTTTACCGGTACTGTCCTGAATCGGGGATTTACCACGTAAGGAAGAGCCTAATGAACCTTTGCGCACCGATACGTAGCTTTTAGCGTTATACAGCGCGTCGTCGCTATCGCCGCCCTCCATATATTTGCCGATCTCATCCGGGTTGACGTGATACAGTCGCTGACCTTTTTCGTTGCCAACGGTAATGTAAGTCGCATCCGAAAACGAGCGCATTGGGTCAATCAGCGCTTTGATGCGTGACAAATCATGCGCCTCTACGGCTTCAACTAATTCTGGCATAGCGGATATTTGCATTGCCTGAATAAGCGCACGTTGGCCCACCTGATAATGCAGGCGCTCTTTCGTGATATCGGTCAGATACCAGGTGATTGCCAGCATCACGATGGTGGATGTAAACAGGATCAGTAGAAATATCCGGTTTTGAAACGAGCGTCTGGCAAACCAGCGTGTAATTTCCCGTATAAACATATTGGTATTTAGATATTTAATTACGGTATTTTCTTGCATTCGGCATCACCGGAACCTGAACCAGTTCATACTTACTTTTCTTTCAGAAAAAATTTGGATGAAAATGGGATACGACATGCGTATCCCATCCACTATTACATCGCCAGCACGTACTTGAGCATCACGCCCGCCGCAATGGCCGAGCCAATCACCCCGGCCACGTTCGGGCCCA